>CAIXKV010000201.1 GCA_903920145.1 uncultured Rhodospirillales bacterium
GCCCCTCGGCTTCCCAGCGGCGCAACGTCTGCACCGAGACTCCAAGGGCGTCCGCCGCCTCACCTATCGTCACTAATCTGCTCATTTCGGTAATGTATGAGCATGTTTGCGCAATGTCAATGCACTCTGTTAAAAACCCCCACCGAAGCCGTTTCGCGTTAAAACGGCCCGCGAAATTGGACCTGATAGGCCAGTTTGGCCCGCTCTGGGTCTGGATGCCAGGCGGGAGCGTCGGGTTTGACCATGCGATACGCAGCCTCGGCGATGGTCGCGGGATTGGGGTAAAAGGCCGCTTCCAAAGTGGGCGCAGGAGGACAGGCTGTGGCGGCAAATCCCAAGCGGCCCACGGCAATGCCGGCAGCGGGGCCAGCCCGCTCCAGAACGGCGGCGATGATTTCAGCTCCGATGCCGCAGCGGGTCCAGGCGTTATCGGCCACCAGTAAACGGCGGGTCCGACGAGCCGAAGCCGCGATGGTCTCGATATCCAGGGGTTCCAGCCAGATCGGATCGATGACTTCGGCCTGGATTCCAATTTCAGCCAATAGCTCCCGAGCGCGCAGACACTCCACCACCATGTTCGAGATGCCGACCAGGGTCAGGTCGTCGCCCGTCATACAGATGCGGGCCTGACCGGGGGGGACTGTGTAAGGCGCTTCGGGAACATAGGCTTCGGTGGGGTACAGCAAGCGGTGCTCGATGAAGATCACCGGGTTATCGTCTCGAATGGCGGCGATCAGGGCGCCTTTGGCGTCATGGGCATTGCTGGGCATCACCACCTTTAATCCCGGAATATGCAGGAACAAGGCGTGGAGAGCCTGGGAATGTTGGGCCCCCTGCCCCCAGGACTTGCCGATCATGCTGCGGACCACCATCGGCACGGTGACCGCGCCCCCATACATGGCGTGGGTTTTGGCGGCGATGTTGACCAACTGGTTCATGGCCAGCATCAGAAAATCATTGCGGATATGAACATGGACTGGGCGCAAACCGGCCATGGCGGCACCAATGGCCACGCCAGTCATGGCGTCTTCCGACAAAGGCGTGCCGAATACCCGATCTGGGCCGAAGCGTTCCCGCAAACCCAGGGTCGAGCCCTGGATTCCCTTGTGATCGGTTACGTCGAGCCCGAACACGAACACCCTCGGGTCGCGTTCCATTTCCTGGGCCACGGCTTCGGCCAAGGCATCCACATACCGCAGCAGGCGGCCTTCGCCGGACATCCCGTCAGGGCGCGTAGACATGAGCCAACAACTCCTCGGCGGCGGGAAAGGAACTGGCCTCGGCAAAGGCGACGGCCTCGGCGATCTCGAGGGTGATCTCCTGGTCAATCTGCGCGCGTGTCAATGGGTCCAGCAAACGGCCCATGACGTCTAACGGATCGGTCTCCTGCCAGGGCTGGGCTTCGGTGCGGTTGCGGTAGCCGGCCTCGAAATCTTCGGATGGTCCCACATGCTCGCACCAACGGTAGGTGTGGCATTCGAGGAAAACCGGCCCGCTGCCTTGGCGCATGGAGGCCACCGCTTCAAGGGCGCAGGCACGAATACGCAAAAGATCGCCGTCGGTAATCTGGTGGGCGGGGATCCCGTATGTAGCGACCCGTTCGCATAACCGGCGGGTCGCCCATCGATGATCGAGGGGAGAGTGAATGGCGTAAAAATTATTCTCGCACACGAACAGCAAGGGCAAGCGATGCAGAGCCGCGAAATTTAGAGTTTCGTGAAACACGCCTTCTTCAGTGGCGCCGTCGCCAAAGAACACCACCACCACCCGGCCCCGGCCTTCGCGCTTCAGTGCCAAGGCTTGGCCTGCGGCTAGTGGAATATGGGTGCCGACCACTGCCGAAGTTCCGAGCAGGTGGTGGGCAGGATCGATCAGGTGCATCGAGCCGCCCCGGCCTCGGGCACAGCCGGTATCCCGACCATATAGTTCGGCGAACATCGCCTTGAGATCGCCACCCTTGGCTAGGTAGGCTGCATGGCCGCGATAGCTGGCCGCCACCACGTCATCAGGATTGAGCCCGTCGATCACCCCCACCGACACGGCCTCTTGGCCAATGGACAAGTGAATGGGGCTGCGAATGACGTTGCTGGGGTAAAGGCGGGCAATTTCTTCCTCGACGCGCCGGATCCGTCGAAGAGAGCGATAGAACCGTTCGATCTCGGCGGGTGTTCCGGACGGAATCGTCAGGGGGGGGTGTTCGTCCATAGAGCCTCCGTCAAGCCACCGGCAGCATAGCGGAAGTGGCCTTGTGCTTTCCAGGGGCTTCCCATAATCGGCGAGCCCTGATACTGACACATCGCCGGTCCTCGGGCCGCGACGGCACCCCTAATGCCGTTGTCATACCGGCGAGCTATAACGATGACACACTGCCGGTATCGGGCCGCGACGGCGGCCCCGCGTCCTCGTGGACGCGAAGCCCCCGTGTGACTTTAGGGGGGCGCGGATGCGCCCGCCCGGCGTCTGAGGGCAGCCTTGATGAGTCACCATCAAGGCTCGATGGTATCAGGGCTCATTTGTCCGATGGTTCCGGTTTCACCATCCCCCGACGTTGAAGAGGCTCAAGTCCTTGTGCTATAGCCTCGCCATCACAGGAGGATCACTTGGTTCAGATGGGAACAGGGTCGCCAAGGGGTCCGGCCTTTAGCTTCAATCCCCTTCAGGTCTTCGCCGTTGGCTGGCGTCATCGCGCCTTGATCGAGCGACTAACCCGGCGGGAGATTTCGGCCAAATATCAGGGGGCGATCCTTGGCTCGCTATGGTCCCTGTTGACCCCTCTGATGATGCTGGCAGTTTACACCTTCCTGTTTTCGGTGGTGTTTCAGTCGCGCTGGGGCGTCAATAGTGGTGGCGGTGGCGGTCGCGGTGAATTCGCCTTACTGTTCTTTTCCGGCATGATCATTTTTACGATCTTTTCAGAGCCGGTGATGCGCGCCCCGGCCTTGATGCTCGAAAATGTATCCTATATTAAAAAAGTGGTTTTCCCTCTGGAAATACTGCCTTTAGCCAGTCTTGGCGTTGCCTTGTTCAATGGCGGTGTCAGTTTTGTGGTGTTGGCAGTCTTTTATCTTCTAGTCTTTGGCTTGCCGCCACTGACCATTCTGTTGTTGCCATTGGTGCTGTTACCGCTTTGCTTGGCAACTTTGGGCGTAACGTGGTTTCTGGCTTCTGTTGGGGTGTTCCTGCGCGATGTCCGTCAGTTGGTGACGGCCGTCACCACGGCATTGATGTTCCTTAGCCCGATCTTCTATCCGGTGACGGCCGTTCCGGAGTCCTATCGTTGGCTGCTCTACATCAACCCGTTGACCATCACCCTGGAAGCCTCGAAAGAAGTGCTGTTCTGGGGCCACGTTCCCGATCCTGTCCCGTGGGCCGTCGACCTGTTGGCTGGCTGGCTGATGGCTTGGCTTGGGTATGTTTGGTTTATGAAGACCCGGAAGGCGTTTGCTGATGTTGTCTGATCTGATCATTCACGCCCAAGGGTTGGGGAAGGCTTATGCCATTTACCGCCGTCCCGAAGATCGGCTGAAGCAAATGTTGTGGCGCCGCCGTCGTCGGTTTTATGACGAGTATTGGGCGTTGCGGGATGTCAATCTGGAGGTTCGGCGGGGCGAGACCATTGGCTTGATCGGTCGGAATGGTGCTGGAAAGTCCACATTCCTGCAATTGATCTGCGGAACTTTGACACCAACCTGTGGTGAGTTAGCCATCAATGGCCGGATTGCGGCGCTGTTGGAATTGGGGGCTGGCTTTAACCCGGAATTCAGTGGCCGGGAAAATGTCCATTTGGCGGCTTCGATTTTGGGTCTGAATTCGGATCAGATTCGGGACCGCTTTGACGCCATTGCAGAGTTTGCCGGGATTGGTGATTTCATCGACCAGCCGGTTAAATTTTACTCCAGCGGCATGTATGCCCGTTTAGCCTTTGCCGTGGCGGCTCATGTGGATGCTGATATTCTGATTGTGGACGAAATTTTGGCGGTCGGAGATGCGGCCTTTGTTCAAAAGTGCATGCGCTACATCCGCAGCTTCAAGGAAACCGGCACCTTGTTTTTTGTCTCCCATGATACCGGCGCCATGCATAATCTTTGCGACCGGGTGGTGTGGTTAGACCGGGGAACGGTGCGGGAGGTCGGCGCGCCTCGCGACGTCTGCATGAACTACTTGGCCGCGATCGAAAGTGAAAAAGAGGGCGGCGAGGGATTCCACATCGGCGGCGCTCGTCAGGCGGCCCCGCCGACCAAGCTCACCTCCGGCCTGGAAAAAGACGAACGCCACGAGGTGCTCAAACAATCGATCCATCGTAATGAGATCGAATTGTTCGATTTTAACGAGAATTCGCCTTGGTTTGGCCAACGAGGAGCCAGCATTCTGCGCGTCTTCTTCACGGACGCCCAAGGCGGCAAACTCGATCTCCTCGAAGGTGGGGAAGAAGTGGTTCTGAATGTGGAATGTCAGGCCGCTCGTCCGTTGCACAGCCCGATCATCGGGTTTTATGTCCGTGATCGGTTGGGGCAACATTTGTTCGGAGACAATACCTATCTCAGTTACCGAACGGCGCCTTTGACGGTGGCCGCCGAGGAGTCTTTCTCCGCAACATTTTTGTTCCGTCTGCCCTATCTACCGACCGGCGATTTTTCGGTCACGGTGGCGTTGGCCGAGGGAACCCAGGATAGTCATGTTCAGCATCATTGGTTGGATGACGCTTTATTCTTTCGTGTTCATGCCAGCCACGTCGCCCGTGGGCTGATGGGCGTTCCCATGCTCGATATCACGTTGCGCCCAACAGCCCTTTGACCCAAGAGTTCCCCGAGCCCGACGTCCCCCTCAACCCGACGTCTCTCCCAGACCGATGTTCCCCTGGACGGACACCGTCGCACCAGCCGAGGCCCTGATGTCCCTGGACCCCCTGCACAGGCCGATTCTGTTTTCCGAGCCGGATCGGGCGGTGTGGCCGCCGTCGTGGATCGGGCACATTCCCTTTGCCTTTTGGTTGGTCGAGGCGCTCAAGCCCACAACCCTGGTGGAGTTGGGCACCCATACCGGCAATTCCTTCTCGGCCTTCTGTCAGGCGGTGACGGCGTTAGAATTGCCGACCCGGTGCTTTGCCGTCGATACTTGGGCCGGCGATCCCCAAGCCGGATATTATGGCGACACGGTCTATGACGAATTGGCGCCGGTCTTGCGATCAAGCTACCGATGCGCCGACCTGTTGCGGATGACCTTTGACGAGGCCCTGTCTCATTTCGCTGACGGCGAGATTGATCTGCTGCATATCGACGGCTTCCACACTTATGAAGCGGTCTCTCACGACTTTGCAACGTGGCGATCCAAGCTCAGTCGACGCGGGGTGGTGCTCTTCCACGACACCACGGTTCGCCAGGAGACTTATGAGGTTTGGCGCTTCTGGGACGAAATCACCCAGCACTATCCTTCCTTCTCCTTTTCCCATTGTAACGGGCTGGGGGTGTTGCTGGTCGGGGCCGATGTACCGGCGTCGGTGCGTTGGCTGGTGGACACGCCCGACGAACGCCAGGCGATTCAACAGTTTTTCGAGCGCCTGGGTCAGCGTTTGGAAGCTGTATTCAACGAAAAGCAACAACGCCAGCTCATCAAGACGCTGAACCAGACCATCACCGAACGTCAGGACGAGCATCTTCGGGTTACTGAAAGCCGGGACGCAGAGATTCATCGGCTGAACGCTGTGGTGGCCAAGGCCTCTGAGGATCTAGAGGCGTTGGGCGTGCTGGTTCGGGAGCGAGATGCCGAATTGATCCGCCGGGATGCCCAAATCGTCGATCTCAACCAGACGACCCAAGCGGCTCTGACTGAAAAGGCGGCGGCGATTGAGGGTGTGGCCGCTCGAGAGAGGGAGGTGATCCGGCTTCAGACGGCTCTTGAGGCCGCCGTTACCGAAACGGCGGCGCGGGATGCTCTTCTCTCAAGCTTCAGAGCGCGACCGGCTACGGCACGCTCGCTACGGGGACAGGCCAAATGGCTGGTCCGAGGCGTAGCCCGTCGTCTGCTCCGGGCGTTGCCTGAACCCTTGAAGACTCGGGTTGAGGAGCGGTTGGCCGAACGGGTGATCCGAGCCGCCGATTTGTTTGATGAAGCCTTCTATCTCGAAAGCTATCCTGAGGCGAAGACCAGCGGCCTACCGCCTCTGGTTTATTATCTGCGCCAAGGTGCGGCCCTTGGCCATCAGCCGCACCCTCTGTTTGACCCGGTCTTTTATCTTCAGCATCATCCCGAGGTGGCCACTTCCGGTCAAAATCCGCTGGTCCATTATCTGCGTTGGGGAGCGGCGGCGGGAGCTTGGCCCAATCCGCTGTTTGATCCGGTCTATTATCTTGAAAGCCATCCCCAGGTGGCCACTTCCGGCCAAAATCCGCTGGTCCATTATCTGCGCTGGGGCCGGGCCGAGGGTTATCGGACTCATTCGCTGTTCGATCCGGCGTTCTATTTGGAAACCTATCCCGAGGTGCGAGCCGCCGGCCATGATCCGTTGGTGCATTATCTCCGCTGGGGAGCCGCCGCCGGTCATCGCCCCAATCCTTTCTTTGATCCGGCTTATTACCTCGAGACCACTCCCGAAGTGGCGGACAGCGGGCTTGATCCGTTAGGCCACTATATGGCCCACGGTATTACCAAAGGGCAGCGTCCGCATCCGTTGTTTGACCCGGCTTTCTATCTCGAAACCTATCCCGACGTGAAAGCGTCGGGTGTCAAGCCGTTGATCCATTATTTACGCTGGGGCGCCGCCGAAGGCCGCCAGCCGAACCCGCTGTTTGACCCGGCCTTTTATCTCAGAACCTATCCCGATGTGCAGGCGGCGGGCGCCGATCCGCTGATTCACTATTTGCGCTGGGGCGCCGCCGAAGGGCGCTGGCCCAACGCCTTGTTTGACGGCGGCTTTTACCTCAAGAGCTATCCCGAGGTGGCAGCCTCCGGGGAGAATCCGCTTCAGCATTATCTCCGCCTCGGAGCGGCGCTTGGGTATTGGCCCAACCCGCTGTTCGATCCGGCGTTCTATTTGGAAACCTACCCCGATGTCGGGGCCGCCGGGGTTGGTCCGCTGGTTCATTATCTGCGCTGGGGCGCCGCCGAGGGGCGGCGACCCAATCCGCTATTTGACGGCGGCTTTTACCTCAAGAGCTACCCCGAGGTGGCCCGGCTTGGGCTGGATCCGCTGTTCCATTATCTTCGGTGGGGCGCTGCCGAGGGGCGCTGGTCCTGCCGACGCTTTCATGGCGGTTTTTATCTTGAAACCTACCCCGATGTGGCCCGGCTCGGGGTAAATCCCCTGCATCACTATCTTCGTTGGGGCGCCGCCGAAGGTCGTGACACCTGCCGCTCGCTGCGCTGCGAGGAGGATCCCCAGACGCTCCCGGTTCTGCCTGATCCGGGCGAAGTCCTGGCTTCCGGACCATTCTCGGTGCCATCGGTTTCGGCGAACCACGTTCCAGCGGTCTCGGTGATCGTCCCGGCACTGGCGGCAGGTTGGGCCGAGGCTTTGAACGGCCTGAGGGCATTGGGACGACAGACTGTGGCCTCGAGCTGCGAAGTCATCGCGGTGATTACCGAGGATGACTTGGCGGCGCGGGAGGCGTTGGCCCTGGTCGATGGGTTGATCCTGGTCCCGTTGCCGTCCGGTGCCGGTGGCATCGCTGCCGCTTATGACGTGGGTGCCGAGCGAGCGCGGAGCGAGCGGTTGGTGTTCCTGGCGCCCGACGTCATCGTCCAAGACGGGTGGTTGGATGAACTGGCTTGGTCTCTTGACCATTTGCCAAACGCCGGGCTGGTTGGAGCCCTGGTGATCGGTGCTGAGGGGTGGATTGAGGCCGAGGGCGGCACTGTGCGCCGGGACGGTTCGATTACCCTCGATGGCCGAGGCAGCGATCCCTCTTTGCCTGAACATGGGTATGCGCGAACGGTCGGCTGGTGCCCGGCTGGGGCGCTGATCACTGGCGCCGCAACCTTCCGTCGGGCGGGCGGTTTTGGCGAAGTCGCTTGGGCTGCTGCGCGGCCTGAACTGCCGTTGGCGCTGGCTATCCGGGCGCTGGGCTTCAAGCTTTATTGCCAATCCACGGCGGCGGTGGTGCGGCTGCCGGCTGAGGATGGTGGCGAGCGGGCGGCGGCGGCTTGGCCAACGGGGCTCTGTGTCCCCAGGGAGCCTCGGTGGACGGAGCTACTGGACCACGCCCCGATCCCGGCCACCACCGAGTTGGAACGGGAGCGAGCCTTGGGCCGACGGCATTTGCTGGTGATCGACCGGCGCTTGCCGCTGTTGGGTCAATCTCCTGCTGGCGTAACGGCGCTGCTGCTGTTGTTCTGCGAGCTGGGGTATCGCGTGACCCTCGCCACTCCGGCTTTGCCCCTGGATCGGACCCCCGAGGTTCGGGCGCTGGAGCGGTGGGGCGTTCATGTGCTGCGGCAAAAGCCCGACATTTCGGTGCTGTCGTTCCTGCATCGGGACGACGTCGTCATCGATATGGTGTTGTTTGCTCATCCCAGCGTGGTGTCGCTGTTCGAACCCGAGATTGCGGATCTGGCTTCAACCCGGATGCTGGCCTCCATGGGGATGCTGCCCGAGAACCGGAACCGACGGCCCTTGTCTTCCGAGGGCTCCGTATTGCCCTCGGCGTCGTCCCGCGTGCTTTGCGCCAGTGGTTTGGATATTCGAAGCCTCGCCTTACCCGCCGCTGGTAGCGACGGTTGGCGCCAGGGCCAAACCGGAGTGACGCCGCTGCGCGACATGGTGTTGACGCTGGTCGGAAACGGCACCGAACGCGATGCGTTGCGGCAAGCCGCGCCCGATTGCCCAACACTGGTGATGCCGTCCGTAGTGCCGGTGCCGGCCTCGTTGGTGTCGAACGGGGCGGGATTTGTCGAGCGGGCGGACATTGTTTTGCCGGCAGCGTTCGACGAATGGCAGGATGGTGAAGCCGCTGTGGCGTTTGTCCTGGACGAATGGCCGCAGATCAGCCGAGCCTTGCCCGGTGTGCGCCTCGTGATTTTGGCCACGGGGACCGCGCCGCCGGTGATCCGGGCCTTGCGATCGGCAGAAATCCTGGTAAGGGAAGGGGCTGATCAAGGGGGCGCGGTGTTGGCGGGGGTTCGGCTGGCGGTGGCGCCCCATCGGTCATGGGGCGGGTTCAATCAAGCGGTGGCAACGGCTTTGGCCCATGGCGTGCCGACAGTGATGTCGCCAACGGTCGCTCAGGGCTTGGGGCTGGGGGCTGGCGATCCTGGTTTGGTTGCCGAGCCCGGATCGGCCTTTGTCGAGCGGGTGGTTGCGGCCTACGGGGATGAGGAGAACTGGACCCGGTTCTCGGCGGAGAGCGTGCGACACGCGACCGAGCATTGGTCGGAAGAAACCGTGCGGCGGCGGCTGCTTCAAATGCTGCACCGTGCCCGGTTCACGCCGACCTACGAGATCAGCGAACGGATCCAGCGGCAAGCGTTGGCGGCAAAAGGTGAAATCGGATGACGACGCTGGATATCCTGGTTTTCCCGGTCATCGACTGGCATTTCCGCTTTCAGCGGCCACAGCAACTGGCGACCGAACTGGCTCGTCAGGGGCATCGGGTTTTCTATATCAAGACCGAATTCACCCCGGCGGGAGTTGATCGGCCTTATCTGTTTTGGGAGCAGCCGGATCACAACGTCTTTTCGGTCCAGTTAAATGCCGGAAACCCCGACCTGTCGATCTGTAAAAGTCGGGGATCTGATGATGAGGTCGCCAGTATTTTGGCGTCATTGGAAGCCTTGTGCCGGGACTGTGCCATCAATGCGACCATCTCCTTTGTCGATTTGCCGTTCTGGCGGCGAATCGCGATGGCGCTACCCAACAATTTATTGGTCTATGACTGCATGGACCACCACGCCGGCTTTGAAGATAATGATCCCGAGATGCTGGATGAGGAGCGGCATCTGATCGCCGATGCCGATTTGGTTCTGACATCGTCCTTGGGGTTGTCCCAGATCATCGGCCAACAACGCGAGACCGTGCTGATCCGCAACGCCTGCGACGTCGAACACTTCTCCCGGCCCGGTGGTGAGGTGCGGCGGCTGTCGGAACGGCCTGTGGTCGGCTATTTCGGAGCCATCTCTCACTGGTACGACATCGCGCTGTTGGTCAAGGCGGCTGACGCTTACCCGGATTGGCAGTTCGTTCTGATTGGTTCAACTTACGGGTGCGATGTGACCGAGGCCCAGGCCCGGCCCAATGTTACCTTCCTCAATGAGATGCCTTATGCCCTGTTGCCGCGCTATCTCTACGGCTTTGACATTTGCATCATCCCGTTTCTGATTAATGATCTGACCCTCAACACCAATCCGGTCAAGCTGTACGAGTATTTGGTGGCCGGCAAGCCGGTGGTGGCAACCGCCATGCCCGAAGTGATGGCAGTCGAGGCCGGTTTGGCCCATGTCGGACAGAATCACGATGCCTTTATCGCCAAGCTGGCTGTGGCGATGGCCGAAAGCGGCGATCAGGCTTTGGCCCAATTCCGTCGGGACTGGGCCAGTCGGCAAAGCTGGGGCCATCGGATCCGCCAATTCGAGGCCGAAATTCTGGCCTTCTATCCTCGAGTCAGCGTCATCGTCCTGACCTATAACAATCTGGCCCTGACCAAAGCCTGCCTCGCCAGTTTGGAGGCGCATTCCCACTATCCCAATCTGGAACTTATCATCGTCGATAATGCCTCTACCGACGGCAGCCCCGAGTGGCTGGCAGCCTATGGGCAGGCCAATCCAGCGGTGAAGGTGATCCTGAATGAGCGGAATTTGGGATTCTCGGCGGGAAACAATGTGGGGTTGGTCCAGGCGACCGGCGACTATCTGGTTCTGCTGAACAATGATACCCAGGTTACGGACGGATGGGTTTTTGACCTGCTGCGTCCTTTGCGTCAGGATCCAAGCGTTGGTTTGGTCGGCCCGGTCACCAACAACATTGGCAACGAGTCTAAGATTGATTTGGTTTACGCCGATGCCGCCGACATGCACCAGCGCGCCCGTGCCTATACCCGCTGGCGCCGCAACGAAACCTTGGAGTTGCGGACGGTTGCCTTTTTCTGCGTGATGTTCAGCCGTACCGTCTTCGATCAGGTTGGTTTTTTGGATGAAGCCTTTGGCGTCGGCATGTTCGAGGATGACGACTATTGCAACCGGGTGCGGGCGGCAGGATACCGCATTCTGTGTGTCGACTCCGTATTTATTCACCATGAATTGTCGGCGAGCCTGAGTCAATTGGGGCTGGAACGGCGGCAACGGTTGTTCGAGGACAATAAGCGTATTTACGAAAACAAGTGGGGGACGTGGATCCCGCATCGGTACCGATGAAACAGGGCCGGTGGGCGTGGCTCCGGGGCCTCAACTCCCCTTGTCGAAGGAACACAGATGACCCAAAAGACCATTGCTTGTATTATTGGGACGCGACCGGAAGGCATTAAAATGGCCCCGGTTATTCTCGCTTTGCGGCGGGAACCCTGGGCGCGGGTAGTGGTGGTGCTGACCGCCCAGCATCGTGAACTGGCCGACGAGGTGCTGGCGCTGTTTGGCATCACGCCCGATCACGACCTTAACTTGATGCAGCCAAACCAAACATTGGCGGCTCTGACCGCTCGGGCTGTCACCGGCCTGGATGGCGTGATGGATGAGATTCGCCCGGATCTGGTGATGGCTCAGGGCGATACCACCACGGTTATGGTTTCGGCCCTGGTGTGCTTTTATCGTCGGATCCCGTTTTTGCATGTGGAGGCCGGGCTGCGCAGTCATGACCTGCAAAGCCCGTTTCCTGAAGAGTTTAATCGGGTGGTGGCCGGTCGGCTGGCCCAGTTGCATTTCGCTCCCACCGAGACCGCACGTCGTCAATTGCTATCGGAAGGGGTGGCTGACGACAGCGTGGTCATGACCGGCAACACCGTCATTGATGCGCTTCATCAGGTGGCGGCGATGGACCTGCCGTTGAGCCACGCCTTGGACCCGGCCCAACGCTTGATTTTGGTCACGGTTCATCGGCGCGAGAATTTCGGCGAGCCCATCGATAATATCTGTCGGGCGTTCCTGCATCTGGTCGAGGCCAACCCCGACGTTGCGTTGATGTGGCCGGTCCACCCCAACCCCAACGTGACTCGCGCCGCCCATGGTTTGTTGAGCGACCATCCGCGCATCCATTTGGTGTCGCCCTTGCGCTATAGCGAGTTTGTCACCGCCATGAAGCGCGCCACTCTGATTTTGAGCGATTCCGGGGGCGTGCAGGAAGAAGCGCCGGCCCTGGCGAAGCCGGTTCTGGTGCTGCGGCGAGAGACCGAGCGGCCCGATGCCATCGAAGCCGGGGTGGCCCGTCTGATCGGCACCGAGTATGACACCATCGTGCGCGAGGCCCAGAATCTGCTAGACGATGCCGGCCTTTACCGCTCCATGGCCAAAGGGATTTCCCCTTATGGCGATGGCCGGGCGAGTGGTCGCATCGTCGAGGCGATCCACAGCCGGTATCTGTGACGCGGCTTGCCGTTTCCGTCGATAACGCACCGAATAGATCGAATAGATTGAGATAAAGGACTGGGTCGCATGAGAAAGGTTGCTCTGATCACCGGTGTTACCGGTCAGGACGGCGCGTATTTGGCGGAATTACTGTTGAGCAAGGGTTACATCGTCCATGGCCTGAAGCGGCGGGCGTCGTCGTTCAACACGGGCCGGATCGAGCATCTCTATCATGACCGCCACGAACAGGGCGTTCGGTTCTTCCTGCACTATGGCGATATGACCGACGCCACCAACCTGATCCGGTTGGTCCAGGAGGTTCAGCCCACCGAAATTTACAATCTAGCGGCCCAAAGTCACGTCCAGGTCAGTTTTGAAACCCCGGAATACACCGCCAATGCCGATGGCCTGGGGACGCTACGGTTATTGGAAGCCATTCGTATTTTGGGGTTGGATAAGACGGTCCGCTTTTATCAGGCGTCGACATCGGAACTCTATGGCAAGGTCCAGGAAATTCCGCAGCGCGAGACCACGCCTTTTTATCCACGCAGCCCCTATGCAGCCGCCAAGCTGTACGCTTATTGGATCACGGTTAATTACCGGGAAGCTTATGGGCTGCATGCCTCGAACGGGATTTTATTCAACCACGAAGGCCCCACCCGAGGCGAAACCTTTGTCACCCGCAAAATCACGCGGGCTGTCGCGGCGATCCAGGCCGGGGCGCAACAAGATCTCTACCTTGGCAATATCGACGCCAAGCGCGACTGGGGCCATGCGCGGGACTATGTGGAGGGCATGTGGCGAATCGTCCAACAGGACAACGCCGACGATTACGTGCTGGCCACTGGCGAAACCCACGCCGTCCGCGAGTTTGTTGAATTGGCCTTTGCCCATGTTGGCCGTCCGATCGTCTGGGAGGGCTCGGGAGTCGACGAGGTTGGACGCGAGGCCGCCACCGGCACGGTGCGGGTCCGTATCGATCCCCGTTATTTCCGCCCCACCGAGGTTGATTTGCTGATCGGCGACCCGACCAAAGCCCATGAAAAGCTGGGGTGGCGCCACACCACCACCTTCCCGGAACTGGTCCGGGACATGGTGGACTCGGATATCCGTTTGTTTGCCGAGGAGGGCAACAGCCGGGCGGATCGCGCGTAACATTCCCATGAACCGCTGGCTGGACTCATGACCGACGATGCCCGCCTGACCACTGACCTGTGGGTTTCGGCCCATCTGCGCCTGGGCAATAGCCAGGGCGTGCCCATGATGGTGGTTCATAAGGGCGATCGGACGAGCGGCACCGTGCTGTTGAAAATCAACCGCCTGGATGGCTATTGCCGGGTGCTGACCCAGGTCCGCCATTTGGGCCGGTTGGCCTGGGCCGTTGGGACTGGAGCCGGGCATGTCTCCGAGGCCGACGCCGACCAGTACGTCGCCCGTCAGCTTCGCATGGATCCCGATTTATGGGTGATCGAAATCGAAGACCGCCAGGACCGCCATTGGTTTGAAGGCGCGGTCTTGGGTTCGCCCGACGTCCTGCTTGCCAAAGGCCGGTGGCCTGCGGTCGATCCAGGGTCAAGTTAACTTCGCGCGCATGGGCGTGCGGAGCTGCGGTGACAGCCCGAGGACCGACGGTATCACCGCTAAGGTGATGCGTCTTCTTGCGGGTGCAGGATCGTGCCTCGCGGAAGCCAGAAGTCGCTCTATCTTGGCGCCGATGGGACAAAGCCCACAGCCCCCTTGTCTCCATCCCGCGAATCGGCTAGACAGCGCGGAACCGGGCGGCGAGTCCGCATGTCAAGGAGAGTTAAAGCGATGGTTTCGGTCAACGACCTGAAAATCAAGCTGTTCATGGACGGCGCGGAAATCCGCTCGATGGTTGAGGCGGTCGAGACCAATCCGCTGATCAAAGGCTTCACCACGAATCCGACCTTGATGCGCAAGGCCGGCATCACTGATTATGCCGCCTTCGCCCGCGAGGCGATTGCCGCTGTCGGCGGTCTGTCGATTTCCTTCGAGGTGTTTTCGGACACCTTCGAGGAAATGGAGCGCGAAGCCCGGATCATTCATAGCTGGGGCGGCAACACCTACGTCAAAATTCCGGTCACCAACACCAAGGGCGAGTCCGCCGCGCCGTTAATCGCCAAGTTGTCCCAAGAAGGGATTGCTCTTAACGTTACCGCGATCATGACCCCGGAACAGGTGGCCGTGGTGGCCGAAGCCCTTGATCCCAAAACCCCGGCTATCGTTTCGGTGTTTGCGGGGCGGGTGGCCGACACCGGCTTGGACCCGATGCCGTTGATGCGGCGGTGCCGGGAGTTGCTAGCCGGTCTGCCCAAGGCCGAGCTGCTGTGGGCCAGCCCGCGCGAGCTGTTGAATGTCTTCCAGGCCGACGAAGTCGGCTGTCAGATCATCACCGCCACCAAAGATGTGCTGGCCAAGCTGTCGGTGGTCGGCAAGGATCTGAACCAGTATTCGTTGGAAACGGTGCAGATGTTCTATAACGACGCCACTGCTGCCGGCTTTAAGCTTTCAGAATCCGATCGGGCATAACCGTTTTCGGCGACCAGGGGCCGCTCTGGCCCTTGGACTCCACTGGAGCCGCGCCGGCCCCAGATCCCGATTAGGACAGGTTTTATGCGCGTTGCTTTTGTTGATCATTCGTTTCATCAGAAGACTCAATCTTCGCGCTTCTTCCTGGATTTGATCCGGGCGCATTGGACGGTCGAAGTTATTCTTGACCATAGTTGGGATCACAGCGCCAACCGGCCCGCCACAGCGGCGTTCGAACCTGACGATTACGATATTATCATCATCTATCAGGCCCACGAGTTCTTTGATCGGATCAAGCATAAGCATCCGAACATCGTTTTTGTGCCGATGTATGATGCCATGATTTGGGCAGGGCAATTTTTTTGGCGCGATTGCTTTAATCAAGCAAAAGTCGTTTCATTTTCCTGGGCGCTGCATGAAGAAGTGATGCGGCGAAATCCCTTTTCTTCACCGTTTCAATATTTTCCGGATCCGGCACAATATCAACCGATTGATCCAGACCAAGAGGCGCTTCGGGCTTTTTTCTGGTATCGAACCAAAGCAATTGGTCCTCAGACGGTTTTTGATCTGTGCCAAGGACAATTTCTAGACTGTTTAACTCTTCACAATGCGCCGGACCCTCACCAGGACGGGCTGGCTCCCTGGTCTTGTCCGGCCCATATCGGCCATTTGGAGCTGACGGGCTGGTTCGAGTCCGAGCGTGATTATCTGAATTTGCTCCGCCGTCATGGGGTGTTTTTCGCCCCGCGATCCCTGGAAGGGATCGGCATGAGTTTTTTAGAAGCCATGGCGCTTGGCCAATGCGTGGTTGCCCCCGACGCGCCGACCATGAACGAATATATCTCGAACGGCACTAACGGCTTGCTGTACCCGCTGGAGCGACCAAGGGCTTTGGATCTCAGTCGGTCGCGGGAGATGGGCGCACGGGCGCGGGACAGCGTCGAACGCGGCTTTCGTCGTTGGCAGGCCAGCCAAGAGGCGCTGTTGGATTTCATCGCGGCGCCCAAAGAATCCTTGACCCGAAGCGCCGTAGGCTCTGGGGTGTCTCGGTCCCGGCCCAGCCCGGCGGTGCCTCTTTCTGCTCCTCCGTCTCCGGCGCCTATCGAAGGCAAACGGATTTCCGTCGTCACCGTCTGTCTAAACGCCGCCCCGGTTCTTGAGAGCACCTTGCTGAGTGTTCTCAGTCAGGAAGGGGTGGCGGTCGAATTTGTGGTGCTGGATGGCGGTTCAACGGATGGCTCGGTGGAGATCATCCGGCGTCATGCCGAGCGATTGGCATATTGGCACAGTGCCCCCGATGGTGGCATCTATCCAGCGATGATGCTGGCCCTGGAGCACATTAGCGGCGATTGGGTGCTGTTCATGAATGCGGGCGACCGTTTCGTGTCCGCCGACACTCTGGCCCGCATGTTTGCCGCCGTTCCCGCCGATGCCGATGTGATTTATGGTCATCACTTGTACCGCCAGTCGGATGGCAGTGATCGCTATCGCCGGGCCGTTGATTTCGAGATCACATGGCGACGGCTTCAGACCGGGGCGCTGGGCTATGACTGGATCGCTGGCATTCCGGCCCATCAGGCGACGGCGGTGCGGCGCGACTTGCTTCAGGATTTGCGTTTTGATCTTCGCTATCGCTGGGCCGCCGATCATGATCTGCTGTTCCGAGCCCGCCGGCAACAGGCCCGGTTTTTCAATTGTGACGAGCTGATTGCCATCTATGATGGTAGTGGCCAATCCTTGGGAAATTTCAAAGGCTGTCACCAGGAATGGGCAGCCATTGCCCGCAATCACGGCGATCCGGTCGGAGCAGATCGTTTCGGTCGCGAAATGGCTATCCATGACTCGGTGATCGTTCGCACGGCTCAAGCTTTGTTTCGTTCCCGGTTTGAGTCTCTGCAACGACGCCATCCAGTTTTGGCGGCAAGGCTGCGGGGGGTGGTGCGCCGGGTCTTGGGCGCAGCCATGGCGGGGCGTCGGTTGCTATGCCGGACATCATGACCGCCCCCATCTGCGTTGTCACTCCGTCATTCGCGCAAGGACGCTTCATCGAGCGCACCGTAGAGAGTGTGCGCGGGCAGGACGTCGCCGTTGATCACATGGTGGTGGATGGCGGCAGCACCGACGAAACCGTAGAGATTTTGAAGCGTCACCAAGATCACTTGCGCTTTGTTTCGGAGCCGGATCAAGGTCAGGCGGATGCCGTCAACAAGGGGCTGGTCCTGACCCAGGCGCCGGTGATTGGTTGGCTGAACTCTGACGATGTTTATTATCCGGGCGCGCTTTCAGCGGTGTTGGCGGCGTTCGACCGTCACCCCGAGGTTGATGTGATCTATGGCAACGCCGATCATATCGATGACCAGGATCGGGTGCTGGAAGCCTATTATACTGAGGCTTGGTCTCTTGAGCGTTTAGCCGAGATTTGCTTCCTATGCCAACCGGCGGTGTTCTTTCGGCGGCGGGTGGTGGATCGGTTTGGCATGCTGGATGCCACTCTGAACTACTGCATGGATTATGAATACTGGCTACGCCTGGGACAGGGCGGAGCTCGCTTCCTGTATCTGCCGCAAACCCTGGCCGGTTCTCGGCTTTATGCCGAAACCAAAACATTGGGGTCTCGAGTCAAGGTCCATGCCGAGATCAACAGCATGCTGAAACGCCATCGAGGCCAGGTTCCCGATCGGTGGTTGTCCAACTATGCCCATGTCCAGTTGCTGGATCGCGGTCTGGTTCCCGAAGACACGCGCTTTTTGTATGGGCTGATTGCCGGAACCTTTAAGGCCAGTCTGCGTTGGAATCATAGAATCAGTGGGCCGCTGCTATGTCGCCTCGCCGGATGGCTGCGGGGGGCTGTGCTGCGCAGCCTGTTGCCTTATCGGCGCTAGGGAAAGGCTCTGCGTCGCCGTTCGATTGCTCGTCAGGGTTTCGGTGAAGGACGCTTTTCCAGCATCCGGCGATACAGGTCAACGGTTCGCTGACCCACGGGGCCAACGCCCAGATCAGAGAGCACCAGGGCCCGGCTGGATGCGGCAAAGCGAGCTCTGAGGGGCGCGTCAGTGGCTAAGGTTGTGAGGGCCAGAGCTAGGGCTGCGGGATCGTCAGGCGGGACCAGCAGGGCGTTTTCTCCGGCACGAGCGATCTCGCGACAGCCGGGAACGTCGGTGGCGATCAGAGGACGGCCACAGGCTGCCGCTTCCAGCAGGCTTTTCGGCAAGCCTTCGCGCCGGGAAGGCAGAACGGCGATATGAGCTTCGGCCCACACAGGCCGAACATCACTGACAGCCCCTCGCCACTCAATGCCGGGTTGGGTTGCCCAGGATCGTAAGGTGGTCTCGGTGACTGAGGTTGGGTTCTCTGGGTCGGGAGTCCCCACCAGCAGCAAGCGGAGGTCAACGCCCTGGCTTCGCACGGCTTGGTGAGCCTCCACCAGGGTTGGGACGCCTTTATCCTCGAGCATGCGCCCAACATAGGCCACCGTTATGCCACCGGGGGCGTCGGGTTGGGGGCTGTAGTGATTGGTATCGATCCCCGAGCCGCGAATCACCGTCACATTTTCGGCGGCCACCAGTCCCCCGTTGACCAACAAGGCGTGGTCGTCGCCATTTTGCAAGATCAGATGACTGCCGGGTCGTCCCAGCACGAAGCGGATCAACGCGCGCACGGGTTTCTTGATCCATCGGCTTCCCAGGCCGCCACTGCGTTTTGTGTCATCGATAAAAACAAAGCCCAAGCCGGTTAAGGCATTGATGACGGCCGGCACGCCGGCCAACCAAGCCGCCAAACCGCCCAGGACCACGGGTTTGATCGCCACATGGTGAACCACGTCCGGTCGTTCCCGTCGATAGAGGGCTCGGAGTTCTACGATCGCGGCCAGGGTAGAGAGCAGGCCGTTACGGCGGCGTCGCCAGTTCAGGGCATGAACCCGGAATCCTTCGGCTTCGATGGCTTGGCGATGGCCGTCCAGACGTGCGGCCACGACCACGTCAAATCCGGCGGCTTGGGCGGCGCGAGCCATGGGGAGACGATGGGAGTAGAAATACCAGTCTTCGGTAACCAGATAGAGAAGCTTGGGGCGCATGGAAGGAATGCCTTCAATGACCTATGATAGACGCGCGCAATGCCTTGTGGGCTTTGCCCACACACCCACAAAGGGCCCGTTGGCCCTTTGAACCCGTGACGGTTTCCCCACACCGTCTTGAGATCAAGGAGGCTGTGCCTCCTTGCAGGTGCAAGGCAACGCCCTGCCGGCACTCAGGAAACATAGCCCCGATCATTCTGATCATCGGGGCCATGTCACCGACCCACAAAAGCCTTCACGCGATCCACCAGCCCTTGAACATTCAACAGGTTCGTCAACCGAAACTCCGAAGGAGAGGGCGCCGGCCCCGGTTCGCCGGTTGCCGGGGAGGCCTGACGATATCCGGCAGACTCAAAGCGATACCCGGTGTTAACGGCGGCGGCGGCTTGTTCGCCCGTAACCCCGTAGGAGGCGGGCGCTAGGCCGTCCTGTTTCAGGCCCGCAGGATCGGTGTAGGCATCGTTCCAAATTTGGACATGGTGGGCGATGGCTTCACGGATGATGAAGATGTCCTTGCGGGTCCGGTTATTCCAAGCCACCGGACGACGCCGGAACAGGCTTTGAAGCAGGTTGGTGTTGCGAAGGAAGGCGTGGCGCAAATTGAGGTCCATCTGGCCGAAGCGTTCAGGCAGATGCTCGGCCATTTTGCGACGGATCAGCAGGCGGGCATAGACGTGCCAGCCGCCCAACACCACCACCAGCCCGCCCAGAACCATGGTAAGGCGAATTGGCAAGCCCCAGAACCAAGCCGGGGTTTTGGCGGTGAGCCACGTCAGGGCACTGCCAGCGGCTTCGCCACCGATCAGGTAGAGTCCCAATCCAACGGCCGCCACCAGGACCAAGGCTCCGGCGGCATCGACCCATAGTACCCGCTGCCGCCAAGTCGCCACCAGGGTTTGAAGCTGGGGCACCACTTCGCCTTCCAGCTCTTTCACCAGAGCATCCAAGATGCCGACGATGCGGTAGCCGCGTCCAAACTCGATTCCGGTCATACGGGCGTGAATCTCGGCCAGATCGGCATCGCACTTGGCTTCGTACCGGGCGCGCTTGGTCGGATCCTCGATAGGCGGCGCCACGTCCTTGTTATAAATGCCGTAAAATTTACCGCTGATCAGGCCGGCTTGAGCCACGCTGCGTTGCCAGGCTCCAACCACCTCTTCAGGGTTGTCCTCTCTGGCCGAGGCATCGATCTGGTTGAGAATATAGAGGAATTTGCGGGCATCGGGCCGCCGCACCGTCCGAGAAACCAGATGTTGGAGTGTGTCTTGCATCGAGCCCGGCTCGGGGCGGCGGGCGTCGAAGAAGATCAGCACCAGATCGGCAAGGTCTAGAATGTGATCGGTCACCCGCAATGTCGAGCGCCGCTGATCGTCGGCATCGAAACCTGGGGAGTCGATGAGGATTTTACCCTTGACCCGTGGGCTGGAACTGGTCTTGAGCTGGAGATAGGAGTCGATACGCTTGCCTTCGCCCGCCGCCACTTTCTCGATCTCGTCGCTCATGCGATAGAACGGAAAGCGCGGATCGGCGTTGAGCGCCGTGCCTGGTAAAGCGTCGTATTTGCGATCTGGGCCGAAGCAAATCACCGTAAATTTATCATCGACGGCTTGATTACCGGACGTCTGAAGATCAGTCCCAAGATAGCTGTTAATGAAGCTCGACTTGCCGGCGGAAAACAGGCCAAGCACACTGATCATGGGCCACCAGGGAATCCGGATGGCCAAGCTTTCCGTCAGCGTGAGCAACCCCATCCGATACAGCACCCGATCAAAGGCGCGGAAGGTCGGGATCACCGGCAACAGATTGGGATGCTCGGAGCGCAAATGGGCTTCTAGCGTCTCCAAACGGCGGAGCAGGGCTTTTTTGGGAGTCATGGGGGCGGCGCGCCTATCCTTGCGGGAGTCTGACGAAAGAAAACGGAAACAACGTGATCAACTAGGGTCGGACTAGATTGTGTTCAGCGAGCGCCGTCATATGCTTATCCAGCAGCTCTCGGGCGTGGTCAGCAATCACTCGCGCTCGGGCTTCGGACAGCCAAGCCACGGCCGTTTCCGCCGGTTTGTCGGTGAGGTCGCCCAACTGTTCTACGGCGCGGGAGAAATCTCCAGCAGCCATCCAGGCCTGGGCCCGTTCGGTGATGGCACGAGGGGTCGATCCATCAGGAGCGCCGGTCAGGCGATAGAGCGGCGGGGCCCAGTCCGACAGTGTATCCAGGAAGAAATCGGTGACGTATTGGCCTGGATGGTTCCAGGCGGCCGCGCGGATGATGTTGGCCGAGACCACCGAAAAACGTCCGATCAACCAAGCTTGGGTGGGAATCCCGGACTTACCGCGATTGGCGATTTGATCCAGGGCTTGTTTCAGGGGCAGATCGTCAAATGCGGTCATTCGAAACGCGGCCAATTCATTCACGAATGGGCCGGTGGTTTCCAACTGATTGCGAAGCTGGGTTGCTGCCAGTAGGTCCGCCAGAACCGGCGATCTCAAACCTTCTTCCAGCACACGCCGTTGGACCGCCGGAAAATCCCGTTCCAAGACCGACAGGCGGCCATCAAAGGCGGCGATCTGTCCTTTGACCGTCGAAATCTGGGCCTCTTGGCGCCGTGAGTCGCTTAAAAGCGCGCTTTCCAGGGCCGCAAGCCGTGAATCTGTGGCGGCGGACGGGCCGGAAGACGGGGACGAAGAGGGCTCGATAACCGCAACCCCGGCAGCCAGCAACGCAATGACGGCGCTGGCGAGGGACAGCCGGGCGGCTCCAGAGGCCATCGGGGACTCGCCCGCCATGGGCAAAAGCGGGCTTGGCAATGATGGTTCAACAGGCGTTGGAGTCCGGGTGAAAACGGGTTCCGCTTCCGGTTCCGGTTCTGAAATAGGGATGGGGTTGGCGGCCGCTGGAGTTGGCAGAGCCGTTGCTGTTGGCGGCGGGACAGGAGCCGGTGGGGGAACGGCTTGGGAAGCATCCGAGGGGCCATCGTCAAAGCGGGCGACGGCGCTCAACTCAGAGTCTTCCAGCTTGATGCCGTGGCGTCGAGCGGCGGCGCGCAGGGCATCGACCCGTGCTGCCGGAATGGCCCCACGTTTTTTCCAGCCCTGAACCGTCGTAAACGGAACCTCTAGCTTGTTCGCCATGGGCCGAATCCCACCGAACCGCTGAATCAGCAGTTCCGATGCCTTGGCGGGAGTCAAGGACTCGGCGGTTGTTTCAGGGCTGATTCCGGGCGGTCGATCTGCGCCATCTTGGCCCGACTGGGCGTCAGACGGCATCGAAACAACGGCTGACTCGCGATCGGGCTGGTCTGGAGCTGAGGGCGAGGCCATGGACTATCCTTGGTTATCTCTATGATTCTATAGGATTTTACAGGATTTTTCGTCCGGTTCGATCACACCTCAGGCCGGCTCGCTCAAGCTAGATCGGGCTTTGCCGGAGTTTATGATAACGGATGACCGACTCGCAGGTCACGGCTGTCACCCTTCAAAAAACGCTCTCGGTGTACACTCTAACAAACGTCCGGCTGAACCGGGAGAGAAAAAAACGCCCCTCTTGTCACCGTTTTGGTTTCTATACCTCGGAGAATCTGCCTTCGGAGGATCTGCCTGGAGCGTCGGAACAAGCGCGGGTGTGAGGGCGCCCCCCACCCGCGAAGCCAAGAACGCATATCCCCGCCCGTGGCGAGCGAGTCGAGCAACTCGCACCAAGCCGGGTGCCGTCGTTTTTCGCGCCACTTGCCACTTAGAAGAACACTTTGCCCGCTCCGGCCTCCGTCAACGCGCCGATCTGCGCTTCGACGCTCTGGCCGTCCGTGGATACCCGTGCATAGCCGTAAATCACCCCCACATTATGGCGGTAACTTATGCAAAGGAAAGCCCCTTTCGGATCAA
>CAIXKV010000202.1 GCA_903920145.1 uncultured Rhodospirillales bacterium
CCGCTGGCCCTGGGTGCGCGAGGGGCTGGCTGATCGCGCGGAAACCGCCATGCCCAGGCAATTCGCGGCCCCGGTCGGCACAACCGCCGCCACGGTTGGCACGGGACAAACGGGGATGGCCGCAGGAGACCGGCCTCAGGGACGTGGTTCGGGGACTTCCGATGAAGAGCGATCACAGGCCCCGGCCCATAATCCCGTAGAGCCCGCCGCCGCATCCCGGCTTCAGGAGGCGTCAATGTCAGGTATGAATCTGTACAAGACACGAGAGGGGTATTTCGATCTCGCCTCCATGTTCAATAGCGAACCAGTTCCTATGCTCGACGACCAAGGACAGCCTGTTATCGGTGCCTCTGGGAAACCGGTAATGATTCCACGATTGGCTGATCCTCACTTCTTCGTCGATATGGGGCTTGCGAGCAATAGTTTAGACAGTACGATGAAGATGACGCAGCTATGTGATTTGCTTAAATTTCGGATAGGGCATGACTGGGATTTACAGAGAAATCCCAAGTTTAATGAAGCATTGAGAGACGGAGCGACAATTGCTATCGGCCTGTATGCAGCTGCGGCGGGAATTCCAGAGAGCGCGCTGCTCACAATGCAAAATACTTATGCGGGGATCTATTCTAGCTTTAATGAGCCAATGGATGAGACTTACGGGAACCTCGCGAAGAGAAATGTCGAGAATACCCATATCGGCTACGAGCTGTATCGTAGCCACCGAATCGGTCCATCCGCTGACCATAACCGATCGTAATCGGCTAATAACAAAAGTTGCTTGATATCATCACCTCGTTAGGTGATGATGCGGAAGCACCGTCGCTTCGTATCAGCTCCCGATGTATACAGCACATCGGGAGCTGATACGGGCAATAAATTCTGGCAAGACTTGAGTAATATTCTACAAGCGGGTGCTAACTAGCAAGCGAAAGATTAACCATGCCAGAGAGGATGGCAAGAAATATCAACTTTGATGTTGACGGCTGAACTTATCAAGATGACTATTAATAGGTAAATTTCAATAATGAGTGGTCAATATGATGACATACCATTTCATCTTGCGTGCCTTTAGACGGCTTCTGTTACACATGGCTTTGCTTGGATGGGTTGTATTAGAATTCATTGGCGGCGTATCGACCATTATAATGATCGTAATATATTTTTATTTGCCAGATAAAAATAAACTATTATGTACATCTATTGTATCGAGAAGCGTTTCCCCTGATGGGCGTACGCATGGGGTGGTTCTCGATTGCTGGCCGCAATCGAGCTTTGGATACCAAGGTATCGTACAGGAACTTATGGTATATGTGGTGCGTCCCGATGATGAAAATAAGCTCGCATCAAATGTAGAATCTTGTAGCAATTCGGAATCTACGATACTTTCTATCGAAAAAGACGATTTAAGGGAGCGACCGCTTTTACGTTGGGTGACGTCAGATACGCTTGAAATATCGCTCACTGACAACTCCTATGCTAGTATTTTCAAGATGAACTACGATGGCGTAAAAATTCGAGTCGTATTTGAACATACAGAATACCAAAAACGACAGCGTCGTGGTAAAACTTCCGGAGAACCTGATGATTTTAACTCCCAACACCCTGAAGACAGTTGGCGCTGTTTTTATTAATCGCGAACATTTTCTTCATAAAACAGCAAAGATGGGTGCATTACCATGAAAAAAATAGTTCATATTGTCGCTGCGACACTTTTGGCAATTCGATGGCCCTTACGATTTGCAGGAATCGCATCTCTATATTGCATTTGTTCGTTAGCTCTGGAGCTTACTACGACATCAAATCCCTTAATAGATACAAATAATATTGTGGAACGCGAAGTTTCCCCAGACCGATCATGGGTTGCTTTAGTTTGCCACAGATACAGATTGAATAATCTATTTTTTAAAACAACTATCACAGATGCAGTGTTTGTTGTTAGGTCTCAAGAAGAAAAGCAATTCATAACCACTTTACAACAACGCCATTGTGAGAACAATGGAGTCGTGATCCGACATAGCCGGACCAATCACCTCGAACACCGACCGCTAATACACTGGTTATTTGCTGGGCAGTTAGATGTCACGGCTCCGATAAACACAGATAGTTCATATATTGTCCTGTCCGGGCAGACCTACGATGGTCTGACGATCACCTTTTCGTTCGAAGAGAGTCCAGAAATGCAGCAACGTCGTCATAACTTAACAGGAACAAGGCTTCTTTTTTAGAATTTAGGGGGCACGATTACTTAACTCTCGGTACGGCTGGTACCATCATTCGGGCGCGGCTTGGGGTCGGGTTTCTGCCGTGCCACGGGCGGCCAGTCGTCGGATTGTGCGACCCGCATGGCCGCTGGACCACCCGACGGCTCGTCCTGGCGGGCGAACCCGGTGCGCCGGCCAGAGGCCGGACAGTTCGCTTGAACCACCCGGACCTGGAACGCAGCCTCACATCTCGACCCGGAGACCTTCCGCGAGACCTTCATCCACGGCCTGGTCGATAAACCCGCCACCGTCGCCCGCCTGCGCCAGGCCGCTGCCGGTTCGGCCAAAGCAGAGACCATCGGTGAAATGGTCGATGCCAGCCGTCCGCTGACCCAAGCCGTCCGGGAGATCGGTGCCGACCGCTGGCCCTGGGTGCGCGAAGGGCTGGCTGATCGCGCGGAAACCGCCATGCCCAGGCAATTCGCGGCCCCGGTCGGCACAACCGCCGCCACGGTTGGGACGGGGCGTCAAGAACAGTCCCGTGGTCCAACCAATGGGCCCATTGAGTCGGCAGCAGACACCCTCATATCCAAAGGATGTTCGCCCGATGGAAAAGACCACCTCTTGATCCAGAATCCGGCTTTGGACGGTCCAGAACCGGAGGACAACTGGAAGCCCTTCCATACGCC
>CAIXKV010000203.1 GCA_903920145.1 uncultured Rhodospirillales bacterium
ACGACCTCTCATACCCTCGAGCCTTGATGTTGACTCATCAAGGCTGCCCTCAGACGCCGGGCGGGCGCATCCGCGCCCCCTAGAGTCCACACACTGGGGCTTCGCGTCCACGAGGACGCAGGGCCGCCGTCGCGGCCCGATACCGGCAGTGTGTCATCGTTATAGCTCGCCGGTATCATACCATCGAACTTTGGTGTCGATCCATCAAGGCCCCGGCATGGGAGCCTTGAAATGGGCTGTTTCCCAGAGTCGTTCGTATCAAATAAAAGAACGTCCTATTAAAATATCGCTAGCAGATATGTGTTATGGCCTCGATTGTGAACAAGCGTAGATCGTGATACTACGTCGGCACAGAGGGGCGTGATAATTGGTTGATCCCGTTCCTGTCCGTGTTGTTCTCGTTCTTTGCAGGCAATGACTTTATACGACGCTACCGTTACGCCGGAGTGGTTGCGGAAACGCAATCAAGAGTTGGAAGCCGCGCTTGAAGAGGCGCGGCACGCTCGCGTTTTAGCGGAAATGGCCGAAGAACGGGCGCGAGAGCGAGAGGGACGGCTCCAGGATATCGTCGAGTTGGCCACCGATGGGTTTTGGGAGTTCGACGAGGATTTCTGCTTTCGTTACGATTCTCGACCCATGTCCAGCCCAGACGTGTTCGCGGTCTTTGGGGCAGCGCCCGGTGCGTTGGTAACCGAAGACCCGGCAGGAAAGGCCAATTACGACAAACTCCATCATGCGGTCTCCCATCGTTGGTCGTTTCGAGACTTGGAATTTCGCGTCAAGGGCGTGGTTGGAGACGTGCGGGTCATTTTAATCAGCGGCGTCCCAGTGTTCGACCAGGCAGGTGTGTGGCGCGGTTATCGTGGCGCGCTGTCGGATATCACCGATCGAAAAGCAGCAGAAAATAGTTTGCGCGAGGCTAAAGAGCAAGCTGAATCCGCCTCACGAGCTAAATCGGCTTTCCTGGCCATGATCAGCCATGAAATTCGAACGCCATTGACTGGCGTTATCGGCATGCTTGATCTCTTATTGACCACCCCTCTGGACGATGATCAGCAAGAGTATACACAAATTGCTCACGAATCAGGGCTCGGACTGCTGAATATTCTGAATGACATTTTGGACGTGACCCGCATGGAGGCGGGCCGGTTGCGCATCGAACCCGTGGTGTGCGAGCCGGTGCGAATCCTGAATGATGTGGTGCGCGCTATGCGACCGGAGGTCAGTAAAAAAAATATTACACTCAAGGTTGCGGTTGAATCGTCGGTTCCGGCCTATGTTTCGATGGATGGCGGGCGAATTCGTCAAATGTTATTCAATTTGATTGCCAATGCGGTTAAATTTACCGATATTGGCGATGTTTTGGTTACGGTTTCTTTCTCCCAGACGGGCGCGGGGCTTGGTGAAATGCTGCGGGTGGTTGTGGCCGATTCCGGGATCGGCATTCAGCCTGAAGCCATTCCCTATTTATTCTCTCGCTTTATGCAGGTTGATGATCGCCTTTCGCGTAAATATGGCGGCGTTGGTCTTGGTTTGGCCATCTGCAAAGAGCTGTGTGACTTGATGGGGGGCGAAATTGGGGTGAAAAGTACGCCGGGCGTGGGGAGCGACTTTTGGTTCGTCGTGCCGTGCCGAGCGGTTGGCCAAGTGGCGGTGCGGGATGAAAAGCCAGCGGCGCCGGAGACGTTGCCATTTTTGGGGGCGTCGACTCGCGAATATCGCCTCTTGGTGATGAATGCCGATGGCCGTGATCCGGCAACGCACGGAACGCTTTCGACTCTGGCGCAGGAGGCCGGCTTTGCGGTCGAGCCCACCACAGACAGGGAAGATGCGTTGGCAAGGGTGAGGGCCCGGCGCTTTGATGCTGTGCTGGTTGATATGCGTCAGGGAGAGCAAAGCGGATTTGATACCGTAGCCGCTGTCCGTCGGTTGCCGCCTCCGTCCTCGCAGATGCCGATCATCGCCATTATCGCCGCCGATATCGCGGGCAGTCGTGAAGGGGCGTTGGCCGCAGGGATGGATGATTGCATCCTGCATCCGTTTACGGCTTTAACCTTGCGAGATCGGGTGGCGCATGTCTTGACCCGAACCGTGTCGTCCCGCTTGGGTATGGATGAGACTCAGTACGAGTATTTCTGATGGTAATTTTCGGACCGCGACTGCGGCCCGAGGCGTGTACTGTGTCGTTATCATGATTCGCTCGTATTATTGTCATGGCCCGCCGGTATTATCTTGAAACTCTGAGCGTTCGTGGGGCCGCTTCATCATGCTGTCTGTCTATTCTCTCAGCCACCCCGGTCTTCAGTTGGTATCTTTTAGGTTGGCCGCCGGGGAAAGCCTCGTGGTCCGTGGGGCTTCGGGTTCGGGAAAAACTCTGTTACTCCGCGCCATCGCTGACCTTGACCCGAATCAGGGTTCAATTTTCCTCGAGTTCCAGGCTCGCGAATCGATGCCCGCACCCCAATGGCGCCGATTGGTCTGCTATCTGCCAGCAGAATCCGGGTGGTGGGCTGAAAGGGTGCGCGATCATTTTGTCGACTGGTCGCTGGCTTTGCCTTTGGTTGTAGAGCTTAATTTGCCGGAGGCTTGCGGCGAGTGGCCGATTCAGCGCCTATCCACGGGCGAGCGTCAGCGGTTGGCGCTGATTCGGGCGATGGTTCAAAAACCTAAAATCCTGTTGTTGGACGAGCCGACCTCGGGGTTGGATGCCGAGAGCACCAGCCGGGTCGAGGCTTTGGTTGAGCGTCACCGGAAAGCGGGGGGTGGTGTGGTGTGGGTCACTCACGATGCCGCCCAACTGAAACGAGTCGCTTCCCGTATTCTCGTGCTTGACGGCGGTAAGGCAACAATTTCAGACAACCATAACGTTTCAGGCAACCGTAGCAATGATAATCGTGGTGCAGAGGTGGAGTCGCCATGTCCTACATTCATTTAAATAATAGCGATCTGCTATTAGGTGCGCTGTTGGTGCTGTTGAATGGTGGATTATCACTGGCGCTTGATCTTCGATTAGAGCGCCGTTTATTTATTTCTGCTATGCGGATGGTGGTTCAACTGACCTTGGTTGGGCTTGTCCTTACAACTTTATTTGCTTTGGTTTCGCCATTTTGGACCGCTATTACAGCTTTAATTATGATTCTATTTGCTGGATATGAGATTCGAGCCCGACAAGATCGTCGTTTTATCGGATTTTGGGCCTATAGCCTTGGCACTGGGGCTATGCTGATCGCTTCGATGCTGGTTATGCTGTTCGCTTTGACAACTCAATTGGCGCCGACTCCGTGGTATGATCCGCGCTATGCCATTCCTTTATTGGGCATGGTGTTGGGCAATGCCATGACGGGGATCAGTTTAGGGTTGCAAACGCTAACCACTAACGCTGTTCGGGAGCGAGTCTCGATCGAAGCTCGTTTGACCCTCGGCGCAACGCGCGTTGAAGCCCTGCTGCCCGTGGTTCGGTTGGCTTTACGCAGTGCCTTTATGCCAATCATTAATACGATGGCGGCTACCGGAGTCGTTGCGTTGCCCGGCATGATGACCGGCCAGATTCTATCTGGGGTTGAGCCAGTTGAAGCTGTTAAATATCAAATCCTGGTCCTGTTTCTGATTTCGGGCGGAACCGGACTTGGGGCGATGATCGCCGTCCTCGCCGGTGCCTCCCGCCTGACCGACCACCGTCACCGGCTGCGGTTGGAGCGACTGCAAGCCCCTCAGCGTTGACGGCGGCCCCGCGTCCTCGTGGACGCGAAGCCCTTCTAGGGGGCGCGGATGCGCCCGCCCGGCGTCTGAGGGCAGCCTTGATGAGTCACCATCAAGGCCCGATGGTATAACAGGCTAAAACATCCGGGCTTTACCGGCCAAAGCACCGGCAGGGTCTTCGGTGCCAGCATAAGCGCCCCGATGGGCCTTATTGAAGCGGACCGTGATAATCAAGGTCAAGGCGTCATTGACCATATGAAGGTATTTTTCCGAGACCGCTGGCATGGGAATGCCTCGGCTCATGCAGTAATTAACCAGGGCTGCCGAAGCTTCACTTTCTGGAATCACCAGGACATTTTCCCGACCAATCCCATTAACCGCCCGAATCGTGACGGTCACACCATTTTCGATGTGATAAGAGACCTTTTGGATTGATCCTTCGGGCAGCGGCTCTCGTAATTTTCGCCGTCGCTCGATGATAGCTGCGGCAACCTCCTGTTCGCTGAAGGCCAAACAGCGAAGTTCTTTCATGAAAAACACCGTCGAACGAAGGAATCGCCGGACGACTTTACGCGGTTGACTCGTCTGCGGGCAAGACCCAAGCTACAACTGACGTTCTCTCGACCTTGAATTCGGTCTCGGGCGCGGCTATGATGCGACACTGTCCGAGTAACGCTCGCACCAGAGTTCTCCTCCCTTCCCCCTTACGATGGAGCTATCCGTGCGGTCTGCCGATCGAATTGTCGCGGAAGTGATGCGGACTGCCCCTATGCCGGATCGCGCCAGAAAAACCCATAAGTTGATGGAAAGCCCAATTCTTGGGCACACGTCGCAAATGTGGGAATTTTTTCTTCAGGAATTAAAAGACATTGCCGACGTTGCCGATTTATTTCCAGAAACGCGGACGGCGGTGGAGTTGGCTTTGGCCATGCGCCAAGATGCCGTCAACATGCTAGGACGCAACGAGACCGTCGACACCAAGATCACCACGCAGCTTCTCACGGCCCTGTATTTTCTGAATACCAAGCCCGGCACCGAGATTCCCGAGGATGCTTACGGCGATATCCTGGCTGACATTGCCCGGATCCGCGCCATCATCCAAGGCGTCCACGGTGCTTCGCCGGGGCTGCGGATGGTCGAAAAAACCGATTATTACGGCTGGCTGGTGATGTTCATGCTGGCTAATGCTGTCAATAGCGCTTTTTCGGAAATGTCTGATAAGTCATGGCTGGAAAGCAACCTGCTTTTGGATAGCGCCTTGCGGGTCTGTCGGAATGTTTATGGTCATATTTTTGATGATGTCGTTATCTTTATCAATGGCGGTGAGCTTGGTGGAGCAACTACGGCCTCGTGGCATGCCCATTTATTGGAACGCTTGAATGAGAGTTATATTCGTTCGTTGCCCGCAAGTGGTGATCAGCATTTAATCACTCAGGATGATTTCGCTCGTTTGCGCCGTAGGCGCTTGGATGGGGAGTTGGTGCAGGATTTTCTGTGCGATGTGGCGACCGAGAACTTTCTACACCTTGGCGCCAGTTTACCCAAAAGCGATCTCCCCAAAGGACACGCCCCCTTTATCGCACGGATCCGTCATTTAGCTCAGGAATTGGCCAGCCCCGACGTGGATTCCGATTTCGGACGGGTGTTAGCCAAGCTCTCCAAACGCGATATCCGTAATCCACTTGGGGGAACGCCTGGGGTTATCAGTGTTCTTGATTTCCTTAAGTCGAATGAGAGTGATTATCTCTATCCACCCCCGTCACCTCAGCCCGGTGCCAAGAAGAAAAGCAATGGCTTATCGTTGCTAGAGCGCAAAGGTCTGTTCTGCCGGCATGTTACGACCTATCTCAAAAAGTTGGATTTTTGGGAAAAACATAAACGAGAAGTGACGCTGTCTCCGGCAGCCGAAATATTCTCAGGAGCCTTACTGGCTAAATTGCGGGAGTATGGCTTAGAGCAAAAAATCAAGGCTGCACTTCAGGAAAGCCGGAATATTCCTGACAATGTGGAAATCACGGTCGATATTGTTTCGGATATTCGCTCTTTCGGAGGCGATCATATCGCGCCTCAAATTCGGTTCACATCCGCTCCGGAAGTCTGGTCGCTTTACGGCAAGGATGTGTTTGCTATTGCCGAAGGCGCGCTGAATCAATGGTGGGGGACGGTTTTTGATGTGGCTGCTGAGTATTTGGCACCCTGCCCGGAGACCAATCATCAAGAACGGATCCGGCAGTTGAATGTTCTATTCGGCCTTTCCGATTATTTTGCCAATCTTAAATGGCGGAACATTCCATTTGAGATTGAGCCAGGTGCTCTTAACTATGCCAGTGGGCGACAGGCCCGTTTAGACGATATTGATCGGGCGGTTGAAAATTATCTAAAGTATTTTGTCGCCTGTTTTGCTCGCTCGGCCAAGCATTCTAAAAAATCGGGGTTACATAAACGGACCCTGTGCCCACGAACCACCACCATCAAGCTTTCTAAAAAAGGAGGACAGGAAATCCGTGAGACGATTATCCGTCCAATGCCGGTTTATAAGCCCTTAATGGCGGCTAAAACCTTTGACACATTTCTAGGGCCGCTCAAATTATTAGCTGAGGCTAACGCTCGTTTCGAAATCGTCGAGCTTGAGGATAAGAAATGGGTTGTTCAGAAAATGGGTGGCGAAGATGTGCTGTTTCAGCGTGATAAACGCAGCCATCATTACAGTATCCGTTATCTGCGCCAACAGGGAGAACGCGATTTTATCAGCGGCATTAATCAGATTATGAAAACAGAGATCATGTATGACGCCCATTTGGGGGCGATTGATGATCTCTATCGGACTTATTATGTTCGGGAACATTGTAATAACAATGCTATTGATTTTCGTGCGGTGATGAAACCTTCCTTCGAGGAGGAAGCCGATCCGGCGGCGACTCGGGCTTTCGGTTACGCCGATGCCGAAATGGAAAAAGTGCGGCGTCGACACCAGGATCGGGAACATGGCTTCTTGCATTATCGGCGCGTTGAGCAGGTTCTTCGACCTTTGCGAGCAGATAAAGACTTTAACGTCTTATTAGATTCTGCCGGTTTGCCACAAAACAAGATTCTTCGTGACCACATTACCCAAATTATTGCCATTCGGGAATTGGAACGGGCGGACCTGTTAAAGCGCCATGATCTTGATCCTGACGAGGCAATGATTCAGGCCCGATCCGCATTGCTTCAGGACAATATTGATACAATCGCGTTTTTCAAGATCGCGGATAATATGGTCAGTTATGCTTTTGCTGATGTCAGTGCAGCTCGGGAGCGCAGTAAGCATAGTCCAAAAAGAAGTGCTGCATTGTTGCGAGATACCCGCAATAGCATCTTTCTGCTGGCTGATACTGTCGCCCGTTTGCTGTATCGCTGTGTTGTTTCCCATGAACAGCGAGACGAATTCCATAAGGCCATGCGCGAAGGGAGTCTCAGTGACGATTTCCTGGCTAACATGCTCGATTATGTGGCCAAAGGTTTGACCTATAACGGCTACAAGACCAAGGATTTTTGGGAGTTAGAAGGGGCCCCGGAAACCGAAGGCTATATTGAATTGATTTATGAAAAACAGATGCCTCGCGCCATCTTGAACAGCATTGTCAGTTTGGCGCCACGCCACAGTGAACCGATTGAGGCGGTGTCGTGCCAGCTCGGTCGGTCTTTGATCCGATAAGACTTTTTGCGGGTGTCGGGAGAGTCCCGAAGACGCAAAGGGAACGAGGCTTCTCGCCCCGCCCTTTGGTGTCATCGGGGGGCGTCTACGCCGTTGGCTGCCAACCCGGCGGCGCTAGTTCGAAGCCCGCGAATTCAAAGGCGGGCGCGACCGTGCAGCCTACCAAAGTCCAGGATCCCAGGGACTCTGCGGCTTGCCAAACCCCAGGCGGGACCACGCCTTGTGGTCTCTGCCCTGCCGTCAGGTCATTCCCCAGGGTCAGGTGACGGATCGGCTGGCCGGGTTCGGACAGGGATAACGTCAGCGGCCCCCCTGCATACCAATGCCAGATTTCCACGGCATCGACTCGGTGCCAATGGGATCGTTCCCCTTCCGGCAAGAGAAAGTAGATGGCGGTGCAGGCCCCTCGCCCGCCGTCCACTCCGGCGTGGCGGTAGGTTTCGACATAATAGCCGCCCTCGGGATGGGGGTGCATCCCGAGTCGGGCGATGATGTCGGCGGCGCTAGGCGTGGTGCTCATGACGCTGGCGGGCGGGTGGTTTGAAAGCTGGGGCGATCACTGACGCCAGCCAACCACGAGGCCAAATGCGGACGCCCTGCGCGCCAGTCAAGATCGGCAAAACGCAGATCCAGATATCCCAATGCCGCCGCTACAGCCAAAGTGCCAATTGTTACGGATCCGGAAAGATTGGCAACATCCTGTTCAAAATTGTTAAGGGTCCGAAATATTGCTCGTTTCTGACGCTCGATGGTTGTTGAGGTGCGTGTTTCTTCAGGCTTCATCAATTCTAGGCGCAGAATAACGGCAGCATCGCATAAGCCATCTCCTAACGCCTGAAAGCGTAAGGCTTGCCAGCGAGCGTTGCCAACAGGAGGAAACAGCGAACCATCGACCAAACTGTTTAGATATTCGCAAATAACGGGACTGTCGAACAGCGAGGTTTCATCTTCAAGCCGCAATGTTGGAACCTTGCAAAGCGGATTATCATCGGGCAAGCCCTCGGTGACGCTCCAGGCATCGGTCAAAACCAACTCAATCCGATCCGTTATCCCCAATTCCAGGGCGGTCATGCGGACCTTGCGGACATAGGGGGAGGCAAGGCTGTAATATAGTTTCATCATCGCGGGGTTCCTTTGGGATGGTTGTGGATAGGACCGTTCTTTTGGCTTCAAGATCTTATGGCGAAACCATCATGGGTTCAACAGGCCGAGCGACCCTTTGCGGGTATGATTGAGTCTGGAGCCTAGTTATCAGCCCTCTAGGCGACATGCAAATCAAGAAACTCTTGGGGCTATTTTTGATCTTGTTGACTAAGTCCAATTGTCTCGAGACCGGACACTATTGAGGTCGGGGGCGGTGCGGCGGGCTGGACTTTTGGCAGCGAATTTTCTTCCATCCGCCCTCGGGTTTCGCCTCGCCGATCCTTATATCGGTTCAGAAATGATCCTTACGATGCCGTAACTCGGCGAAGATTCGGGCGGGTGAGGCTCCGGTCATGCCCAGAACCTGAGCCATTGAGGGCTCGTCGGCCCGCAGGAACGGATTGGTGGCGCATTCCTCGGCTATGGTGGTGGGAACGGTGGGCGCACCGTGGTCACGTTGCCGTTGGGCGTGTTCGATCCGGGCCAGAAGGGCTGGATTCTCGGGTTCAAGGGTGAGAGCAAAACGGGCATTGGCCAACGTATATTCATGAGCGCAACACACTTGAGTTTCGCTAGGCAGCGCCCGTAACCGCAATAAAGAGGCCCACATTTGCTCGGCGGTGCCTTCAAACAATCGGCCACAACCTAATGAAAATAAGGTATCTCCACAAAAGACGACGCCGGTCTGTGGAAAATAAAAAGACAGATGGCTTCGTGTGTGGCCTGGGGTTCCGATCACCTCAATCATTTCGGATCCGAATTGAAAATGATCGCCCGGTTCCACGCCCCGATCAACCTCGGGCATGCGGGCACGGTCAGAGGTCGCCCCGACCACCGGGCAACGGTAGCGGCTTTTGATCTGGAGGTCGCCGGCGATGTGGTCGTCATGGTGATGGGTGTTGAGGACAACGCCGATCTGCCAGCCATGGCGTTCGACCTCACGAATCACCGGCCCGGCTTCGGCGGGATCGATCACCGCAACCCGATCGCTCTCGGGGTCACGAAGGGCGTAGATGTAATTATCCCGGCGTGCGGGAATGATCAGCATCTCCATGACGATCCGGTCTCCGTGGTGGATGGGCCGTGAAAGGTGGGCGCTTGGCCCCATCAACACCAGGATAAGGCTTTTTGTGGGCTCTGCCCACACACCTGCAAAGGGCTCGTCGGCCCTTTGCACCCGTCTTTCAAGCCCAGTCTGGCCGGGCCCTTTTTTTCGTGGGGCAGGTCGTCGGATTGGCTTGATTTCCTGTCGGCCATGCCCCCTATCAGGGGGGCTGGTCTTTGGTTCTCGGGGAGTCCCCGCGCCCGCATGTATACTGACATCACCACCCTTCGCGATTTTTACCAAACCAGCCTGGGCCAAGTGGCGCGGCGGTTGATTCGGCGCCGTTTGCGCGAGGTCTGGCCAAGCGCCAGAGGCCTGACTCTGGTGGGGATCGGCTATGCCAGCCCCTATCTGCGGCCCTATCGTGACGAAGCCGAGCGGGTGTTTGCGCTGATGCCAGCGTCCCAGGGGGTTGGCTATTGGCCTGCCGAGGGGCCAGGGTTGGTGGCGCTCACCGACGAGGCTGAATTGCCGTTGGCCGATTTGTCGGTGGATCGGGTGCTGTTGATCCATGGCCTGGAAGGCACCGAGCAGTTAAGGCCGATGCTGCGGGAAATCTGGCGCGTGTTGGCAGGGGACGGGCGGTTGCTGGCGGTGGTGCCCAACCGTCGGGGGCTGTGGGCACGGGCGGAGTGGACGCCGTTCGGTCATGGCTACCCCTATTCGGTCAGCCAGCTCAAGCAGGTGTTGCGCGACACCCTGTTTGTGCCGGAACGCACCGCCCACGCCTTGTTTATTCCCCCGGTGCGCTCGCGTTTTGCCTTGGCTTGGGCGCCAGCCTGGGAGCAAATCGGCCTGCGTTGGTTCAAAACCTTTGCCGGTGTGACGATGATCGAGGCGAGCAAACAACTGTTTGCGGGCGTCAGCCGCCGGGCCATGACCGCAGAGAGCCGCCGCCTGATTCTTCCCGTCCCCGGCGGCGCTACCCAGGTTCGGGGCTCTCGATAGTGTTCCCTGCCCGCTTCAGCAGCGTCGCAACATAAAGACCGCCTGTTCCGCAATCAGATTGGATACGGCCCCTGCCCCATGGCCGCGAATGCGGTCGGATCGGTCAAGGATCACAGTATCCTCAATGCGAATGCCCACTTCCCGGCACAGCGTCACAAAGTCGGTGATGGTGCAGAGATGGATATTGGGCGTGTTCCACCACTGATAGCCCAATCGCTGTGTTACCGGCATCCGTCCCATGGCCAGCAGCCACAGGCGAATCCGCCAGTTGCCGAAATTGGGCAATGAAACCACCGCTCGACGGCCAATTCGCACCAAATCCAGCAACACATCCCGAGGCGCCCGCATGGCCTGAAGGGTTTGGCTTAGGATGACATAATCAAAGGCGTCGCTGGGATAGTCCTTCAGGTCGGTGTCGGCGTCACCTTGAATCACCGACAGCCCATGATTGACGCAGAACTTCACGCCATCCATGGATAGCTCCAGCCCGCGCCCGTCCACGCCCTTGGTGTGCACCAGATGGGCCAGCAACGTCCCGTCGCCGCACCCAACATCCAGCACCCGTGCGCCCGGCTCGATCATATCGGCGATCAATTTCAGATCGGCCCGAATCAACGACTCCCCGCTGCGAGCCGGTCGTGCCGGGTCGCGGACCGCGCCTGGGGTTGGTTCCCACCGCTGAGTCATCGGGGTGCCCATCGGCGTCGGGGCAAGCCCCGGTGTGCAGCACAACCGTCAAGAAATCCGTGCATCACTTGATGCAACTCCGGTTCATCCAGCAAAAAGGCATCATGGCCTTTGTCGGTGGTGACTTCAACAAAACTGACATTGGCCGCGACGGCGTTGAGCGCATGGACGATCTCTCGGGAGACCGTCGTCGGGAACAGCCAGTCGCTGGAAAAGCTGATCACGCAAAAGCGCACGGGCGTTGTTTGCCCCTTATGGAGAAAGGCCCGCGATAGCACTCCACCATGTTCGGCGGCCAAGTCGAAGTAATCCATCGCCCGCGTGATATACAGGTACGAATTGGCATCGAAACGGTCGACAAAGGCGCTGCCCTGATAGCGCAAATAGCTTTCCACTTGGAAATCGGCATCAAACCCATAGGTAAAGGCGGGCCGATCCTGAAGGTTGCGGCCAAATTTGCGATGCAGAGCGGTTTCCGACAGATAGGTGACGTGCGCCGCCATGCGGGCGACCGCCAAGCCGGCTTCTGGTCGTCGTCCAAGCGACACATAGTCGCCACCACACCATTCGGGATCGGCCATGATGGCCTGACGGCCAACCTCGCCAAACGCGATGTTTTGCGCGGAATGGCGTGGTGCGGTCGCAATGGGCATGGCCGCAAACACCGATTCAGGGTAGCTTGTTACCCATTGCAGGGCTTGCATACCGCCCATCGATCCGCCGATGACGCAAAATAGGCGCTCAATCCCAAGATGTTCAACCAATAGTTTTTGGGCCCGAACCATGTCGCCGATGGTGATGACCGGAAAGTGAATGCCGTAGGGGCGGCCTGTGGCGGGGTCGATATCCATCGGGCCGATGGTGCCCATGCAGCCGCCCAACACATTGGAACAGATCACGAAAAAGCGATCGGTGTCGATAGGGCGACCGGGGCCGACCATGATTTCCCACCAGCCCGGCTTTCCCGTCACCGGATTGCCGCCGATCACATACTGATCCCCGGTTAGCGCGTGGCATAACAGGATCGCGTTGGAGCGGTCGGCATTGAGGCTGCCGTAGGTTTGGTATGCGACCGGAAAGTCGCTCAATGTAACGCCGCAGTCGAGTGGCATGGGGCGGTCGGTGGCCAGCCGAACGCGCGGCTGGTGCCCGTGATCGGCGATGGACTCGGGAGCAAGCGGCTCTATGGCCATGGGGGACGTGCCGAGGGTTGGTGTTAGCGACTCCATAGCTATGAACCAAGCCTCGGAGGTGTCAATGTTTTCTTTGATTTTAGCAGGCGTGCAGACTACTACTAGGCGGCTTCATCCGCATTGGTTCCCTTCGCCATGATCACGCCCTTGCTGTCCCTCGAGGACCTGCGCACCCGAATCGACCGCATTGACGACGCGCTTCATGACCTGTTGATGGAGCGCACCGAGGTGGTCAAAGAGATCGGCGTCCTCAAGGGGGCCGGGCACCCCGTGCTGCGTCCCGCGCGCGAGGCGATGATCTTGCGTCGGTTATTGGCTCGCCATCAGGGTGACCTGCCCGCTGCGGTAGTCTTACGGATGTGGCGAGAGATGATTTCCGGCCTGACTCAGCTTCAGGGCCGATTTGGGGTGACAGTTTATGCTCCTGAAGATCGGCGCGGGTTCTGGGATGTGGCCCGCGACCACTTCGGCAGCCAGACCCCGATGACCGTGGTAAACTCGCCGGTGGCGGCGGTGCGGGCGGTGGCCGAAGGCACCGCCGGTGTTGGTGTTGTCCCTTTTCCGGCGGAAGATGATGCCGATCCCTGGTGGCGCTTTATCAATGGCGATGACGAGCGGACGCCCCACGTGGTGGCGCGCCTGCCGTATTTTGGCCGGGGGAATGGTCGGGGCGAGGATCGTGACGCCTTGGCCATCGCTTTGGTCCCCCATGAGCCCACCGCGTTTGGTGTGGAGTCGTTGTATGCCGATCGCTCTCTGATCCGCATCGAATTGGGAGAGGATATCAGTCGGGGGCGCCTGAAAGACGCGCTGGAAGCCGCCGGTTTGCCACCGATCAGCTTTTGCAGTTGGTTGGGGCGGGCCGGAGCCGGGCCGGTACATCTGGTCGAAATCGCGGGCTTTGTTGGAACCGGCGACCATCGTTTGGCGGCTTGCGCGGATCGAATGTCGTCGCCTCCGATCCGCATCAACACCATGGGCGGCTATGCGGTGCCGCTGGTTTTGGGATCCGATGGCCGTTAAAAACGGGTGCCGCAGAGTCTCGTAAGCCGTCGTTGCCCGAAGAGGACGTCTTCTGATGGAACAGACCCCGTTGTTCGGGCGTGTGGCTCTGATTGGCATGGGCCTGATCGGCGGGTCGCTGGCCTTGGCCTTGCGGCAGCATGGGCTTGTGGGCCGACTGGTGGGGGCCGACCATAATCCCGATCATGTGACTCAGGCGCTGGCCCTGGGGTTGGTGGACGAGGCCGGAACCGATCTGGGATTGGCGGTGCGCGGCTGTGATTTGGTGGTATTGGCGACGCCGGTCGGCACCTTTGCCGAGTTGGCCGCCACCATCGCCCCCCACTGTATGCCGGGTGCCATTGTTTCGGACGTGGGTTCGGTCAAGGAGCTGGTGCTGCGCGAGATCGCTCCCCGCCTGCCGCCCGGAGTCCATCTGGTTCCGGCCCATCCGATCGCCGGCACCGAACATTCCGGGCCGGCTGCCGGTTTTGCCACACTGTTCCAAGGCCGTTGGTGCATCCTGACCCCTGCCGCCGACACCGACCCGAGCGCGGTTGAGCGGGTCCGGGCGCTGTGGCTGCGGGTCGGCTCGATGGTTGAGGTGATGACCGCCGAACATCACGACCGGGTTCTGGCTATCACCTCTCACCTGCCGCACCTGATTGCCTACACCATCGTCGATACGGCGGTGGGTCTCGAGGAATCAACGCAATCCGAGGTGATCAAATTTTCGGCCAGCGGCTTTCGGGATTTTACCCGCATTGCGGCTTCGGACCCGATCATGTGGCGCGATATTTTCCTGAATAATCGTGAGGCGGTTCTGGAGATTCTGCAACGCTTCACCGAGGATCTGACGGCTTTGCAACGGGCGATTCGTCGTGGCGAGGGCGATACCCTTCAGGAGGTCTTTACCCGCACTCGTGGCATTCGTCGCGGCATCATTGATGCCAAGCAAGCCTGATACGATAGACTATCGTGATAGGGGATTGCGTCAGGCTAGAGGGGCCACCAGCACAGGACCGGAATGATGGACGCTTTGCGGGCACAGTATGAGGAATACCCCTACCCGTCCCGGAATCCCGCCGACGAGGACCGCCGTTTGTTGGTGGGCTCGCCCAGTCATCTGAGTCAGCTCAACCACTATGTCTTCGGCGGGAGGCTCGATCCCGCCGCGCCGTTACGGGTGTTGGTGGCCGGAGGCGGGACTGGCGACGCAGCGATCATGCTGGGGCAGCAATTGCGCGACGCTGGCACACCGGCCAGCCTCACCTATCTGGACCTGTCGCAAGCATCGCTGGCAATCGCCGAGTCGCGCGCCAAACGGCGCGGTTTGGAGTCTTTGACGTTTCATCAGGGCTCGCTTTTGGATCTGGAGCCAAGCCGTTGGGGGCTGTTCGACTATATCGACTGCTGCGGTGTGCTCCATCATTTGGACAAACCTACGGCGGGACTTGCGGCGCTGGTATCGGTTCTGGCGCCCGGCGGCGGCATCGGCTTGATGGTTTACGCGCCTTATGGTCGCAACGGGGTCTATCCGCTCCAGGATGCCTTACGCACCTTGGGGGACGGTTTGCCGGCCTCCGAGCGGTTGGCTTTGGCCCGGCGCTTGTTGAAACAATTGCCGCCTGGGAACGGGTTTCGAAACAATCCCCATCTTGCGGACCATGTGGCATCGGATGCCGGGCTTTATGACCTGCTGTTACACAGCCGGGACCGGGCCTTTACCGTTTCCGAGCTGGTGGCGATGGTGGGCTCCTGTGGCATGGCGGTGAGTGGCCTGATCGAACCGGCTCTTTACGAACCTGCGACCTATGTCAGAGATCCGCGTCTGCTCAAACGGTTGGAGGGGCGGCCTTGGCTCGAGCGGGCGGCATGGGCCGAACAGGTGGGGGGTGTGCTGGCCAAGCATATCGCCTATCTGGTTCGGCCCGAACAGCTGGCGACGGCAGTCGCCCAACCCTCAACGCCCGAGATGGTGCCGGTTCCGCACGAGCTGGATGGTCCGGTGTTGGCGGCAGCTTCTCTGCCTGGTGCTACTCTGGACGTGTTTTTGTCCGGTGTGTCCCTGGAGCTTCCCCTGCCCCGGCTGGCGGGGCCGTTGTTGGCCAGAATTGATGGCCAAACCAGCCTAGGGGCGCTGCATCAGCATCTTTTGGCTCTGGATCGCACCTTGGATTGGGAGGCTTTCAAGCGCCAGTTCGATCAGCTTTATCGGCAGCTTAACGGGATAGGGAAGCTGTATCTGAAAGCGCCAACCGTTCCTTAATCGCCAAGCGGGGGCGTTGCAGCCGCAGATTCAAGCGGAACCAAGCGGATTCGGGTTCCGGAAATCGCCAGAGCCAGCCGCCCTCGTTTCAGGGCCAAGGCGTCTTTGCCAAACAAATCGCGCCGCCAGCCTGACAGAGCCGGAACGTCGGCGTGGTCGTCGGCGGCGATGGCGTCCAAATCGGCAGCCGAAGCCACCAGCTTGCTGGCCACATGATGGTCTTCGCATTTCATTTTCAGCAGAACCCGCAGCAGCTCGACCACCGAAGCCGCGCCGGGGGGAAGGTCGACCGTGGGCTCTTCTCGAGGGCACTGGTCATCGGGAAGGGCTAGGCCTCGCGCGACCGCCGCCAGCAGGTCCGTCCCCATCCGGCTTTCGGCCAGACTGCGTCCCAAGCCTCGCACCCGCCCGAGATCGTCGACACTGGTCGGAGCGTGGGCGGCGATTTCCAACAGCGCCTCATCTCGCAAAACCCGTCCGCGCGGCAGATCGCGGGTCTGGGCTTCGCGTTCGCGCCAAGCCGCAATTTCACGTAGGATCGCCCGGAATCGGGGCTTGGCTGAACGGATCTTGAATCGCAGCCAAGAGGTTTCAGGATCAACGGCATAAGTGGCGGCGTTGGTGAGTATCGCCATTTCCTGATCAAGCCAATTGGCCCGTCCGCTCTTAGTCAAACGGCGGTGCAGCTTGTCATAAACTGGGCGAAGATGAATCACGTCAGAGAGCGCATAAGCCAGTTGTCGCTCGGTCAGAGGCCGCAAGGACCAGTCGGTAAAGCGACTCGATTTATCAACGCGAACACCGGCCAGCTTCGAAACCAGCGTTTCGTAGCTAACACTGTCGCCAAAGCCGCAGACCATCGCCGCAACCTGGGTATCAAAGAGCGGTGCCGGCACTCGTCCCGCGAGATGAAAAAAAATTTCAATGTCTTGGCGCGCGGCGTGAAAGACCTTAAGCACCGACGGCGCCGCCATCAGGTCATACAATGGGCGCAAATCGATATCGGGCGCCAGAGGGTCGATGGCCACCGCCTCCCCTGGCCCGGCCACCTGGACCAGACACAATTGCGGCCAATAGGTTTTTTCGCGCATGAACTCGGTATCGACGGTGACAAAATCTGCCGTTGCCTGCCGGGCGCAAAACGCTGCCAAGGAATCGGTTGTGGTGATCAAGCTCATGGGCTCACTCATACACCACCGGGAGCCCTAGGGAAAGCGGAGCAATCGCTGAACACGGGGGTTTTGGGGGCATAGGGGCCTGCCTCCGAGGGTGGCCTTGATGTGTGTCAACATCAACATGAAACTCTGTGGGGGCTCAAAAGGTCGGCCCTTTGAGCCCCCACAGAGCGGAGGAATGATCCAGGCTGGCTATGCGGCAGCCTAGCCTCCAGAAACCGCCGATGAACGGACTCCGGCAATGAAGTGATCGGCCTTGGCCGAGAGTAAACCGGATTGTTGGGTCAATTGGATGGTATTGTTCAGCAGGTCTGATGCTGCTTGTCCCGTGAAACCAGCTGATTGTTCCAGTTCGCCAATGGAGCGCGTGATTTCTTGATTGTGATTTGCCACATCATGCACGCTTCGTGAGATTTCTTTCGTGACGGCGTCCTGTTCCTCGATGGCTGCCGCCACGGCTGTCGTGACGCCGTCAATTTCCGTAATTGTTTCGGAAATGGCGTGAACGTCGGCCACGGCCACGGCGCTGGCCTGCTGCATTTCTTTGATTTGTCTGGTGATCTTCTCTGTTGCGTGGGCGGTTTGAGTGGCCAGAGTCTTGACCTCGCCCGCCACGACGGCAAAGCCTTTTCCGGCATCACCGGCCCGTGCCGCCTCGATGGTGGCGTTAAGGGCGAGTAGATTGGTCTGACTGGCAATTTGTGTGATCAGTTCGACCACCTCGCCAATGCTGTTGGTTTGGTCTTCCAAAGACCGAATGGTTTTGGAAGCGGCTTCCGCACGACCGACAGCATTTCGGGCAACATCGGCGGAGCGGCTGACTTGTCGGGTGATTTCAGCAATGGAGCCCGATAGCTCTTCGGTGGCCGAAGCCACGGTCTGAATATGTTCCGAGGCTTGCCGACTGGTTGCCAAGACCGAAGCCGCCCGTGACAGACCTTGGGCGGCCGTTTCGGAGAGTCGGTTGGCTCCATGCTGCACTTCGGACGTCACGCCCGAGATACTGGCCACGACTGCCGCTAAAGAACCCTCGAATTCCTGTGCCATGGCTTCCATATTGGCGCGATTTTTGGCGTCATTGAGTCGTTTCGTAATCTCTTGTTCTTCTCGTAAATGCTCAACAGCCAGCGCATGTTCTTTGAAAATCACCACAGCTTGGCTCATTTTACCGATTTCATCGGTGCGCGTGCTGGTTTCAATATGAACCGCCATGTTACCGTTGGCCAAAGCCCGCATAATATCGATGATTTTTGTGAGGGGCGCCACGATCCTTCGTCCGACAAACCAGAACGAAATAAAAAACGCCAATAAAATCGTTAGAGCGCCGCCAATGAGGAGAACATTAATGCTTTGGTCCAGAATCTTATGAGATTGAGTTGAAGCTGTGCCGATATCTTGCTGAGTCTGTTGACTCAAGGCTTCAATCTGATGAGATATTTCTTCAGTTTCTTTCTTGTTTTCCTCAATCAGAGCAATGGACTGATCTTGGAGCGTCAATCGTCGTGCGCGTAAAGCTGGGAGTCCAGTCTCCACGTTACCGATTCGGGTCAGTTCGGCATAAAGTCCCTGAATCCGTCCCCCCAGCACATCGGGCAGAGTCTTAAGCGCAGAGTGCGTGGTTCTCATCGTTCCTTTAAATTTTTGTGATTGTTGTTTTACACCCTCTTGGCTGCGGGCAGAATAAATGTCCATCAGGGTTCCGATGGCCATTTGCATATCCATTTGCACGGCTAATAAAGGGCGATTTTCTGCCAGAGCGTGGGCTAAATCTGATGAGAGGGTGGCTAAATCTTGGTTGGAAGAATCATCTTTCGTTGTGATCGCCTTGCTTGCCAAAGTAATCTGCATGGTCGAGGCGGTGATGGCGGGGCCGATTTCTGCCTGTACGGCGTCCCGTACTTTCGCCATATCACTGAGTGCCGTCTGTGCCGCCTGTTCGGTTTGCAACCCATCACTGACTAACGTATTGATATGAGCTAGATTTTGCATCAAACGGCGGACACTGGCTTCAATGGCGTCAATTTCCGCCGAGTCGAGGTTCGAGTGGCGCAGGGCCTCTAGGCTCGTCTTCAGGGCCGTCATCTGGCTATTGACGGCTTCAAATCGCTGCATCCGTTCCTGGTCGCTGGTCGAAGCCACCAAAGCCGGCGCACTGACGTTGAGCCTTTCACCATCGCGGGCCAAGGTTAGCGCGGCTGTCATGACTGGGATGCGTTGGTCAATGATGCTGTTCAGAACATCATCCAGATGTTCAAACGACACGATAGCCAGGGCAAAACCGCCGGTGGTCAACCCGACGATCAGCATTTGCGCCCCGATTAATCGTCCGCCGATCCCCTGAAGACTGGATTTAATTGACGCCATCTTGCGCAAAAAAGACGACATAAGCCTGACCATGAGCCTTTACCTTTCCTGATAAAGACGAAGATGGCCGCTGGTGGCGACAGTTGGAAAATCCGAGAAGACGGTTTCTTTGACCCAACGTTGGCTTTGGCCATCCAATCGCCATTGGCCAGTGACAATAGGGGTGACTGAGACATTATGTTCGTCAAACGCGATTTTGCCGGCGACGGTTTCAATGTTGGTGGCTTTGAGAGCTTTGACCAACGCATCTGGCGAGGTGTCTCCGGCCCGTTCCAGGGCTGAGAATAAAATATCATAACTCGCGTCATCCAATCCCAGTAACGGTGAGTAATATTTGCCTGGATTGGCCGACTCATAGGTTTTGATCAAAGTGGCGCTGTCATAACCGCCGTAGGCAGCGTGTCCGGGAAAAGTTCCAGACCAAAAATCGGCACCGGCCACATCTTCAGCCCCTGCCCCAACCGCGCTCATCGCTTCAGCAAAGCCGGTAGCCTTATCGATCAAAACAAATTTCGGCTTGAATGCAGCCTTGGCAGCAGCGGCTAAGAAATTAGCAAGATCTGGAGGCGGCAACACTCCGGCAACCACTTCGACGCCAGCGTTTTTAAAACTGGCAACAATGGCAGAATAATCAGTCAGCCCCTCTTCGATCCGCCCAGGATCAACAGCTTGCCATTTTTCATGGGAAAAAGCCGTGCTGAACAGAGCATGAAAAACCACACCATCGGGATCATTGGGGTAAAGATAACCGATTTTACCATTAAATCCGCCGGGGATGGCTTTTAATGTGTCAATATGATTGCGAACCAAATCGCCGACTTGAAGGAAAAAGTGAAATCCGTATTCCGTGTCGCGGGGGCTACCGTCCGGTCCCAACAGCCAGGCCTCAACCGGAGCGGCTGTGGTGATACAGGGAACTTCGTACTTCTCGCACATCTCGGTCGGTTGATTGGTCGTATCGGGAGTAAAGGCCGCCATTACCACAGTGACCTTATCTTCAACAATGGCTTTGGTTGCAGCCTCACCAGAACCTGCCGGAGTTGATTTGGAGTCATAGTATTTAATTTCGATGGAACAATGCTGACCGCCAATAACCAACCCTCCCTTCTTATTCAATTGATCAATTTTAAAGGTATCGATCCAAGGGTTGACCAAGGAGGCCACTTGCAAAGCGCCGGTCATGGGCAGAACCCGACCGATTTTGACGGTACAGTCGGCACTCATGGCCGTTCCCGTCGTTAGACAAGCCCAAAGCAGAGCCCAAACCGTAACACGGGCGTGAAACCATCGAGTGGTAACCATGAGACTCCCCTTGATTCGTCCTTGCCTCTTTTTAAAACCAGATACGCAAAGACTGCCAAAGCCGACGACCAAGCAAGCATCAGTGGGTGCAAGCGATGTGGTCAGCGAACTGTTGCTGTGCCGTGCTTTCCCTTTTAGCATGACCTCTGCTCAGTTTGTGAAGGCTAAAACCAACATGATTTCTGCTTTGTTAACCTTCGATCTCGTAAGAATGTCTGCGGGTGACAACTGCTCGGGGGAGATTATTCGGTTCAGTGCATCTAATTTGTCAAGTCTTTATTCTGGAAGTCAGAGAAACCAAACCGGGGCTGGCGGTGGCTTGCTGTCCTTCTTGCCCTGGCTCGGCCATATTGAGTAGCATGGGGTGCCGAAGGTGGCAGGGCAGAGGCGCCCGCAAGCCCTCGCGACACCATTCGAAGGCAACAGAACTGCTATTCAAGGGGCTGAGAGACCATTGCAAAACGGACCTTTAGCGACCTACCGGGCGCGACGGCGCGATGGTGTTTTGCGTTTTGATCCCGACCAGGAATTGGCCGTGGAGAAACTGGAAAGCCTATCCCACGCCTTGGTCGGCTACCGACCCCATGACGGGCGTGATGGTTGGCGGGCCCGTTTGGGGCTGGCTCGCCGTCGGGATCCGGCCCCTCAAGGGTTGTATCTTTACGGGGGCGTTGGTCGCGGCAAATCGATGCTGATGGATTTGTTTTTCGATACGGCTCCTGTTGAACGCAAACGGCGGGTCCATTTTCATCAATTCATGCTGGATGTTCATGCTCGGATGCATGCCCATCGGTCAGCTTTGCGCGCTCAAGGTGGGATGAAAAGCGTCGACGAAGCGTTGCCAGAGTTTGCTCGTCATTTGGCTCATGATGCATGGCTACTCTGTTTTGACGAATTTCACGTTACCGATATCGCCGATGCTATGATTTTAGGGCGTTTATTTACGACCTTGTTCGAGTTGGGGGTCGTGGTAGTTGCGACTTCCAATTGGCCACCGGATTTGCTTTACAAAGATGGTTTGCAAAGGCAGCGGTTTCTTCCCTTTATCGCGCTTCTGAAGCAGCGACTTGACGTGTTGGCCCTTGATGGCGGGACCGATTATCGGTTGGATCGGCTAAAAGGCCGTCCCGTCTATCATCAGCCACTTGGCCCTGAGAGCAATCGGCAGCTCGAAGACATTTTTGCTCATCTGACGGGGGCAGAGCCAGGAGAAGCCACTCATCTGTTGGTTCTTGGTCGACGAATCGAAATTCCACGCGCTGCCAAGGGCGTTGCTTGGGTCAATTTTTGGGAGCTGTGTGCCAAGCCGTTTGGCGCTGGTGATTTTATTGCCATTGCTACTCATTTTCATACGGTCATCATTGATGATGTTCCTGTGCTGAAGGCTGAACAACGCAACGAATCGCGCCGTTTTACCAATCTAATTGATGCTTTGTATGAACATCGGGTCAATGTCATCATCGCAGCGGACGGTTCTCCTGAAACGCTTTATCGGGAAGGTGTGCATGCGTTTGAGTTCGAGCGCACGGTTAGTCGATTGATGGAGATGCAGGCTGAGGATTACTTAATTCGCCCCCATTTGACGTGAAGTTATCGGATTTGGCGTTTATCCCTTCATGGATCTGGATCTAATGAATCCAGGAGAAAGATTAGGTCAAAATGGAAAAAAGCGAGCCAGGTTCATCGGGACGTCATGGGTAGGCGTAAAGCGCGGGATGGACTGATTATTGACCTTGAACCGGATGGAAGTGACGACCATCCGTCGCGGTTGGGTTTTAGGCGCCGGTTAATCGACTTTAAACCACCGCCGCCAGATGATGATATTCTTGAAACGCCACTGGTTATGGCTCAACGACCACGGGTGATCCTGCCGCAACGGACATGGCTTGATCGTCACTTTGATGGTGTGTTGACTTTTTTGCGAACCGATGAGGAGGCCAAGCGACAGCAAGCCCATCGGACCATTGCGGAACTGATCGCCATGGCGTGGCCGCGCGCGTTGGCTGGGTTGCGACAAAAGGGCTGGTTAACGGACCTCGAGCATCCGGTGAGGTCAATTCGTCATGCCCAACACTTGATTGAACCCTTGGAAAAAATGATTGCGGTACCGCCGCAATTGGCGACCGAACGTCGGGCATTGGAAATTTTATTAACCATGATTTTAAAGGAGTTATCAAGAAAATTATCAGAACGAAAGAATGGTGAATTTGTCTTTGAAACAAAATCTCGATTGCATGGACTGATTGGCTATAAATATGAACGTATACTAAAAAGTATTAATTTGCCAGATGAGCGATTTGATATCATTCAAGAAATTATTAATAATTATTTTCAGGCTATTCATTATTATCATTGCTCATTGTTGGCGCGGGACTTTCCCATTAATGAAGGAACGTTGTTTGGCTTGTATTGTCGAGCAGTCTTTTTTACGGCGCGGGTCGATCGAGATGGGCGTTTGCGCTCCACCCCTGTCCGGGAACGCTTGCCGCGACGCGATCGTATTTTATTTTTACTGGCCCGCGACAAAGCGTTGCGGCGACGCTATGGCCGAGATCCAAGCTATGCCGCGCGGATTCGTGCCTTGGTTCGTGCTTTTCCCGATCAAAAATGATTTTTGAACGATGACCTCACATAAGGTTTTTGATATGATCTCTATGAACCTTAATGTTGACGCGGCGGCATGCTTTCGATGCGATCACAATGAAGAGTTCTGAGGCTGACATATTAAATCTCTGTCGATGACTAATTGCCGAGACTATCAATGTTAATAGAAGAGGGATGCTCTTAAAGTTGTGTTCAGTCATATAAATTAATTAAAATAATAATTAATTGTCGTGCGGACCATGGATTCATACGATGATCGGAGCACGGGCATGCTGGGGCGCATTTCCATTAGAACAAAGTTAATTTTGGGATTTGTGCTCGGCATTATTTTTTCCGGCGTCAATGCCCTGATTGCGGTGGATAAGTTGGGCATGGTTGGCCATCTGACAACCGATCTTTATGATAAACCTTTACAATCAGTCGATTTTGGACGCAGTGCGCAGATTGACTTCCGGGATATGGTTTCGGCTTGGGTGTTGGCGGCTCACGCCGAACCCGCTCGGATCGAAAGCATCAAGGCCGAATATCGTCGGGCCCGGCATGTCTTGGCGGATGATCTTCAAGTTCTGAAAAATCGAGCGACGAGTCCTCCCGTCGCAGAACGAACCGCTCGGATTTTAGGATTGTTGGAGCAATGGGACGCAGTAACGCACCCGGAGCCGCCATCCTCCTTGGATGAGGATGTCATTGAAACTCTGGCGCAATCTATTCAAATAGAAATTGACCGAGCCGTCGAAGATGCTAAAGCCGATGGCTTTATTTTTGTTGAAAAAGCGCGTCATATTGCCGCTGATGCTCAATCAACCACGTTAATGATCTCTATTATGATCTTTATTGGGGGGGTGTTGGTATCGGTTGTTTTGGTGGCTGATATTATTCGACCTTTGCAAACGGCTGTTGCGGTGTCCGAAGCCATTGCGGGTGGGAATTTGGATCAAACCATTGTGGTGGTGAGGACGGACGAAGCTGGTAAGCTACTGCGGGCCATGGATCGGATGAGGTTGCGGTTGCGGGATCGTCTTGAGGCTGACCATCGTCGCGCCGAGGAAGAGTTGCGATTCGAACGCGAGCAGGCCGCCGTTTTGTCCAATCTCGCACAGGTGGCTGCCAAGTCGCGGGAAAATGCCGAACAGGCGCTGGTCGATTTGCGGGCGGCGCAGGCGCAGTTGGTGGAATCCGAAAAAATGGCGTCTTTGGGGGGCCTCGTGGCTGGGGTGGCTCACGAGATCAATACGCCGTTGGGCAACGCCCTGGGCGCTTCGACCTATCTGCGTCAGCGCACCCGCGAGGTCCGTTCGATGTTCGGACATGGAAAGCTTAAGAAAAGCGACGCAGAAGCTTATTTCGTTACCGCCGACGAAGCCACTATCATCATGAATACTAATCTTGAACGAGCGAGTGAATTGGTTCAAAGCTTTAAACAGGTGGCCGTTGATCAGACTCATGATTTATGTCGGAACTTTTATTTAGCACCATATATTGATGATATATTAATTAGTTTAAAGCCTCGATTAAAAAAAGGCGCGCATCACGTTCGTGTTCAGTGTCCGGCAGACCTGGAGATGTACCAATATGCGGGTGGTTTGGCGCAGGTCATGAGCAATCTGATCATGAATGCGCTTGTTCATGCCTTTGCTCATCGGGATGGCGGCATTATCACCATTACGGCGATAGATCAGCCCGCTGGGACCGTAGAACTAACCGTGGCGGATGATGGCTGTGGCATCCCGAGCGACACGCTCGGCCATATCTTCGAGCCCTTTTTCACCACCAAACGCGGAGAAGGCGGCTCGGGGTTGGGGTTGCATATTGTCTTCAACATCGTGACTCAGCGTCTTGGCGGCTCGATTTCGGTAGAGAGCATGGTCGAGATTGGGACTCGCTTCACCATCATCTGTCCGCGCGCCATTGGGGCAGTGGCCAAAAGCCAAGGCGATTTGGAAGCGGTCGTGCCTTCTTGACAAGCCGCCGTCGTGGCCCGAACCCGGCACTGTGTCACCATCAAGGAAAGTCTTCGCAGATCAGGCCGCCTGTTGTTCGGGGGGCGCTTGCACTGGAAACTGCACGGTTATGCGAGTTCCTTGGCCTGGGGCGCTGGTGATGCTGACGGTTCCTCCTAATCGGCTGGCGACCAGATTGTAAACAATATGCAGACCCAAGCCGAGCGATCCGGCATTGCGCCGAGTGGTAAAGAAGGGTTCAAAGACTTTCGGTAAATGCTCTTCGGATATGCCTTTACCATCATCCTGGTAGATCAGTTCGATTCTATTTCGGTCAAGACGTCGGACAGTAATTTCAAAATGTCCTCGCTCACCTTCATTATATCCATGAATAACAGAATTAGTGATAAAATTGCTGAGGATATGAGTCAGCGCTCCCGGATAGGTATCGACTCCTAGATTCGCCGGACACTCCAATTTAACGTCGTGTCCTAATCGATTCCAGGTCACGGACAAGCCAAGCAAAGCCTCCTCAAAGTAACCTTTAAGATCAAACAGACGCCGTGCGTCGTGAGTTTGGTCAACAGAGACTTGTTTAAAGCTTTGCACCAGATCGGCGGCGCGGGAGATATTGGTCATAATCAAGGTGGTCGACATGCGTACCAATTCCAGGAAATTCTGGAAATCAGTTCGTTTGACCGGCTTGGTTTCAACCTGAGAAATGAACTCTTCCAACTTGTCGTTCAGGAATGAGGCGCTGGTGATCACGGTCCCAATGGGGGTATTGATCTCGTGGGCCATGCCGGCCACCAAGCGCCCCATCGACGCCATTTTTTCGGCTTGGACCAGTTGTTGCTGGGTGGCTTGCAGTTGAGTGTGGGCGGTGCGAAGCTGTTCGTGGGCTTCCCACAATTCTCGCTCGCGTTTGCGATCCTCGGTGACGTCCAGATAGGTATTGACGATGCCGCCGTCTGGTAACGGGCTGCGGCGAATTTGAATAACGCGATTGTCATGAAATTCCAATTCGCCGGGGCCGTTTGCCGGGCTGGAATCGGTCATGACTGTTCGTAGTTTGCCGGTGGCGCCGATGGCCGTCAACAAATCCTCGTATGCCACACCAATTTGTTGAAGGAGCGGTGGTAATTCGAATATCTCGGTAATGCGGGTATTCCAAACCCGAAGGCGTGCTTCGGCGTCGAAAGCAGCCAAACCATCGCTCATACCGGCAAGGGCGGTGCGCAAAAGCTGGGATTGTTCGGCCAATTCGCTGGTCCGCTCGGCCACCTGGGTCTCCAGGGTTCGATTCAGCCGTTCCAACCCGTCATAAAGGCGGGCATTCTCGATGGATAGGCCAATCTGTGCTGATAATAAATTCAACAATTCCAGCCGTTCGGGGCCAAAGACTCCGGGGGCCAGATTGTTTTCCAGATAAAGAATGCCGGACAAGCGATTGCGTGTGCGTAACGGCACGCAAAGGATCGATCGCGGTTGAGCCGCTTCAACATAAGGGTCATACAAAACCCGACTGTCGGTCGCCGCATCAGCTAGCACCACCGGCTGTTCATGTTGCGTCACCATGTCGATGATGCTGACCGCCAAGATAGGTGGGGTGGCATTGATCGGGCGCGAATGCAAAACGGCCATGGCGCCACCATCGACGGTGGCTTCGGCTTCGATGCGCCATTCGCCTTCGGTGTTCGGCAATAGCAAATATCCCCGAGAGGCTCCGGCGTTGGCGATGACGATCCGCATCAAAGCCCGCAGTAAGTCGCCAAGGCGGATGTCTTCGGCCAAGGCCCGGCAGGCGCGAATAACGGTTTCAACATCGATGAGGTGGGCGTTCGAGCTGTCCGATGTGGTGCGCCGCCCCAGTGTCGTCCCCGTGCTCTGACGCGGCAAGGGCAGGCTGTCGGTTTCGTCGCTGGCGGTTAAGCTGAACAGTTCGGTCATCCGCCGATCCAGGTGACGGACTTTAGCGAAGGCGTTCCAGCGCAGGTAAGCATGGCGCGCCCGTTGCAGGTAGGCCCGCGCGACCATCCGGTCCCCCTGGGCCAAGGCAAAATTGCCGGCCAACTCGCAGGCGAGGGCCTCATCATGGCTAAAGCCATTCCGATAGGCGGTTTCTACCGCCATCCGATAATGGGGCCAGGCTTTTTCCGAAAATGTGGCGGCAACGCGGTGTTGCTCGGCCAGCAGCAGGGCGTGAAGGTGGGAAAATGTGGTCGAGGCGTGGGAAGCTGCCCGTTTGAGGTGCCGCTCAACCCGTCGAGCCCGTCGCGACAGTTCGCGTCGTTCGCCCAAAGACAACCGATCCCAGGCTGCGTAGTCCGCCAGGATGCAAATCAGGTCCGTGCGTAGCCCGATGACCATACCCAAAGAAGCCGAGGCATGGCGGCGGCGGATGGCCCCATGGAGGCGGGCTTGGTCGATGTGGCCAAAGATCAAACAAATATAGGTCAATTGAGCATGGAGCGTTTCGACCGCCAACATATTTCCACGCGCAATCATATCGCGGTGATGTTCATCTACGATCACAAAAGGACCGGAAAAAAAGTCATTTTGATCTGAATTGTCGGATAAGTTATAAACGACCTGCTGATAAACCAAGAGAACTCCCAGCGCCGTTTGGTTTTTCAGCTTGGTTATAGTTCCAGTATATTCAGCAGCCATTTCTTTCAAAGAGTGCAGGGGCAACCCCTGGACGAAATGTTGTGTGACCGCATTGTTCAGGCAATAGCTGGCATATTCCAGGTCGCCGCTTTCCAACCCAATCCGATGGGCCTCCAGCAACCCTCCCGTGGCTTCGGTTAAGGGCCGGTGCCAAGGCTCGATGAACAGCTTGACCACAAACTGGGTTTGGGCGCGGACCTGATCGGCGCGCAAACGGTCGACCACGCGCATGGCCACCCGCCCAAAGAGCGCCGCCCCCGGCACATCACCAAAGCCGGCATTCAAAATCAGGCCATAGGTGGCATAAGCAATGCCAGAGCCGGGCTGATTGCCTTTGGTGGCCGACAGGCGAACCAAGCGAAAGACCATAATCGAGAATAAATTGGCATCTGACAAATAAGCCGAGGCCAAAGTTTTTCCCATCAAACGGCCAATCGCCAGAATGCGCGGGTCTGTGGTTGGTGGTTTGGCGACAATGACCTGTTCGTCTTTGCCCTTAAGGGCAATTTTGGTGAAAATTAGCTCCAAAATAACATCGAATGAGGTGGCCTTGTCGGGAACGGCACAGTCCAACAGGGCCAGCGCCGTCTTGCAGACATCCAGGGCCTTGGAGAGTTGTTGCCGGGCCACATGGAGTTGTATCAGCACTTCGTGCCCGCGAACCCGATCCAGCAATGTTTTGGCATGGGCATGGATCTGGGCCACGAGACGATAGGTTGTATCGTCATCGCTTTGGAACACGGCCAATTCGGCGGCTTCGGCGTGAAGGTGGAAGGCCAGCATGTAAAGCCGATCCCAGGCATCTTCGGGCAAAAGTCCAAGGCCGGCGCTCAGATATCGCAGCGCTGGACCATAGGCCGTAGCCGCCCGTGCGACCTCACCGGCTTGTAGATTTAATTTGGCCAAATCCTCCTGTTCCGATGGCGTCATCAGCGCTGTGGCTCGGTTCAGGTGGTTCACAATGTCGAAGAGAGTGTCTTCGGTGGCGCTGGTGCGTTGTAACGCCCGGCCCACGGCCAAATGGCAGGCCTGTGCAGCGTCTTCATCTAAAAGAGAATAAGCCGCTTGCTGTACCCGATCATGGACAAAGCGATAGGACACGACACCAACGGGCCCATCCACCATATCCGCGTATCGGTAAGCGTCGCCCAGTGGCACGATCAGGCCAGCCTGAAGGGCTGGCCACAGGGCCCGCGCGGTGGCGGCGGTGGGTTGATTGCAAAGGCAGGCCAACGTCGTCAGGTCAAAAACGCTGCCGATGCTGGCCGCCGAGCGGATCATGGTGCGGGTTGCCTCCGGCAATTCTCCGATGCGCTGCACCATGAAGGCCACCACATCGTCGGCCATCCGCCCCATTTGTTGGCGTTCGATGGTGGCAACGTCCCAAGCCCAGCTTCCCAGGCTGCGGTGAAAGGCGATATGGCCTTGACGCTCCAAGGTTTCCAGAAATTGCCCCAGGAAAAACGGATTCCCCAGGGTTTTTCCCGCCAACAGCATTGCCAAGGGCCGCACGGATTCGGCAGGGGCATGGAGGGCGTCGCCCACGAAGGCCACCACGGCATCCTGATCAAGGCCGGCGAGGCGCGCTTCGGTAATGCTGACATTGGCAGCGGCTAAAATTTCCAAAGTGTGACGTAAAGGATGGCCCGCATCAACCTCGAGATCACGATAAGCGGCCAGTACCAATAAATGGCCAAGAGTAATATCAGATAATAACCCCTCAATCAGTTTCAAACTGCCAAGATCAGCCCATTGCAGGTCATCAAGAAATAAAACTAAAGGATGATCTGACGTGGCAAAGGCGCCAACAAACTTACGAAAAACATAAACAAAGCGTTCGTGCGCTTCGATTGGTTCCAACTCTACCGGCGGCGGTGCGGTTCCAATCAGGCGCACCAAATCTGGAATAACCCCGGTGATGACAGCACCATTTGCGCCCAACGCGTCCAACAGTCGGGTCCGCCAGCGGGCTTGTCGTTCTGCACTGCCCGCCAGCACTTGGCGGACCACGTCTCGAAAGGCGGTAATGAGAGGGGCGTAAGGGGTATCGCGTCGGAGTTGTTCGCATTTGCCTGAAACAAAGGCGCCTCGGCGGGTGACCACGGGTTTGTGCAGTTCGCGAACCAGCGCCGATTTGCCGATACCAGAATAGCCAGAGATGAGCACCAATTCATGACCGCCGGCGCATGTCCGCCGGAAGGCGTCCATCAGAAGCCGAACTTGATCGGCACGACCATACAATTTTTGAGGAATCCGCAAGACGGTTCGGACATCTCGTTGCGCCAGAGGAAAGGGTGTGATCCGTCCGGTTTCGTGCAACGCCTCCAAGCACTGCTGGAGGTCAGCATGAAGACCCATGGTGCTCTGGTAGCGGTCTTCAGGATCCTTGGCCATTAACCGGGCAATGATTGCTGCGACCGCCTCCGGCACCTGGGGATTAAGCGTCGAGACCAGCGGCGGTACCAGGGCAATATGGCAATGAACCAAGTCCAGCATGTCTTGGGTGGTAAAGGGGGGCTGACCAGTCAAGCACTCGTAAAAGGTTCCGCCCAAAGCATAAAAATCAGATCGGTAATCAATAACCCGATTCATTCGCCCTGTTTGTTCGGGCGCCATGTAGGAAAGAGTGCCTTCAATGAGTTCTAGGCCTCGATTTCCCGCATCTTCACGAGATAACTCCGAGGCAATGCCGAAGTCGATAATATTGAACTCATTGGCCGCTTCGTTCCACACGAGGTTAGCGGGGCATATATCTTTATGCACAATTCCAGCGTCATGAACCGCCCCCAAGGCATCCACCACCCGAAGCGCGACGTTCAAAAAGCGTTCGACCGAGAACGGTCGATTCGCGATGATCGTATGCAGACTGGTTCCGCCAATATCGCGGAACACCATGACCAAGCCGCCATCATGGGGTAAAAAATCCAGAGCCTCGATGACACCAGCCGTCTGTAGGCGCCGGATGAGGGCGAATTCCCGGTGAAACGCGGCCCGAGCGGCTGGATGTGCAGATTCGAAATTCAGCAGCTTGCAAATGACGACCAACCCGTCGCTCTGACGCACCGCGCGGACCACTGTGGTTCGCGCGCTGGCATACAGCATTTCGACGAGACGATAGCCCGGTAGTGGTGTCAACACGGCTCCAATCGCTGTGTAGAAAAAGGAAGAGAGCGCGAGCTTCCTCGGAAGCGACAGGACCGAATGCCCACGATCGTATGGGCAAGGATAAATGATCCTTACGAGTGGATGCAAGCCAATCTCGCACCGCAATATCGCGGCCACAGGAACAATGACACCTTCCTGGTTTGGCTTTGGCCTTACTGTTCTGTGGTTCCTTCATTCTTAAAGGACGGGAGCGGTCTTTGGTGAGAGCGAAGTCGTCTAGTTGAGTCGGCAATAGACATACACTGATTGCGAAACCGTCTCTGCGGGAAGAACAGGTGTAGAGTTAATCGGATGGACGGAATGGGTTACGGCAAAGATTATTCAGCGTGCGCAGCCATCGGCTTCAGCCTTTTGAAACCATGGCTTTGAGCTAAAGTTAAGAAATTCACGGGATAATAGAACATAAAGATACCATAAAGAGGAAAAGATCAGCTCGATATCCCCGACAAGGATTGACAAGGAATTGATTTTGTATCTATTGAAACATTGTGGAGTCGGGTGTGATCCGGCTATTCGCAACGAAAAGCGGAGGGTATGGCATGGCGAAGACCAAAGTAGCGATTCTTGGTGGTGGCGTTGGTGCGTTGACCACGGCTTATCATCTGTGTGCGACCGAAGAATTGCGGGCACGCTATGATGTGACGATCTATCAGATGGGTTGGCGACTGGGTGGTAAGGGCGCAACGGGCCGCAACGACTGGAATCGCATACAAGAGCATGGGTTGCATGTTTGGTTCGGTTTTTACAACAATGCGTTCAAGTTAATGCAGGATGTGTTTGAGGTCTGGGAGAAAGACTCCAACAACGCTTTGCAGAATTGGCGCGATACGTTAAAGCCTCACGATTTCACGCCGATCGGGATGGTGCTCAAGGGAAACAAACCGGCTTATTGGCCGCTGAGTTGGCCGCGCCTGGGGGGCACAGCCGGTGATCCCAATGTGATTCCAACCCCGACCCAGCTTATTGGCTCGATTCTGGGTGTGTTAGAGGACTTGTTCATTCACTGGGATGATCTCACTGGCCTGATCATCGACGGGAAATTAGTGCATGATGGCGACCGAAACGACAAAAGCCGTGAATCAGCCCCTCCTGACCTCAGCCATCATATTAATTTGGTCAAAAAGCTTCGGGCAGCCCATCAAAATAATAGTTTAGATCCGGCAGCCGTTCGTATTTTGCTGCGATCTTTGAATGTCATATTTGCCTTTCTACCAAACACCCATGTATTGCGTGATTTCTTCGCCTTTTTCATTCCATTTAGTGTTGGTGTGATTGATGATTTCATTATCGCGGGCCGCACAGCGGATTCTCTTGATGAAATCGAGTTTACCGACTGGCTGATTCAGCATGGCGGCATTCCTCGCGATCTGCGCAAAAGCACGACGCTGCGGACTTGCTACGATACCTTTATGCAATATCTGGATGGTGATTATCATAAGCCGAATTGGGCTGCCGGAATTGCCGCTCTCAGTTGCGTCAGGATGTTCTTCACCTGCCACGAGGCCGTGTTTTGGAACATGGAAGCGGGTATGGGCGAAGTGATTGTGGTACCGATCTACCAGACCTTGCTTCAATGTGGCGTCAAAGTTAAATTCTTCCGGCGGGTCGAGAATCTTGGATTGTCTGACGACCAACAACTGATTGAAACCATTAAAGTGGCCAAACAGGTCGATTTGGTTGGGGGCGGTGACGATTATCATCCTTTGATCGATGTCTCCTTGGACAGTGGCAAGACCTTGCTGGCCTGGCCGATCGAGCCTTTGTGGGCGCAGGTCGACAAGGGAGAAATCATCAAAAACACCCTGGCCGCCAATGGTTCATCCCTCGAATCCCATTGGTGTTCGTGGTCGCCGGTTGGTTACGAGACCCTACAGCGGGGCAAAGATTTCGATATTGCCGTACTGGCCATTTCCTTGGGCGGCTTTAAGGCACTGAACCATGAGCCGACATTGGCTCACCAACTTCAGAAGGCTTCGCCAGCCTTCAATGCCATGACCAGCAACATCGGCATCATTCCGACTCTGTCGATGCAGCTTTGGTGCGAACCAGACCTCAACGGATTAGGATGGGAAGTTCCGCAACCGGCAGCCGTCGCCGGCCCAGAACCGTGGTCAATCTGGGCCGAGATGCGGCAAACGCTGAAATATGAACCCGTCCCGCCGAATGTTCCCGATCCCAAGTCGGTGCATTATTTCTGTGGTGTCTGGAAAAGTGATCTGGTGGCTCAACCCTCCACGGATTTATCGGTACCGAAAGCCGCTTTAAACACGGTAACAGCCAGCGCCATCGATTGGCTGGACACCTATATCGGGAATTTCTGGCCAAAAGCGGTCACGTCGGGGGCGCATGGGACTCGCTTTAACTGGGATGTTTTGGTTTCACCCACGGGCGGCATTGGGGCGGAACGGCTGAAGCAACAAATTGTCCGGGCTAATGTGGACCCGACTGAATGTTTGCCTGGGAGTGCGGTGGGCTCGACCAAATATCGCCTGCGCACCGATCAAAGCGGCTTTTTCAACCTGTTTTTAGCGGGCTGTTGGATTCGCACTGGTTTTAATACATCCTGCGTCGAAGCCACTGTCATGTCGGGTATGCAGGCCGCTCGTGCGATTACTGGTGATAAGCTGTTTATCTCTGGAGAGAATTTTCTCAATCATGGCGGTGTGACTGAATCCTCTGGAACGTATCAGTCCTTCCTCGGGCATGGTGAGGTTTCGATGCAGGCGCCAGGCCTCTTCGAGGATTGCCGGCTGAATGTTTTTGTGCTCCCCATCGACTTGGAAAAAGCTCAAACCCTGGTTGATACTTTGCTGAATCCGGCGTCTGCCGGAGCGGTTCATTACCGGGTATTGGCGCCGGTTGCCGTGTGCAGCTTCCTGGCTGTTGGGCGCTGTTCCAGCCCGACCGAGCGGTTCGGCTGGTTGCCTTACCGCGAAGCTTCCCTGTCCCTTCCTTTGGTGGAAATTCGCAGCGGGCATTTGCCGCGTCTGGTGGCTTGGATGCCCTATGTCTTTCCCGACGCCACCATCCCGATGGTTTCTGGCCGGGAAAGCTGGGGATTCTCCAAGTCCTTGGGGCAGATTACGGTTCCCGATGGTCTGACTGAAATCCAGACCTATTGTTGCGAAACCCTGCTGTTCGAGCGGTTGGCGTCGGACTGCCAGGGCCATGTTCGTCCCTTGTTGACCGTCAATGGGGCCGCCGTGAGCGAGGGCGATTCATGGTCTTCGTCGGAAAGCATGCTGGAGGCGTTGCGTTCGGTGTTCTCTGCGAGCGAGACTCCCCTCATCGTTCTGGCGGAAGATCTTGTGGCTTTAGCCGGTGGAGTGGCCGACTTCATTCAGGGTCAGCTTCCGGTCATTAATCTCAAGCAGTTCAGAGGCGCACCAGATGGTACCATGGCTTGTTACCAAGCTTTGGTCGAGTGTCCGATGCAAATTGATGCTTTTAATGGCGCTCGCAGGCTGCGCGGTGATTGGGCGGTCTCGATTACGGAATGCGAGAGCCATCAAGTGATCAATGATTTTGGCTTCCCGGCGGCGGTTGATGGAACGTCGACGGTTTCGCCGCTCTTGGCCTTGGAAGTTAGTATGGACTTCCGGGCTAATCCCGGTACGGTGATCTGGCAGCGTTCGGCATCGCAGTCGTAACGGGACATTGAACCTCCGCCCCCACCAGAACCATCGTGGTTCTGGTGGGGCGCAGTCTCCCGGTTATACCAATGGCCTTGGACGTTGATACGTCCGCAGCGTCCTCATACCATCGGGCCTTGATGGTGATTCATCAAGGCTGCCCTCAGACGCCGGGCAGGCGCATCCGCGCCCTTGGCTTCGCGCCATGGGGCGCGCGACGGCGGTTGCCGTCGCAACCGGGTCGCCTATGGGGCTGTATCGATCGGGTGGCGGGCGATGGCCTCGGCAGCTTCCTTGCCCGATAGCACCGCGATGTCGGCGCTTCCTGCACTGAACCACGTCCGGGTCCAGTCCCCAGCGAGGAACGCGTTGATGAATCCGCTGTCGCGAGGTTGCAAGCGTGCTTCAAGGGTTCCAGGAAAACACTGAACGTACAACTCAGACGGGTCTAAATTGTAGCGGTAATAGGTCGAGCGAACCAGTTCCATCAAAAACTTGCCGTTGGTGTGTCCGGGAATCCGGGCCACGGTCAACGGCCAGATCACGCTGGCGTTGGCATTGAGCCAAGCGCGGGTGGTGGCTTCGACTTCTGTTGCCAGTTTGGTTGGCAGGCCGCAGGAATAGGGCGGATGCTCTTCCGTTGGCCAGGGAACTGCACCGCAAAGATACTGAATGGATTTGGGCGGAGCGATCTTCCAATTTTCAGCCTCCAGCAGATGGCTCATCTCGCCCCAACTGTCCAGCGGCTCGGCATAGCCGGTCATGGCGGTCGGGCCATGGAGCCAACCCATCTGCGGAGTGGTGGGGCGCATCCAAAGCTGGGTTGCCTGAGTCGGGACCGACGGAAGGGTTTCGATCATCTTGCAGAAGCGAGGATCGGCTTTGGCTAGTGCCTCTGCCGGCTTGGCCAAGGCTGCCGGTGGCATGGCCAGAACACACAGATCAAAATCCTTGCCAACCTCCAAAGTTTCTTCCCCGACCGAGGCATGACAAAAAACCGACTCCAGATTAATGCCAGATTTCTTCAGATTTTCTCCGTCTTCGATCTGGTCCCAATGCGGTTCCGACGGCCAGCAATACAGCCATTGTCCCGCATCACCATAAGGAACCTTGACGAAGGGATCATAATGACCATCGCGCAGCTTGACCTGTCGGGTTAAGGTGATCCGTTCCACCCATTTTTCATCTTCGGACAGTTCCAGATGCTCGAGCCGCGTGAACAGTCGAATGTTAACACCGCGTTGTTTCAGGACGAACCAAGCCGGCGAGAACACCGTGTCGCCCATGCCAGCATTCATCTTCCACAAAGGGGCTCCCTTATAAGCAAACCCCATCAGAGTTAAAATCTCGACCGCCGTACCTGCTGCGAATCGAGCATTCTTTGGGCCGCCGCTGGTGTCGCCATTCTGATAGCTGAAGCACAGGTCATAAACCAGACGAACGAGGCCGGACCAAGCAAAAGGCTTCAGCAAGCCGTGATCCATCAACCAGTCACGGAAGTCCTTGTCGTTGATTCGATCGAAATTGGTTACGCCATAGGGTAGTACATCATAGACATATCCGATCAATAGAGCCAAACCAAAGTCAATAGCAGATAACAAATCCCAAATAATATCTTCAATAATATTTTCAATGATTTCTCCCGGTAGGTCTGGGAATGAGCTTAATTTCTTGTCCAGAATCGGTGCCACAATCTCTTGAAATTTGTTTTGAATATCCATCAAATATTTACGAATAAAATCGGCATCCGGTTCCGCGCCGTTCAACCCCTCCAGATGTTGGCGGATCGCGGCGAGCTTGCCGTTGTTTAAAAGACCTCGAATCGCATCCGGCAAATCGGCTCGTGACCCGATCAACTCTTCCAACAGTTTGAGTAGCTCTGGGAGCAGAATGTTGCGCAATAAGGGCTGTCCATCGCCCGGCGTGCCTGGATGGGGTGGAAGGTCGAGAGTCCAAGGGTGCCAACGGGGGCCTTTGCGATGGGGAACTTCTTGCATCAAGGTCACCTGATACAAGGGCTGAAAGGCCTGTTCCCAGGTTTGAAAGGCATAATCGCTGGGCTTCTGCCATTCGGTGTAGGCACCACGAACCATCTGAAAGGCGGTTTCATAGAAGCCCAAAAAGATGTGCAGACCATGCTCTTCGATACGTTGACCATGGAGGGCATTTCGTCCAGAGGCTCCTTTCCCGCCCAGCCGCCACCCGTGATTAACCAGAGTCACATCAAATCGCTCGCGCAAGGCTGGCGTCGAGGTGAGAGTTAATGCGGCGGATACACCGCCGAGGCCACCACCAAGGACCAATACTCGCGTCTTGCTTTTCTGAACCATGAGTTCCCCCTATTCGATGCTTCGATAGGGTACTTTGATGGATGATGGATGGCAAGGCTGGATTTTTCTACCATAGCCTTGCTACATCAAGAATACAGGTGATACCATCGAGCCTTGATGGTGACTCATCAAGGCTGCCCTCAGACGCCGGGCGGGCGCATCCGCGCCCTTGGCTTCGCGCGCATGGGCGCGCGGGGCCGCCGTCGCGGCCCGATACCGGCGATGTGTCAGTATCAGGGC
>CAIXKV010000204.1 GCA_903920145.1 uncultured Rhodospirillales bacterium
ATGGTGACTCATCAAGGCTGCCCTCAGACGCCGGGCGGGCGCATCCGCGCCCTTGGCTTCGCGCGCATGGGCGCGCGGGGCCGCCGTCGCGGCCCGAGGACCGGCGATGTGTCAGTATCAGGGCTCGCCGGTATGATACCATCGGGCCTTGATGGTGACTCATCAAGGCTGCCCTCAGACGCCGGGCGAGTGCATCCGCGCCCTTGGCTGTTTTGTGCACATGGGCACGCAGAGACGCCGTCGCGGCTCGAGAACCGGCGCTGGTATCACTCTTAAGGCTCGATGGCACCAAAGGGCAGACCGGCTGTGACAAGCCGCCCCAAAGCCGCTAGGATCGATAATCATCGTCTCCTGTCTTTGGATTTTTCATGACTCCTGGTGCGCGCCTGCAAATGGCGATCGAACTGCTCGCCGATATCGCGACGATCCCACGGCCTGCCGACGCCGTGGCCAGCGCCTATTTCCGAGCCCGCCGCTTTGTTGGCGCCAAAGACCGGGGGGCTGTAGCCGAGATCGTGTTTACGGTGCTTCGGTGTGACGCGCGGCTTCGCTGGTGGTTGAAATGGGCGGATCATCCCGACCCGAACGACGCCCGCGCCCGTGTGATCGCCCAGGCTCTTTTGGGTGAAAAGGCTGCGGAGAGCGGTCGGCGCGCGGCCTCGGTGGCTCGCCTGTTCGACGGCGGGCGTTTTTCTCCGCCTCCCTTCAGTCCAGCCGAAACCCGGCTGGCCGAGGCTCTCGATCAGCACACTTTGGAGCATCCGGGCATGCCCGAAGCGGTTCGGGTGGAATGTCCAGAGTGGGCCGAAGCCGGTTTGCGCCGGGCCCTAGGAGGGCGGTTCGTCCCGGAAATGGAGGTCATGACCGGGTCGGCTCCATTGGATTTGCGGGTTAATCCGTTGCGGTCCACCCGTGAGGCGGTTCTAAGCGGCCTTGCCGCCGCCGGGATCGAGGCGCGTGCCTGTCGCTTGTCTCCTTTAGGCGTCCGGGTTGAGGGCCGCCCTGCCATTGCGGCGCTTCAACTGTTTCAAACCGGAGCCATCGAAATCCAGGACGAAGGCTCGCAATTGGTCGCACTGTTGGCCGACGCCCGCCCTGGTCAGCAGGTGGTGGATTTCTGCGCCGGAGCCGGCGGCAAGACTCTGGCCATGGCCGCAGCCATGAACAATCGGGGCCGGGTGATCGCCTGTGACGTGCTCGGCAACCGGCTCAAGCGCGCCGCCGAGCGAATCCGCCGGGCGGGTCTGCACAATATCGAAACCCGAACCCTCAGCTCCGCCCGCGATCCCTGGGTCAAACGCCATAAGGCCAGCTTTGACCGGGTTCTCGTGGATGCCCCGTGTTCGGGCACCGGCACTTGGCGGCGAAACCCGGATTCTCGCTGGCGGCCTCTGGGGCCAGGGTTGGAGCAGTTGATACCGCTTCAGGCCGAACTGTTGGACAGTGCCTCGCGGTTGGTTAAGCCCGGTGGACGGTTGATCTATGCCACCTGTTCGCTGCTTTTGGAAGAAAACGAAGACCAGATCGATGCTTTCCTGGCCAATCACCCCGAGTTCACGCCCCTGCCCCAAGCCGAAGTCTGGCCGGCAATTTTGGGCGGACCCTCGCCTTTAGAAGGGCGCTGGCTGCGCCTGTCACCGGCCCGGCATGACACCGACGGGTTTTTCGCGGCCATCCTGACACGCAAAGGCGAAGAGGCCAAAACGGCGGCTCCGCCGCTGGATCCATCATCGCCGCCGGATCCATCGCCGGAAGCGTAATATCGGCGATAGATGACGAGAGCCCAGGACCGCCATGGTCCTGGACCTGTCCCGGTTTCCAAAGACCCCCGGTTTTTGGTCGGTCCAGGGTGAAACCCTGGTGAGGACAAGGGGTTTTTAACAGAGTGCATTGACATTGCGTAAACATGCTCATACATTACCGAAATGAGCAGATTAGTGACGATAGGTGAGGCGGCGGACGCCCTTGGAGTCTCGGTGCAGACGTTGCGCCGCTGGGAAGCCGAGGGGC
>CAIXKV010000205.1 GCA_903920145.1 uncultured Rhodospirillales bacterium
ACCCCCGCCAAAGGTCGCGGACCCTTGGAACCCGCGAAAAGAGCTTGACAGCGGCACCCCGAACTAAAGAACTAAAGAACCAACGGCACGGATCATTGTCTAGGGCCGTTGGTATAACAGGGCTTCGATGGCGGCAGCGCTGACATGAGCCAGCTCTTTGGGTTCCAGCTTGTGAAGCCCGCCGCCATAGACCCGCCCTTCGCCGAGTAGGGCACTGGTTTCGATGTCGTTCAGAAGGCTCCAGACTGTTTTTACTAAGGCCGGGCGTTGCTGCAAGGCGTGGGCGAGGGGTGGTTTAGGATACAGCATCAGATAGACATTGGCCGCCGTTGCCTGAGAATGATTCAGAATAAAACGGAAAGGTCGGGCCCGTTTGCCGTCGGATCGGCCCATATAGGTACAAAGAAAGGGGGTCGGCGGTCGATTTTCTTGGGCGTACCAGGGCGAGCGGGAGCGGCAAAGATATCGTTCCGATGTTGAGGGTTTGCCACTTTGCAGATAGGTCCATAAAGAAGGGTATTTTTGTTCAATTTCTGTTTCAGGCTGGCGGCATGCCAAAATGAATAAGCGATGATCCAGCTTGGGGCTGCCGTCTGGATAGGCTTCGATTTCATCCCCCGGAAGATGGCGCGGTCCCGGTAGAATCGGGATAAAGCATTCGCGGGGAAGGTTGCGCTCAATCATTTCTGCCAGGGATAGGATAAAAAAACGATTATTTCCGCTTGCCAAGCCCCGCCTTATGTTAAAAAAATTAGATAATTTTGGAGTTGTGCAAGCAATTCGAGGCTGAAAGACCGGAAAACGGGTCCATTTATGTTCGATTTGAAGGGTTTCACTGGGAATCGAAAGGCATTCTAGGGGAGCCGCTAATGTCCCGCCATAGCTGAAATGGACCCTGTGGCCGGCAGCGGGGGGGCGTTTGCGAAACCACAGCACGGCGGACGAAACCAGCGCATCGTGAAATTGTCCCGCAGCGGGGTCGAATCGCTGGATATGCAGCAATTCCACCTGATCCAGAAGATATCGTTTGAGGGGGGCGCCGTAATTGACGTCCATGAACTCGCTGGGAATCAGCCAACCCGCGAGTCCCTCATTGGCTAGCCAGGCGTGGGAGAGTGCCAGAAAATGACAGTACAGGCCCGCCAATCCGTTCAATTTTACGCCGCTGGCACGCTGAGACTCCCGTTGGAGTCGGGCTTTTTGGGCTCGATCCAGGTGATGATGTCGGACATAGGGAGGATTGCATAGAATCAGATTGAACCGCTTGGCAGGGTCCGGCGGAGGGGCTGCCGTGAAATCCCCTAGAGTCAGAGTCAAAGCATGATCCTGCCATAGCGCCCGCGTGGGCGCTTCGTAGTGGGGATCAATTTCAAATCCCTGGGCGCGTTCGATCCGCTCGGGGGGAAACACCCGCAGGAGCGCCGAGTAAAAGGCTCCGGTACCAAAGGCCGGGTCCAGGAAAGAGACAGGGCGATCCGGCGGCAACACCTCAAGAGCATATCTTGACAGTGCGGCAGCCAAAGGGGTCGGCGTGGCAAATTGACCAAGCCGGTTTCGGTCTTTCAGGGTTTTCTCGCCATCGCAAAGAGCTTGCAGGGCTAACCGCCGCTGTTCCAACAACGCTATCATGGCTTGTCGGTTTTAATCGTAAGTCCCAAAGCTTTTGGCCAAACTGCCCGCCACCAAATACCAGCCATCGACCACCACAAAGAAGATAATTTTGAAGGGCATCGAGACCATGGTTGGCGGCAGCATCATCATACCCATCGCCATCAGAATCGAACCAACCACCACGTCAATGATCAAGAATGGTAGAAATAAGAGAAAACCAATCTCAAAGGCACGTTTGATTTCTGAAATCATGAACGCTGGGATAAGAACTTGCAACGGAATAGCTGTCGGGTCTTTGACCGGGCCACTACGGGACATGTCAAGGAACAATTGAAGGTCGTGTTCTCCAGTTTGATGCAGCATAAAGGCGTGAAGCGGTTTTACGGCTCGCTTAAAAGCCTCCATTTCATCGATTTCTTCATTAATCAACGGCTTGATGCCGTCATTGTAAGATTTCTCGAAAACCGGAGCCATGATAAAGAAAGTCATGAATAGGGCCAGACTGATCATGACGGTATTGGGGGGAACCTGCTGAATTCCCATGGCGGTTCGCAGGAAGGACAGCACAATGATGATCCGGGTGAAACAGGTCATCATCACCAAAATCGATGGCGCCAATGACAACACCGTCATCAACGCCAGCAATTCCAGAATGCGGCCCGTCATGGTGCCGCCGCCGGCGCCACTCAAGTCTAGGCTCACGCTTTGGGCAAAAGCCCCTGAAGGAGACAGAAACCATAATCCGACGCCTGCGGTTAGGACGGCTCCGGCCAGGGCAAAAGGCGAGGGGCGTCCTCCCGGCGTTTGAAAGGAACCTTGACGTGTCGAGACTCGGTGGTCTGAGATCATCGGGAATTGTCCTTGACGGAAGAAACCGCCGCCGGTTGGCTGGTCGGGGCTATGATGCCGGTTTCAATCACGGTTTCATGGGTGGCCCCCAGCAACAGCAAATGCTCCACGCCGTCCCGGCGGATCAGAACCAGCCGGTGCCGAATATCCAACTGCCGGACTTCCACGATGCCAAGGCGCTGGGCTCGGCTCGGGCGGGTCGGTAGCAAGGCGCCGGAAATCACGCCGCTGGCCACCAATCGCCGCAACACCCAACCGCACAAGCCGATCAGGGCCAAAACCCCGGCTAGGGCCAGAGTGAAACGGGCCAGGGTTTCCAGGTTCAAATCATCGGGGGACGGACTGGTCACAGGGGGGTTCCGGTCATAGGCTGCGGTCGGCGGTAGAGCGATAGGCGTCGGCAGCTCGGGTTGGCGCCACGCGGCCTCGACGCTTCAAGAGCTGTTCCAGGGCGTCGAGGGCGTGCGCCAGAGCCGTTAGACGTGCCAGTAAAGAGCGTCCTGCCTCGTCGTCAAGGCGGGCGACGGCGGCGCAGAGTGTTTGGACACGCTGATCAAGGCCGGAGAGATCGATCAACACCCCGGCTTCGGCCTGGAGTCGGGCGGTGCTGAGACTCGCGGTCAGGGCCTCGATGGCCTGGGCGACAGCCTCTCGTTCGACGGGGAGATCTGGGTTCGGGATCGCGACAGGGGGGGGTGGGATCATGCCGCGCTCTCCGGTTCGAGGGTCTGGCCGTTGGCTCGGTAGACATGAGCCAGGATTTCCGCAACCGCGACGATGGCTTCCACCGGGATTTCCGAGTCCACCTCGACGGCGGCCAGAATTTGCGCCAAATCGGCATCTTCGCGGACCTTGACGCCGTTGGCAAAGGCCAGTTCCAAAATCTGCTCTGCCACCGCGCCGCGCCCGGAGGCCGTTACCCTGGGCAAGCCCTCTTGACCCGGTTCGAAAGTCAATGCCACCGCGACCGGGCGCTGGGGCCGACGTGATGGCGTGTGCGGTCCTGGACCCGGCATCCGCTTCCCCCCTTGCTTTTTTTCCCGAGTGATGGAGCGGCAAATCATATCAGAGCGCACAGCCTTCGGCGATAAGGCCGTTACCCAGGGTCCAAACGGCTTGATACCATCGAGCCTTGATGGTGACTCATCAAGGCTGCCCTCAGACGCCGGGCGGGCGCATCCGCGCCCTTGGCTTCGCGCGCATGGGCGCGCGGGGCCGCCGTCGCGGCCCGATACCGGCGATGTGTCAGTATCAGGGC
>CAIXKV010000206.1 GCA_903920145.1 uncultured Rhodospirillales bacterium
CTTTGAAAATGCTCAAGAAAAGAAATCGCTTCGCCAAAGGCACCCGTCGCGTCCATCGCTACCTCCCCGCTGAACCAGAGGCCGCCGATAGATTCAGAACTTTGCCGCCTTGTCACCTCTCTCGTTCACCCGATTGCCCTGGGCTTCGCGCGCTCAGGAATGTCCGTTTGTTAATGGTAATGTCGATATTGAGGTTTCATCGTGACTCCGATCTTGGCTTTGGCCCGCGCCGTTGATTTTGCCGCTCGCCGCCACACCGACCAGCGGCGGAAGGGCGCACGGGCGGAGCCCTACTTCAACCATTTGGCCGAAGTGGCCCAGATGTTGGCCGAAGCCACTGGAGGGCGCGAGCCGGATTTGGTGATTGCGGGCCTACTCCACGACATTCTCGAGGATACCGATACCCGCCGCGACGAGATCGAAGCCGGATTCGGCTCTGTGGTGGCGGCGTTGGTTGCCGAAGTCACCGATGACAAAAGTCTGCCCAAGCAAGAGCGTAAACAGCTCCAGGTGCTTCAGGCTCCCCATAAGAGCAATGGTGCCAAGATGATTAAGCTAGCCGACAAGATCAGCAACCTGCGGACCCTGATTTTAAGTCCGCCAGCCAATTGGTCATTGGAGCGTCAATCGGGGTATTTGGACTGGGCGCAGGCCGTGGTGGCCGGTTGCCGTGGTGTCAACCCGTATCTTGAAGACCAGTTCGACCAATCTTATCGCGAAGGGATGGCGCACCTAGCGGGGGCTCTGCCCTGCACCAGCAGGGAGGTGCCATTTCCTTGACCCGAAAACGCCAACGGACCCACCCCATCAAGCCTTGACGAGTCAGCATCGAGGTTTGATGGTCTTATACCATCGAGCTTTAATGTTGACCCATTAAAGCGGCCCGCAGACGTGTCAACGTCCAAGGCCATTGGTCTTAGACGGTCACATTCAGATTGTTGCCCAGATTGGGATTGACCGACTTGCTGGTCTGGTGCTCCTTGAGGATGCTCTGGATCGAGCTGTTGGCCCCCAATGCACTGAAGATATTAACCGTGGTACTGGTGGCTGCCGTTCCTGAAATCGCCCCCAGCATGCCGGAACTCGCACCGCTGGTGCTTTGCAGCATCCCTGCGATGCCCGACAGGGTTGACGAGCTGGTCGTCCCAGCAATGGCTCCAGACGTGCTTCCCGAGACCTGCTGGATCATGTTGGAGACATTGTACCCGAGGGTACTCGCGGACGTCGAAGAGATCGTCGTCATGGCATGGTCCCTCCCGGATCGGTTACCTCAGACAACAGCGCCCAACCATCATGGCCGAGTGCCTCTAAAGGCCGAAAGTGGGCCTTGTACGCCATTTTGCGGCTGCCATCGATCCAATAGCCAAGATAAACATAGGGGAGGGACTCGCTGCGGCACAACTCGATTAATTTGAGGATCAGGTAGGTACCAAAGCTGCGCAGGGTTTCTGCCGTGTTAAAGAAACTGTAAACTGCCGACAGGCCGTCGGCGAGGCGATCGGTCAGGATGCAGCCGATCAGGAGCCCGCTTTCGTTGCGGGCTTCAAACAGGACGGTATCAGAACGGCCGTCGTCGACCATCGACACAAAGTCGGCCAGAGTCATCCGTGCCATGTCACTGTCGCTGTGCCGTTCCCGCTGATAAGCCGAAAACAGGCGAAACTGCTCGACGGTCGCCGTTGCGGGACGCTCAATGAGTTGAATGCCTTCGTTTGCCCGCAGAACCCGGCGTTGGGATCGACTCAGAATGAAATCCGCCACCGGGATGCGAACAGGAACACAGGCATTACAGGCCGGGCACACAGGCCGATAGACGATGTCATGACTGCGCCGGAATCCGGCTCGAGACAGGGTTGAATTGACTTCCGAAGCTTGCGGCCCAAAAAGACGGGTGAATAGCTTACGCTCCACCCGTCCAGGCAGGTAAGGACAGGGCATTGGGCCTGACCGGAAGAATTGCTGTAGTGGACGCTGTCGCGGCGGAATAACCGACATCATGCCCCCTGTTGTTGGGTCTCCTCCGACGATGCAAGGCCAAAGAATGAATGGGACAATTCCGACGTCACGTCCGACAACCGCAATTGCAACCAATCAAGGTATTCATGCAAGCCATCTTCGATCACACGTTCAATCGTCCGAGACGATAAAGCGGCCAGGATTTCGTCGATCCGCTCCATTGCGGCACTCCCCCCCCTAAGCTTGTATCGGGACTTGAGGCGCGTCAAGACCCCGTTGATTTCTCGCGCACAGAGGGCCACCGAGCGTGGGAAACTTTCATTATACAAGATAAAGCCGGCGATCGCCGTTGGCGCCATGCCACGGGGATAAACTCGGCGGAAGGCGTGGTAGCCGGCCACCGAGCGTAACAAGGCATGCCAATGGATAAAGTCTTGAGAGGGTCGTGTGGTCGGCGTTGAGCCCGTGATGGTGAAATAGCCAATATCGAGCAGTCGTGTGGTTTGGTCCGCCCGCTCAATGAACTTACCAAGACGGTAGAAGTACCACCCCTCATCCCGATAGAAGGTGCCCTCGGTAATACCGGAATGAGTCTGACAGGCCTCTTTGATCTCGTTACAAAGATGGGTCAGATTGGGGAGGGCAATATCCTTGACTTCCAACGCCTGAACTTTGTTATACAGGACATTGATCTGTGCCCACATCTCGGTACTGATCCAGGGCCGTAGAGTCCGCGCATTTTCTCGAGCGGCACGCACGGCAAAGACGATCGAGGTCGGATTCTGGGCATCAAGGACATAGAACCGCAGCACATTCTCCGCCGAAGCAATATCATAGCGTTCAAAGAACCGCTGGTCATCGCCATTGAGCTTAACAATGGTATGCCAGTTCTTGAAGCCATGGTCGTCGCGGCTGAATGTTTCGTGGACGTCAAGGATGCGCGCCAAGTTTTCGGCCCGCTCCATGTAGCGCGCCATCCAGAAGATGCTTTCGGCGTAGCGGGCCAATAGATTATTCACGGCGAAGTGTCCTCCAGAACCCAGGTATCCTTGGAACCGCCGCCCTGGGATGAATTGACGATGAAGGTGTTCTTGCGCATGGCCACGCGCGTCAGGCCCCCCGGTAGAACCCAGGTTTGGCGGCCCGTGACCGCAAAAGGCCGGAGATCCACATGGCGGGGCTCGACGCCCGACTCGGTCAGGGTTGGGCAGACCGACAGGGGCACCATGGGCTGGCTGATGTAGTTGGAAGGATCGGCCAGCAGCTTGGCCCGGCAGTCGGCCAACTCGTCCTTGGAAGCCAACGGCCCCAGGGTGATGCCGTAACCGCCAGCCTCGCCCACCGGCTTAACCACCAGCTCTGCAAGATGATCGAGTGTGTAGGCCAGCCCTTCAGCCTCTCGGCAAATATAAGTCTCGACGTTGGGGATCAGAGCCTCCTCGCCGAGATAGTATTTGATCATCCGAGGAACGTAACAATAAACGGCCTTGTCGTCGGCTACGCCTGTTCCAACGGCATTCGCCAGCGCCACATTACCCTTGCGGTAGGCCTCCATGATGCCAGGCACCCCAAGCAGGCTGTCTTCATTAAAAGCCCGAGGATCCAGGAAATCGTCACCGATTCGACGATAGATGGAGTCGACCACTGCTAGGCCATTGGTGGTCTTCATATAAACCCGGTCATCCTGAACCACCAGATCCCGGCCCTCGACCAATGGCACCCCCATTTCCCGCGCAAGGAAGATGTGCTCGAAATAAGCCGAGTTGTAGGAACCAGGGGACAACAGGACCACGCGGGGCTCGGAAATTCCGGACGGCGCGATTTCAGAAACGGCCTGGAGTAGTTTTTGCCCGTAATTGTCGATAGGGCGAATGCCCAAGCCCTGCATCAAGTCCGGAAAAACTCGCTGCATCATGTGGCGGTTTTCCACCACATAAGAGACACCGGACGGCACTCGACCATTGTCTTCCAGGACTCGGAAGACCCCGGCCCCGTCGCGAACCAGATCCACACCGAGGATATGGATGTAAGTGTCAAACGGAACCTTGAGGCCGATCATTTGGGGCCGATAATTGGCATTTCCAATGACCAGATCTTCAGGAATCACGCCGTCCCGAATGATCTTGCGCTCGTGATAAATGTCCCGCAGAAACAGGTTCAGTGCCGTGACCCGTTGCACGATGCCGGCTTCGAGATGAGTCCATTCCCGCGCTGAAATGACTCGGGGAATCACATCGAACGGCAAGATTCGATCGATGGCTTCCTGTTCGGAATAGACCAGGAATGTGATTCCGAGATTGTAGAGTTCGCGGGCGGCGTCTTCAGACCGGCGATGAATATCATCAAAGGCAAGGGCCGCGAGTCGTTCCCGAATCAGGGCGGCATGAGGGGCTGATTGCTCGCGCCCACCGAACAACTCATCATAGAAACCGGCCTGGTCGTACCGGTGCAATAGATCATTAGGGCGGGGCTCGGTTGCTGTCACTGCGCCACCTCTCCTGGAGCCAGGTGCGGACCATGCCGCGAAGGCGTCCATTAGAGTCCGTTTATGAACCGTCCGCAAGTCCCTGATACGGGTCTCTATTCCACTCTTTCACCGCCACCGGGATGGACCCGCCAGGATCGGCCCCAAACGGCAGCAATCCGATCGATGCGGAAAGCCGGATGGCGTTTGTCTGTCGTCAGGGGGAGGCCGTAGCGGGCGCTACCGGAGAGCCGTCGCCCGGCTTCTCGCGTAACAACACGATGCTGATTCGTCGATTTCGGGGCGACGTCGGGTCGTTGGGGAACAGCAGGTCGCGGTCAGCCCGCCCGACCACATCGGTAATGCGAGAATCGGCGATTCCGGCGGCTTCCAGGGCGCGGCGGCTGGCGTTGGCCCGTTCCGTGGACAAATCCCAGTTATCGCGCCCGCCCCCGTGGGTAAAGGGCGACGAATCGGTGTGGCCCGAGACCGACAGTTTATTGGGCAAATCGGCGATGGCCTTGGCCACCAGCCCCATCAGGGCCTTGGCCTGGGGCTCCATCTGAGAACTGCCGGCTGAGAACATGACATTTTGTTCTTGGTCGACGATCTGGATACGCAATCCCTCCGGTGTGGTGTCGACCACCAGATTTTTTGCCAGTTCTTTAAGCTCCGGAATCTCTTGAATCGCTTGCCGGATACTGGTTGCGGCCTCTTGAAAATGCTCGGTTTCCTGCTGGGCCTTATGAATCTGATCGGCAGCTTCGGCGACTCGCTTGACGAAATCAGGCAAAGATTCGCCCGGTTGCTGGCCTGGCAGGTTTAGATCATGGGCGGCTTGATCCATCCGTTTCTGATAGTCGACGCGGCCTTCATCGCTTTGCTGTTTAAGATAGTTGGATGAAGACTCATAGAGCCTGCGCATGAAGTCATCCACCCGCTCAGTGGTCTGCTTTCCTGGGATGCCCAATTTCTCGGCGGCCTTATTGAGCCGGTCCATGAATTCCTTATCGGATTCTCCCGGTTTTTTATTCAGCTTGGCAGTATCGTCAGCCTGTTTGTTATTATTTTTAGTTGTATTATTGCTGGCGTTGTTATTGGTATTTGGCGTGCTTTTATCCTCTTTTTTGGCTCCGCTATCGACGTTTTCGTCGGCATTTTCGCTTTCTTCCGTAGCATAGCCTGGCGGGCCGACGCCGGGGACATCGGCAGCCAGTGGCGAGGTGGGCGAGACCAGTGCCCCTTGGACGGTAAGCGACTGGCCTCCCAGCACACCACCGCTGCCGCTGCTTTCCCTCGAGACGCTGGCCGGGGCGAAATAGTCCGATATACCGCGTTTTTGGTCGCTGGTGACGACGTTCAGGAGCCATAACAGCAAAAAGAACGCCATCATCGCCGTCACAAAGTCGGCGTAGGCCACTTTCCAGGCGCCGCCATGGCCGCCCGCATGGGCTGCTTTCTTTCTTTTGATGATGATAGGGGCGAGGTCTTTATCGCTTAACTTTCCGGCCACCTCGGACTCTCCCGTTACGCCGGCGGGAGCGCCGCCGTTGCTTCTTCAACTTCGGTAAAGCTAGGGCGCAATTCCGAAGGCAGAACCTTGCGGGCATATTCAACCGAAATGGCTGGTGCGTATCCGCTCAGGTGGGCCAGCAGGCCGGCCTTGATACATTGAAAATATTTAAACTCGGTCGCATAGATGGCCTTCAGGCCAGAGGCCATGGGGCCAATAAAACCATAAGCAAAAAACACGCCGCAGAATGTCCCGACCAACGCGCCACCGATCAAGTGTCCCAGGACTTCGGGCGGCTCGGTAATCGCGCCCATGGTATGAATCACGCCCAACACCGCAGCAACAATACCAAGAGCTGGAATCCCATCGGCCACCGATTGGAGAGCCTCAGCCACGCGCATATATTCGTAATGATGCGCTTCTAATTCTTCGTCCAATAAATCACCCAATTGGTGAGGATTATCGGCTCCCAAAGACATCAATCGCAAGTAATCGCAAACGAAACTGACAGCATGGTGATTGCCATAAAATTTAGGAAATTGTTGAAATAATGGGCTTTCTTCCGGTTTTTCAATGTGCTGTTCTAAGGCCAAGAGTCCTTTGGTTTTTGCGATCTTAAAGACCTGGAACAGTAAGGTCAGAAGTTCAAGGTAATGCTCTTTTTTATACTGAGGGCCCTTGAGCAGATGGCCAAGTTCCTTGCCGGTAATGCCCAGGATGGTGCTGGTGTTCGAGGTGACATAAGCGCCAACGGCGGACCCTAGGATGATCAGGAACTCGAAGGGTTGCCACAGCACCGCGATATGGCCGCTATTCAAAACATAGCCGCCCATAACGGAGAAGATGACGATGGCAAAGCCGATGATCGGGAGCATGGGCCGGTGCGTTGTTACTTTGTGGTCGAAGGGACGGCGGCCCAATCGCACGGCGGGCTCGGTGGGTCGCCACTTACTCCTTGCGCCCGCGCGCCGGCTGGGATACTCCGCCCCCATTCCGGGGCCGCCCCGGAGTCTTGGGAGAGTGTGTCGGCGCCATGAGCTTTGATGTCAAGACCTTTCGCCGGGCTTTGGGATGCTTTGCCACCGGGATCACGGTGGTGACAGCCGCAGCCCATGACGGCGGCGAACCGTTCGGGGTGACCGTGAATTCTTTCGCCTCGGTCTCCCTAGATCCGCCGCTGGTGTTGTTCTGCCTGATGCGAACCTCCCGCCTGTACGAAAACGTGGTGGCAGCCCGCAGCTTTGCGATCAATATCTTGTCCGAGGACCAGGGGCCGTTGTCGATGCACTTCGCGTCTTCCAGCAGCCAGCGCCGTTGGGTTGGGGTCGCGGCCCGCTTCCTGGAGGGTGGGACGCCGATTCTGGAAGGGTGCTTGGCTCATTTCCACTGTACCACCGAAACCATTCACGAAGCGGGTGATCACATCATTGTGATTGGACGGGTTCAAAGCCTGGAGTGGCAGACCGACGGGCAACCTTTACTCTATGTTCGCGGGCGTTATGGCCGGTTGGCGGATCTGTTTGTGCCTTCGGCAGACGGTTCGGCCACCACGAAGACAACAACGGTGGTCAGCGGCGATGCCGTCGCGGTCGGCGCTGGGGACGCCGGGCAAAGCTAACAACTGGGGTGTAATCGCGGTCCCGCGCGCTCATGCGCGCGAAGCCAAGGGCGCGGAGGCCTCCGCGCCCTGCACTTGAGGGCAGCCTTGATGGGTCAACGTCAAGGCCCGATGGTGCCACCTACAAAGGGCCGGTTGACCCTTTGAACCTGTGGCGTGATCCGGCGGGAGCCGCGAAGACTCCGCCCCATCGTCCCCCTCCCCGCTTGTTCAGTTGGTCAGGGCCGCCAGTGCGGACGGGGCTTGGTCGATGACGCGGGGGCCCTCGGGGCCGATCTCGATCACCGCCAGCCCTCTTTCCACCAAACCATCGCCGCGTAGACGGAAGACGCCATCGATACCGGCGAAGCCGCTGGGGTTGGTCAGGTTGGCTGCGCTAAAGCCATTCGCCGATTTGGCTAAGACGGCAGCCAAGGCGGTGGCGTCGTAGGCCAGGGTGGCCAGCCGTTGGGGCCGATGGTGGTAGAGGGCCAGGAATCGGCTTTCGAAATCGGCGCGAACATCCGGGGCCGGGGCGGCATACCAAGCACCTGCAAGGCCGGGCAGCCGGCCAATCGCTGCGTCTTCCCATAATCCGGTGCCCAACAGCCGGACATGGGCGGCGTCGATGCCGTGGGCTGCCAGTAAGGGAACCAGAGTCTTGAGCCGTTCGCCGCCCTCGGCGATCAGCAGGGCGTCAAACCCACTGTCGGGGGTTCCGGCCTGGGTTTGCAGTCGGGCCAGGGCTGCCCTCGAAGCTTCGTCGGTGCGGCCCGCCAACTGGCGTTTTTGTTCTTCCAGGGCCGCATCCCCGCCGCTGGCCAGCCGGGTGACGGCTCCGGCCAAATCGGCATTGTCCTTGCCGTAGCGTTCCTCTCGGGCCACGGTGACACCGACTCGTTGGGCGCTGTCGTGGGCGGCTGCCACCACCGCATCTCCGTAAGGATCACGCGGCGCCAGAATCGCTAGGCGCGACAGCCCGCGCATCTGGGCATAACCGACCACCCGCGCGACCTGATCGGCAGGAACCAGACCGATAATGAAGGTTCCGCCGCCGGCTCGAGTCCAGTCGTTGGAGAAGGCCAGCACATTGACGCCCGCCGTTTGGGCGACGGGTTTCACGGCAGCAACCTCGGCGCTGAATAATGGCCCTAACACCAGCCGAGCGCCATCGGCGATCAGGCTGCGGGCGGCTTCGGCGGCCTCGGCCGGGGCTCCCTTGGTGTCACGAGGCAGCAAAACCAGTCGGTCCTGTCCCTGGTCGAACAGAGCCATTTCGGCGGCGTTGCGCATTTCGGTTCCAACGGCCGCGCCGGTTCCCGACAGTGGCAAGAGCAGGCCGACCTTGACGGGGCCGACCGGAATGGATGCCGGCGCTGGCGCGTCCAACGGAACCTCCGTGACCGGCTTGGTCGGCATTGCAGGGGGCGCTTGCGGCAACCCGCTGTCAACCGGTACCGTCGGTTTAGGGGCAACGGTGCCGTTGGTGGGAGGTGTGGCGCAAGCCGCGAGCACCGCCAAGGTGACCAAAGTTGCCACCCGCTGAGGGATCGCTCTTCCGAGCCATGCCGAGCCATTTAAAAAACGTGCCACCGAACGGTCTCCATGCCTGAACAGACCAAGTACCCCCCAGAGGGTAGCGGCAGCGATCGATCCTGTAAACCGGGCGCTGGGCTTTATCTTGTGGCGACACCGATTGGCAACACCGGCGACATGACATTCCGAGCCCTGGAACTGTTGCAGGGCGCCGATCTGATCGTCTGCGAAGATACCCGAGTCACGGGTAAGCTTTTGAATCGCTTCAATGTCCGCACCCCGATGCTTCCCTACCACGAGCACAACGCCGCCCAAATGCGTCCGCGCCTGCTGGCTCGGTTGGCCGAAGGGGCGGTGTTAGCGCTGGTGAGTGATGCCGGTATGCCGTTGATTTCCGATCCTGGATATAAGTTGGTCTCGGACGTGATCGAAGCCGGGTTTGCCGTGACGGCAGCACCCGGTGCCAATGCTGCGCTGACCGCCCTGCAACTGTCAGGATTACCGCCGGATCGGTTTCTCTTCCGGGGGTTTTTGCCAACCAAGACCGTCGCCCGACGGGCCGCCATCGAAGAGGTGGCATCGATTTCGGCGACGTTAATTTTCTACGAGTCGGCGCAGCGGTTGGCGGTGCTGCTGGAGGATTTGAACGGGGTGCTGGGGGCTCGACCGGCGGCGGTGGCGCGGGAACTGACCAAGCTGTTCGAAGAGGTTCGACGTGGATCTTTGCCGGATCTGGCCGCTCATTACGCCGCTGCCGGCCCCCCCAAAGGCGAAGTGGTGGTGGTGGTCGGGCCGCCGGCCGCTGCCGAGGCCGCCCTATTGGATACGGAGGGACTCGAAGGAGCGTTGCGTCAGGCCTTGGCCGGCGGCAGCCTGAAGACGGCCGTGGCCGAGGTGGCACGATTGAGCGGACGGCCCCGGCGGGAGGTTTATGCCCGAGCCTTGGCCTTGGTCGGAGCGACGGCGTCCGGGGATGGAGACGGCGACGAGGTCGGAGATGACGAAGAGCGGTAGGGTGGGCGCCGAGCGATTCGGTCGGTGGGCCGAAGCGGCCTGTCGGTTGGCATTGCGGTTCAAGGGCTATCGGGTGGTGGCTGCGCGCGCGCGGACTCCGGTCGGTGAAATCGACATTGTGGCGGTTCGGGGGGACAGTGTGGCTATCGTCGAGGTCAAGGCCCGGCGGGAGTCCCAACTGGCCGCCGCCGCCCTATCCGAACGGCAATGCCAACGGTTGGTCCGGGCGGCGGCTGTCTTTTTGGCCCGACATCCGGAATGGACGGGCCGCTCGGTCCGATTTGACGTGATGCTGGTTGCCCCGTGGCGTTGGCCTCACCATTTACCCGATGCTTGGCGGCCTTGATCGTCGGCTCAGGAGAGCGTCGACAAGGGCTGGTCTCTTAGTCTACGTCATTCTGGTGTTACAGCCGAAGCTCACTGCGAGCCGAGGATCCGACCGCCAAGACGAGCGCGCAGCCCTTGACCAGTCGTTTGGAAGCCCGAGAATGTCTCCGCCAGGTTGGCCTGCAAGCCGACTCGGACATCGAGTTGGCCGAAGCCGCTCTGATGCTGGCGGTGCTCGACCGGCCCAATGGCGACAGTGATAAGTATCGCCGCCATTTGGCGCGGTTGGCCGAGGATGTTGCCGCTCGGCCCGATTGGGACGGCGACAGCGTGACGGCGCGGGGGGCGGCGTTACGGGAAACCCTGGTCGATCGCTATGGGTACCAGGGAGACACCCGAACCTACGAGGATTTGCAAAACGCCAACCTGATGAGCGTGATCGACCGCAGGCGCGGCCTGCCGGTGGCGCTTGGCATTCTGTTTTTGCACGTCGCCCATGTGCGCGGGTGGGAGATGGTGGGGCTGAATTTCCCCGGTCATTTCCTGGTTCGGCTGGAAGCCGCAGGCGAGCGGATGATTCTAGACCCGTTCCGATGTGGCATGGAATGTGCCGCTGCCGATTTACGGGATCTGTTGAAAGTAACCGCCGGCCCCGGTGCGGAATTGGAGCCCGAACATTACGCGCCGATCGAAAACCGATCGATTTTGCTGCGGCTCCAGAACAATATCAAGCTGCGGCATCTGCGCAACGGCCAGATCACCAAGGCCTTGGAAACCCTGGATGATATGCTGCTGTTTGCCCCGTGTGAGCCGGCATTGTGGCGAGAGACGGGGGTGTTGCGGGCACATTTAGGGGATATTCCCCAGGCGATCCTGGCCCTTGAAACCTTTATGAGCATGGCCGGTAATGATGCCTCTTTGCATCAGACTGCGCTCATCCTTCAGAAATTGCGGAATCGGACGCTGTAGGTTCGGCGAGCCGGTGGGAAGCCTTCATTCGGGGGGTTTTTAACAGAGTGCATTGACATTGCGTAAACATGCTCATACATTACCGAAATGAGCAGATTAGTGACGATAGGTGAGGCGGCGGACGCCCTTGGAGTCTCGGTGCAGACGTTGCGCCGCTGGGAAGCCGAGGGGC
>CAIXKV010000207.1 GCA_903920145.1 uncultured Rhodospirillales bacterium
CCCTGATACTGACACATCGCCGGTCCTCGGGCCGCGACGGCGGCCCCGCGCGCCCATGCGCGCGAAGCCAAGGGCGCGGATGCGCCCGCCCGGCGTCTGAGGGCAGCCTTGATGAGTCACCATCAAGGCTCGATGGTATCATCGCCGGCATGTTGCATAAACGTCGATCAGGGTTTAGCATTCTCTTTTGCTTTGTCTACAGCGGTATCCCATAGCGTTTTAAAGCCGCCACGGGTACGTTTATCGAGGGGTTGCCAGATCAAATCCGGTTTGAAAAAGGCATCGGTGGCGACCCGGACCTGATCTCGTTGATCCACCGCGACCTTCTCGAGGGCTTTGGGGTTGGGCACGACGACCCCGTACATTTGGCCAATCCGCGCCTGAATTTCCGGGCTGATCATGAAGTTCAGCAGTAAGTAAGCGGCTCTGGTCTTCTCTGGCGAGTCCAGCGCGGTCGGGGTCAAGGATATATTGTCTTGCCAGACGGTGGTTGGTTCAACGGGAGAGGCAAAGCGCCAATGCTGGCCTTTTTGATTGGCAAAGGCGACGCCAAAACCGTAGTCCGTGATATAATCAAGATCAGTAGCCATAAGATTGATATCGGGATTGGAATCCCAGTAGGCTTTGACATTTTCAGTCATTCGGCCCAAAACTTCAGCAATTTTATCTTTATTTATATTATCCCAACTATAAATATCAGCAGGATTTGTTCCTGTAAGTATTGCAGCGACATAGATATTAGCTTCATATTGGCTGTTGGTTATTGAAGTGTGACCATGCGCCGTTGGATCAAGCAAGATTGACCATGATTTAGGGGCTTCTTTGACCCGATCCGCGTTATAGGCCAAGGAATAGCCGCCACCCAGCAACGGTACGGCATATTTCTTGTCGTCTTCGTCGGCATAGGTTGCCGTTCTAAGATTGCTAACCAAATCGCCGAAATGGGGAATCTGCTTGATATCGATTGGCGCCAACACTTTCAGCAGTCGTCCGCCCGAATCCTTAAAATAATTATTTGTGGGTGTGACCACATCGCAGCCGTCTTCCCGAACAACCTGATAAATATCATCGGCATCAGTGATAAATTTTTCATTTCCTTTCTCATCTTTAACAAAATTAAGCGTGACATCGACGCCTTGAGCTTTGGCATACGCTTCAAAATCAGCGGCGAATGGTGCTATGTAGCCTTCCCATTCAAACACACGAAGCGTCACCGGAGCCGCCTGGACGGAGATTGATCCAAGGATAATGCCAGACACTCCGATTAACGTGCAAGCCAACGGTATTTTACGAATCATCTGAGACTCCTGTAAAAGTCTTTATTTCAGGACTAGAGACCGAACCTGTCTCAAGTTCGTCTGATTTGGGTAATCCTGTGGTTGGCGAGTATCATGGCTCGTCAGCATCACTAGGATAGTATTATCTTTAGAATATGACATTAACTTAACAAGTAAGAGACATATTGATGACGTAAAGACTCTGGGGGGGAGCATTCTGAGTGCTAAGTTATCATGATGCACAAGACGATCCTTTAGTTTATAAGATAAAATTATTTTGATGTCAAATCGGTCCATCTAATCATTAAATTTACTATGAATAGTATACTTCATTAAAAAATAAAAAGATTTTGGATTTTTTGTTTTTTTGTCGAGTATAAATCAAAATAATTCAACTTATAGAAACGGTATCGGACTTCCAATTCCTGAAAGTTGCCGTCATCGCGGTTTGATATAAGCCCGAGCCCGCAACGTGCCAAGCCGCCGTTGGTTCGCCCCTGGCCAAGCGCCGTGGCTGCCGTTATGCTCCGCCGCCATGACCGAATCTGTTTCTGCTCCTGCTGAGGCTTTCGCCGAGTCCGCCAACGCCCCAGCCCGTCCCGACATTCATCTCATGGCCGGGCGGGATAAGCGCCTGCGTCTGGGGCATCCGTGGGTTTACTCCAACGAGATCAGGATGAACGAGGCTGCCAGGGCCTTGCCCGCTGGCGGATTGGTGCGGTTGATCGCGCCGGATGGGGCCGGGTTGGGGACAGCGATCTTTAATCCTCATACCCTGATTGCGGCCCGCCGCCTGACTTCGGAGACCGACGCGATCATCGATCGGAGCTTTTTTGCCCGCCCCCTTCGGCGAGCCTTGGCGCTTCGGGATCGCTTGTTTGACCGGCCTTTTTACCGCCTGATCCATGCCGAAGCCGATGGCTTGCCGGCTTTGGTGATTGATCGTTTTGGTGAGGTGGTGGTGGTTCAGGCGAACGCCGCCGGGATGGATCGGCTGTTACCCGAGCTGCTGGCCGCCATCGATTCGGTGCTGGAACCGGCGGCGGTGGTATTGCGCAACGACAGCCCGACGCGGGCGCTGGAAGGGTTGGAACCCGAGACCCGACTGATCAAGGGGACGCTCGACGGGTTGGTGCGTCTGGAAGAGAATGGTGCCGTGTTTTTTGCCGATCCATTGGGAGGCCAGAAAACCGGCTGGTTCTATGACCATCGGGATAATCGCGCCTTCATGGCTCGGCTGTCCGGCGGGGCTCGGGTGTTGGACCTGTACACCTACCACGGCGGATTTGCCATTCAGGCGGCGCTGGCTGGGGCGGCTCGGGTTGAGGCGGTGGATCGTTCCGAGGCGGCTCTGGCGTCTGCCGCTCGCGCCGCCGAGGCCAATGGTGTTTCAGCCCTCTGCGGCTTCCACCGGGCCGACGCCTTCGCCGAGTTGGAGAGGTTGGCCGATGCCGGCGAGCGGTTCGATGTGGTGGTGGCCGATCCGCCGCCCTTTGCGCGTGCCAAGAAGGACGTGGCGGCCGCCAGCCGTGCCTATCGCAAGTTGGCGCGACTAGGAGCACGGGTGACTGCACGCGGTGGGCTGTTGCTGGTGGCATCATGCAGCCACAACATCGATCCCGGAACTTTCGTGGATTTGGTCGCGTATGGCGTGGCCGATGCTCAACGCAATGGCCGCATCATCCGGCAAGCCGGGGCCGCCCCAGACCATCCGGTCCACCCCTTGCTGCCAGAAACTGCTTATCTCAAGGCGGTGGTGGTGCATCTGGACTGACCGGCAGCCGTCGCTAGGGTCACGTCAGCCAAATTGAAGAGCGGGGAGCGCGGGCGAGACGCCCGCGCTTTTGGCTTCGCGGCATGGGGCGCGCGGCGGCGGCCCCGAGTCCTCGTGGACGCGAAGCCAAGGGCGCGGATGCGCCCGCCCGGCGTCTGAGGGCAGCCTTGATGAGTCAACATCAAGGCTCGAGGGTGTGGGGTCGCCGTCGCGGCCCGATACTGGCGGAATCACGCCACCAGGATGTTGCGGGTTCGCAGGCTGTCGCTTTTGAGCTGACCACAGGCGGCCATGATGTCCTGGCCACGGGGGGTTCTGACAGGGCTGGCGTAGCCGGCGGCGTTGACCAGATCACCAAACATCTGAATCGTTTCTGGGGTCGAGCACTGGAACGACGTGCCCGGCCAAGGGTTAAAGGGGATCAGATTGATCTTAGCGGGAATGCCCTTCAGCAGGCGCACCAGCTCTCGGGCATCGGCGGGACTGTCATTGATGCCCCGCAGCATGACATATTCAAAGGTGATGCGGCGGGCGTTGGTGGCGCCGGGATAAGTCCGGCAGGCGGCCAGCAGTTCGGCCAGTGGATATTTCCGGTTGATCGGTACCAGCCGGTCGCGAACATCGTCGGTGACGGCGTGCAGGCTGACCGCCAGATTGACGCCCAACTCTTCGCCACAGCGTTTCATCATCGGAACCACCCCAGAGGTGGACAGCGTGATTCGGCGCTTGGAAATGGCAATCCCGTCACCATCCATGATGATTTTAAGGGCGGTGGCCACCTGATCGTAATTCAGCAATGGCTCGCCCATGCCCATCATCACAATGTTGGACAGCAAGCGACCATCGGGCGGCGCCGGCCATTCGGCCAGGGCATCGCGAGCCAACATGACCTGACCCAGAATCTCGGCGGCGTCCAGATTGCGCACCAGCCGCTGCGTGCCGGTGTGGCAGAAGGAGCAGGTCAAGGTGCAGCCGATCTGGGACGAGACGCATAAGGTGCCCCGGTCTTCCTCCGGGATGTGGACGGTTTCGATCTCGTGGCCATCGACCATCCGTAGCAGCCACTTGCGGGTGCCGTCTTCGGACAGGAGATCGCGGGCAATGTCGGGTCGCCGGATGACGTAAGCCTCGGCTAACCGTTCGCGCACGGGCTTGGCCAGCGTGGTCATCACCGCAAAGGAGGTGGCGCCCCGGTGATAAATCCAATGCCAAAGCTGGCGCGCCCGGAATGGCTCCAACCCAAAGGCCGCCAGTTCAGCAGCCAACGCCTCGCGCCCGAGACCCACCAACGCCTTGCGCGGGTCGGTGCCGGTTGTGTCCAGCTCACCCATTGTCATTTCAGCTCACTTCGAATCGTGCGGTCCTCGAGATCAAGATAGGGGGCCCGAGACAACCCGCGACTCCATGACAGCGTCACAATATAAGGGCCGCAGTCGCCACAAGGGCCACAAACGCCACGCCCCCGCCGGCTTCGGGCCGGAAGGGAGCGCGAGTTCATGTCCGGTCTCGGCTTACTTCTTGCCGCAAGCTTTGTTGATGGCGGAGAAGGCATCCCCGGTACCAGACAGCTTATAGCTATCGGTGGTTTCCGTCCCCCGTTCCGACGTGCCTTTGATCACCATGGTCTGGCCACCCCGGATCGCCGTCGAAATTTCTTTGTCGGTCGACTCGTCGGATGCCCAGGCGGTATCGCCATTGGTAAACAACTTGAAGGAACGGTGGCCGATCTTAAGGAGAGCTTCGGAGCCCTTCTTATAGGTGTAACCGGCAGCGACGCTGACGACGCTGAAACTTTTTTCCGCAGGGCGGTGGGTGATTAGAACATAGCTATCGCCTCGCGGCTTGTTCTTGGGCTCTTTCTTGCTCGGCTTGGCCGAAATGAAGCAGACCTTCTGGCCGTTCTCTTCATAAGAGTACGCTTGCCAGTCGTCAAAAGTGCCAAGAAGTTTGGTGTTGACTCTGGTCTTGGTTGCGGCGCTGGCCGATCCGGCCACGCCCACCAGCACCAAGGCCAGCAGAAGGATAAGCAAACGGGAGGGGGCAAAGGCGATCATGAGGAGACAGGGGGGTTCGTTTCGGAACGACCAGAGGGTACTCCATATCCGGGCGGCAATTCCAGCGTCGCGCATGGTTTCGTGCATGTTGTTTCCGTCGGCCCTCAGCCATCGGTCGTGTCCGGCCTTTTTTCGGGTTTCGTGGTGGTCCAAAGAGGACGACTTTGCGTACCTAGCTTTGATATGATAAATGCCCTAAGCAAAGACTTGCCGTTCGTCGGGGTGGCGATGTGCCAATGGTGGGCTTCGTTGCAACCGGCGGGTGCTGCCACGCTGGGGGTCATGGTTGAAACTGGTCTGACGGATCCTATTGTCTTGAGGCAAAGCCTTGATGAGCTGGTGCTGGCGGTGGCCCGCGAGCGCAGCCGGCGGGCTTTCGGTGCGCTGTTTGGGCATTTTGCGCCGCGTCTCAAATCGTATCTGAAACGATTGGGGACGGACTCCGCTCAGGCCGAAGAACTGGTGCAGGAGGTGATGTTGCTGGTTTGGCATCGGGCAGAAACCTTCGACCCGACTCAGGCAAATGCCAGCACCTGGGTGTTCACGATTGCGCGGAACAAGCGAATCGATGCGATTCGCCGCGAGCGCCGCCCGGAATTCGACCCCAATGACCCGGCCTTGGTGCCGCAGGCGGCAGAAGCCGCCGATCGCAGCATTGAAACCGGCCAGGAAACCGCTCGCTTACGCGCGGCCATCGGTTCTCTGCCTCAAGAGCAGGCCGAGCTGCTGCGTCTGGCTTATTTCGATGACAAACCGCACAGCGTCATTTCGGTAGAACGGGGACTCCCTTTGGGAACCGTCAAGTCCCGGTTGCGATTGGCGCTGGAGCGGTTGCGACGACTTCTGAGGGAACCGGTATGATCGAGCCGAAGTATCATCCCGGAGAGGAGATTCTCCTGGATTACGCCGGCGGCAGTCTGGCCGAGCCGCAGGCTTTGGTGGTCGCGACGCACTTGGCCTTTTGCCCCGGATGCCGCCGTCAGGTGGCCGAGATGGAGGCCATCGGCGGAGCGTTGCTGGACGATGAAGCCCCAGAGCCCGTGTCTCTGGAGTGTTTGGCCGAAGTGATGGCCCGACTGGACGCCGATTCCGATCCTGTCCGCCTTGATCATGGTCAAGTTCAAGGTGGTTTTGGAACGGGACGAAGAGCATATCCCGCGTTAGACCCCGAATTGATCCAGATTCCAGAGCCTTTGCGTGGATATCTGGGGGTGCCGCTGGCTAGGCTGGATTGGCGGTTCGTGGCGCGTGGGATGGATGAGGCTGACTTCGGGCTCAATATGGGGCCGGTCAAGGCCCGGCTGTTGCGCCTTCAAGCCGGCGCTGCGGTGCCGCGTCACAGCCATTTGGGCCTGGAGATTAATTTAGTGTTGTTTGGCGGTTATTCCGATCATCGCGGGCATTACCATCGGGGGGACTTGGTGATTGACGATAATACCGTGGATCATCGCCCGATTGCCGAGCGTGAAGCCGGTTGTATGTGCCTCAGCGTAACCGATGCACCGCTTCAGATGACCGGGGGACTTGTGCGGTTTCTACCGGCCCGCTTGCGGTGGTAAAAGTATAGGTTGGCTTCTAAGTCCTTGGCGCGGTTGCCTCGTGATCTTGGTTGTCTCTTAAAGCCTTTGCCCTTTATGGCAAAGTCTGGTAGAGTCCAGAGCCGGCCCGTGGGGCGGCGGGCTGTGGCTCCGACGGCTTTTTTGGCGACCCTCCGATCGAACCCGTGTTTGACCCTCATGATTTCCACGCTCAGGGCCCGGTCGGACATATCCGGTCGCGGGTGGGGAGCTTCGTCGCCCTTTTAATCCTGATTTCACTGATTGCGCTGGCTGTTTCTCTACGACAGAACAGTTGGGAAGACGATCTCCATCAACGGGTCATTACCGAAGAGCAGGCCATTGGCGTAACCCGAGTGGTTGCAACAAGGGTCGCTGATGGCCTGGCCGATGTTCAGCGTTTCATTGAACAGGCGGCTTTGTGGGGTGGTTCTGACCTCGCGCAGTTCAATGCAGTCATTGGCCATTTCCCGTTAGATCGGGCCATGGTGCGGGGCGTGGCGGTTTTAGACCGCACCGGGGCGATCACCGCAGGGGCCGGATCGGTGGCGTGGGCCCAGACCGAAGCGGCAGGGGCAACTCTGCTTAAGGCGGCCTCTGGGGCATCGGGCTCTGGGGCATCGGGCCGGGTGGGGGTGGTTCGTCTGGCGCCGGGGACGATCGTCTTGAGTCGGGCGGTGATCGGGGTCGGCGGCAGCGTGATCGGCGTGATCGCCGTTGCGCTAGACTTAGGGATGGTGCGAGGGGTGCTGGATGCTCTGCCGGGTCCGTTGGACCGGCGGGTTCTGGTTTTTGACGAAACCGGGGCGGTGTTGTTTCGTGACGGTGTTCGGGGCGAGACTCGATTCGCCGAGCAAGAGGCCGCGCATTTGCTCGATAAAGCGCCACAGTCAGGGCATCCGGTGGTCAGGTGGGCGGCTCTGGGAGAAGCCGACGAAAGCCTTGAAATTTTGTATAGATTACCTGAATTTCCCGTTTTGGTGGCAGTAGATTGGCCAACCGATGGGTTAGCGGCCCGTCGTTACAGCCGGGCTTGGCATGACGGGCTGTTCGGCCTGTTTGTCGGTCTACTGCTGATTGGATTGTCTTTGCTGCATATCCGCGAACAGCGCCGATCACGGCAGCTCTTGCAGCAACGGGTTCGGGAGCGCACCGAAGAATTGGCCCAGGTTAATGAACGTTTGGTCGATGCCGAACGGATCGCTCATCTCGGTCATTGGGAACGGGACTTGACCACCGGGAAAGGATATTGGTCCGACGAAAATTTTCGTATTTATGGTTTGCCGGTTGGTTCGTCGTCTCCTGAACTCGACGCGTTGTTGGCGCTGCTGCATGTGGATGATCGCGAGACCATGCGACGGGTTCGCATGGAGGTCGAGGCTGGACAAGACACCTATGATATCCGTTGTCGGGTGGTGCGTCCTGATGGCAGCCTTCGCCATGTTCATTCCCAAGCGGAAGTGATGCGGGACACCCATGGTCGGGCGGTTCGGCTGATCGGAACCACTCTGGATATTACGGATCTGGTCGATGCCGAGCTGAAGTTGCGTGAAAGCGAGCAGAAATATCGCACAGTCTTTGAGGTTGCTCACGAAGCAATCTGTTTGGTCGATAAAGGCAGCCACGCCATTCTGGAAGCCAATAAAGCCGCCCGGCGCATTTACGGCTACAGCGCCGAAGAGTTCTGCCGTTTGACCATTACCGATTTGTCTGCCGAGCCGGAACGGACGCGCGAGGCTATGCAGGCCGGGGTGGCGTTTGTGGTCTTGCGTCGCCATAAACGCAAAGATGGTCGGGAAATCTATGTGGAATTTAATCTGGCCCGTGCGCCGGTGGCCGGTCGCACGGTGTTGGTCATGGCGGTGCGGGATGTCACCGAACGGGTAGCGACCGAGACCCGGCTGGCGACCGCTAAAGCCCGACTGATCGAGGCTGAACGGATTGCTCATCTTGGCCATTGGGAATGGCTGCCTCTTCAGGACAGTCAGTTTTGGTCAGAGGAATTATATCGGATTCTGGGCATTTCTCGAGCCGAGGTTCAGCCGAGTTGGCAGGCTTTATTGGATCGCGTGCATCCTGACGAACGGGCGGCGGTGGCGATGTTACCAGAGACTTTGGCTAGCGGCGGGATGCCGGTGGCCAAGGAAGTTCGTGTGGTTCGGCCTGATGGTGAAGAACGGCGGGTTCACGTCACGCTCCAGGTGACGAGGGATGCGGCTGACACCATCACATGTGTTTTCGGCACCGCGCTTGATGTTTCGGATCGCTACGCGGCTCAACAGGCGTTGTTGGAAGGGCACGCGTCTCTGTCGGCTGTGATCAACGCCACCGAACATGACATGGTGCTGCTGGCTAGCCCCGATGGCACGGTCAAGGTGGCCAATGGCAAGGTGGCTGAGATTTACGGGCGTCCAGTGTCCGAGATTGTCGGGCAACGGCTGGAGGCCTTCATGCCCCCGGATGCGGCATTGCGCTGGCAGGCGTTGTTTGATCAGGTGGCAGAGAGTGGGGTTTCGGTCCATCTGGAGGAAACCGTTCACGGAAAGGCCGAAGACGGCGACGAATTGGTATTTGATACCCACTGCGCTCCGGCTCCTGGCCCGGACGGTCGCCCCATCGGGGTTGCGGTTTTTGCCCGTAACATCACGGGCCGCAAGCGCATTGAAAATAATCTCCGCAAGCTGAACCGCGCCATTGAACAGACGCCGCTTTCCATCGTCATCACCGATCTTGATGGGTTCATCGAGTATGTCAACCCTCACTTTACCACCGCCACCGGCTATCCAGCCGAAGAGGTGATCGGGCGGAACTCGCGGGTTCTTAAGTCTGGCTATACCTCGCCATCGGATTACCGGGTGATGTGGCGAGTCATCACCGCCGGCGATGTTTGGCACGGCGAATTTCATAATCGGCGCCGCGACGGCCAATTGATTTGGGAGAGAACCTCCATTGCTCCGGTTCGCAATGAGCAAGGGGCAGTAACCCATTATGTTGCGGTTAAGGAAGACATTACCGAACGCAAGCGGGTTGAACAGGAGTTATTGGCGGCCAAAGAGCGGGCTGAAGCCGCTAGTATTGCCAAGTCACAATTCTTGGCAGCGATGAGCCACGAGTTACGCACGCCATTGAATGCGATCATCGGTTTTTCTGATTGTATCGCGACCACGCCATTTGGTCCGCTGGGTGATGAACGGTATCAACGGTACGCCACCAATATTTTCGAAGCCGGAACCCATCTGTTAAAGTTGATTAATGATATTCTTGATTTGGCCAATGCCGAATCGGGCAGTTTTGAATTGGTTGAAACCATCGTCGATCCTCAGATGGAAATCGCGGCGGCGGTGGAGTCGGTGGCGGATGCGGTGAAAACACGCGGCCAGACCGTCGAAGTCCATGTGCCTGGAGATTTGCCGTTGCTGTATGCCGACACCCGGGCGGTGCGCGGCATTGCCGGCAATCTGCTGTCCAATGCCGTGAAATTCACGCCTCGCAATGGCAGCATCTCCATTTCAGCCGGGATCGAAGAAACCGGATTGTTTGTGCTGCGGGTTGCCGACAGCGGCATCGGCATTCCGGCGGACCAACTGAGCCAGGTGCTTCAGCCTTTCCATCAACTGGATGGCGATTTTACTCGTGAACATGAAGGAACCGGCTTGGGTTTGGCGTTATCCCGCTCGATGGCGGAACTCCATGGTGGGCATTTGGAGATCGAAAGCACGCCCAATGTCGGAACCACTGTCACCGTGCGATTCCCGAAAAGCCGGGTGTTCCGACCAGGAGTAGACCCGATGCCGATGCTTGCGGGCCTGATATAAGGGGCCAAGCCCTGATGGCCTTTCGGATGGCGCGCTGGGGGCTGGGATAGGGAGAGACGGGGGCATGTCTGACAAGCGGGGTGTTGCATCGGTAGATGCGCTGCCGCCCGATTATCAACTTCGTAATTTTCGCCTAGTGAGGGTGCTGGGGCGGGGCGGTTTTGGAATCACCTATCGGGCAGAAGACACCAAACGGGGCGGGGCGGTCGCGATCAAGGAGTTTCTGCCGACGGTGTTCGCCGGTCGGGATGGGACAACGGTGCGGGCTTTTTCTGAAAGCACCAAAGTCGAGTTTGATCGCTTCCTGCAACGATTCTTTGACGAAGCGACCACTCTGTTACGCTTTGGCCACCTGGACAACATTGTCAATGTCCGGGGCTATTTCGAAGCGAATGGAACTGGTTACATCGTGATGGATTTCGAGACCGGCCCTAGTCTTGAACGCCTGCTGACCAACCTTGGCCGTCCGACCAGCGAAGGCGAAACCAAAGCCATTCTGTTGCCATTGTTGGGCGATCTGGAGGAGGTTCACGCCTCCGGCTTTCTTCATCGTGATATCAAACCCCAGAACATTATCATTCGGGCTGATGGATCGCCGGTCTTGATTGATTTCGGTGCTGCTCGTTTCGCTGCCAACGAAACCATAGAGCAAACCATGACCGCCTTTGTCAGTGCCGGCTACACCCCATGGGAACAGTATTCGCGGGATGGCCATCAAGGGGCATGGAGTGATCTTTATGCTTTAGGGGCAACGGCCTACCGGATGATCACCGGCAGTAAGCCGCCGGATTGCCTGCAACGACGGCTCTTTCAGGATCGTTACGTCACAGCCGCTCAGGCGACGACGCCCGGTCGCTATCATCTCGACTTTCTGGCCGCCATCGATTGGGTCTTGCGATTGGACCCCGAGCAGCGACCGCAGAGCGCGGCGGCATGGCGGGCCGCTTTTGAGAGAGGGACTGGAGCCGGTGGGGCCGTGCGAACATCGGCGCCAGCGCCCACTCCCACTCCCACTCCCACTCCTATTCCAGCTCCCAAGCTTGATTCGCCCAAGCCCCCGGCTGTGGAGCATTCGGATGCGGCCTTGACAGAGACCGTGGTGTCTGTTCGGAGGGCGGTTGATGAGGTCACGCTGCCGCCAACACTGTCACCGACCGTGCCAGCTACCGAGGCTCGAAGCGCCATGACCGGAGCCGTGCGGCAGGGGGTGCGCGCGCTGGTCGGCACATGGCCGCAACCGCTATCGGTTTTCCGGGATTTGCGACTGGACGGAATGGATTGCCCTGATTTTCCCGAAATGGTGGTGATTCCCAAAGGGGCCTTTGTCATGGGCTCTTCGGATCGGGAGCCCGAGCGGTTGGCCCATGAAGGCCCCCGTCATCCGGTGCAAATCCGTGCTGATTTTGCCGTCGGACGCTTTACCGTCACCTTTGCTGAATGGGATGCATGCCTAGCCGATGGCGGCGGTAACGGCCATCGGCCATCGGATGCCGGTTGGGGACGGGGGCGCCGTCCGGCGATCAATGTCAGTTGGCATGATGCGCAGTCTTACGTGCAATGGTTAAGGTCCAAGACCGGCAAACCCTATCGCTTGCTCAGTGAGGCCGAGTGGGAATATGCGGCCCGCGCCGGCAGTAAAACGCCGTTCTGGTGGGGCTCGACGATCACCCCCCGGCAGGCGAATTACGACGGTTCCACCGCCTATAACAACGGGGACCGGGGACTCTTTCGACAAAAAACGGTGGAAGTCGGCAGCTTTCGGCCCAACCCATTCGGCTTATGCGAAATGGCCGGCAATGTTTGGCAGTGGGTCGAGGATAGCTGGCATAACGACTACACCGGAGCCCCGAATGATGGCAGCGCCTGGGTCACGGGAGGGAGTGTGACGTCTCGAGTGGTCCGGGGCGGCTGCTGGTACTTTGTCCCCAGTGGCCTGCGCTCGGCTTACCGTTTCAGCGGGACCGCCGATGGCCGTAGCGGCGATATCGGGTTTCGGGTGGCTCGGGATCTGTCCGTGTGATACCGGCGAGCCCTGATACCATCGAGCCTTGATGGTGACTCATCAAGGCTGCCCTCAGACGCCGGGCGGGCGCATCCGCGCCCTTGGCTTCGCGCGCATGGGCGCGCGGGGCCGCCGTCGCGGCCCGATA
>CAIXKV010000208.1 GCA_903920145.1 uncultured Rhodospirillales bacterium
CCCTGATACTGACACATCGCCGGTCCTCGGGCCGCGACGGCGGCCCCGCGCGCCCATGCGCGCGAAGCCAAGGGCGCGGATGCGCCCGCCCGGCGTCTGAGGGCAGCCTTGATGAGTCACCATCAAGGCTCGATGGTATCAGGCGATGACTGGCAGCGTCGTGGTGCCGCCTTTACCGCCAAGCGATGCCGACACCGAGCCGCTGGCGGTGCCAAGCGTGGTCTGGGCGAGTTGGCTGGCCATGGCGGTTGGGGGAAGAGAGGCCATCAGGGCTGCCGACGATTCAAAGGCCGCCGTCTTCACGGCCACTCCGGAAATGGTGCCCGTGGTTAAACTGGTTCCGGTGATACCCCAAGGCGATGTCGCCCCGTTTGTTGATGACAGGCCCAAGCCACCGGCAGTTGTGGCTGTGTTCGTGCTGGTGTTGGTTCCCGAAACGGGAGCCGTAACGCCGGCGGCGTTGGGGATGGCTGCCGCACCATAAGCCGCGATCTTGCGATAGGCGTCGACCACCTTCTCCGCAGGAATCTGCAACCGCACCTTGCCGGTCTCGGTATCTCGATACTGGGTAATAAGCAGGTGGGTGGTGGGGTCATAGCTTAGGGATGGGCTGATATAGGAGGCGGCAACTCGAGGCGAGTCAGTGCCGGCAGTATTGGCGCTGGTGGATGTGGCGCTACTGCCGGACGAAGACGCACTCGACCCCACAGCCCGACCGGCTAGGCTGCCCGTCGGCTGGGAGATTACCGATGCGGAGGAGAGCGAGGCGATGTCCATTGTGCTCCCCGTTTCTGGAACCCAGCATCCCCAATGTAAAAGGTCTCAACAAACGCCAAAGTTTCCGATTCCCTAGCACTCTATGTCATCGAACGATGACATCGAACAAACCCCGGCGTAGAACTGATGGTACAGCTAAATCAAAAGCAGAGCAAGAGGGTTTGTGATTCGGAATGGTCATCGTGTTTGTGGGGTGGAGGGTGGGTTCGGGCGCAGGTGCGACTCGGAAGGTCATGACGGAAGCTGCGCAAAAGCGGGCTTGGCGGTCTTGGGGAAACGAAAGCGGGGCCATAATTTATATACCGGCAAGCCGCCTTGATAAAAGGGTATGTCGTCGGTCTTCGGACCGCGACTGCGGCTCCGCGCGCCCATGCGCCCATGCGCCCACCTAGCGCCTGAGGGCAGGCTTGATGAGTCAGCATCAAGGCTCGATGGTATAAGACAGGGGAGGATGTTTCTGTTGCGACGGATAGAGCGACCTGTAAATGTATTGCTGGAATTTCTCGGCTGGAATGGGGTAGATTACCATTGTAAAATGTGCGCCTTTCAAATTCACGAGTCATCGTTGGCGCGACTGTGCGGAGTTGCGGGATGGCCAACGACGAAGGGGGGAATGGCACGTGGCCCGAACCCACCGTGACACGGCGACGTCGGTACGGATACGACTTGCTGCCGGGGGTGGCGCTCTCTCTTGTGTTCTCAATAATGGTTCTGTGGCAAACCATCGGCACTTTCGAGCCCACCGAACCACGGGCCGTCGTCTTTGCACCCTGGTTGGGACGAGCCGAGGTGTGGACGCGGGTGGTGGCCGCCGATGGGCGGGTGGTGCGCGAAGGGCGGTGGCCTTTCGTCATCGTGGTCGAGCCTGGCTCCCCGGACTTTTCAGATCGCGTTCGGCGTCTTGGCGCGTGGATGGAGCTTGATCCAAAGATATCAGCCGATTGTACAGCTCAAATAGCCCCATGACCGGGCTCTGGAACTAAACGTATAAGAGAGGACGTTATGGCGATCATCACTTCTAACGATCAGGAAGAGACAACCCCGGACTTGGAGGGGATTCGGCGTGTCGCGAGTAAACTCTTTATTATATTAATGTGGGCTTATACAATTCCGATTGCTGCGGTCGCCTATTTTTCTGGGAATGATGTCATATTTTCTTTGGTCGCATCGGCATTGGCGGCGGCTGTGGGAACGGTGCTGTGGACCCAGGCGCCAACTGCGCCGGTGACGCGTTTCACGATTGCCGCCGCGATGGCCTCTCAATGGATGATCCTGATCTACGCTGCGAGTAAGACCCCGAGCGGTTTTATGCTTGACGCTCATATGATGTACTTTGTCATGACCTGCCACCTAATTGCTTATTTTTGCTGGCGGTCGATTGTTATTGTGTCTGTGATTCCGTCCATTCACCATCTGATATTGACGTTTGTTTATCCGCTGTTCGTTTGGCCGGATGTTGATTATACTTATATTCACCTGCTTAACCACGTGATTTTGGTGGTACTGACAGCCACTCCGGCGCTGTGGCTGGCGTGGCGGGGCAATGCGTTGTTCCGTTCGTCCTATGCTGCCCTTCAGGCGGCGCACAATGCCAATGCTGAAAAGAGTGTTGTGGAAGAGGAGACCTTGCGCCAGAGCCAGGAAGCCGAAATTCAAAGAGCCCACAGCATGCAGCAATTGGCCGATAGCTTCGAGGCGTCGGTTCGGCGTTTGGTGACCGGGGTGTTGTCGTCGGTGGAGCGTCTCAAGGCCAATGCCGACGCTCTGGCCCAAACCTCAAGTCATTCCCAGCAGCAAAACAGCCAAATGGCTGGAGCGGTGGAGCGGGCGTCCCACAGCGTCGAAACCGTGGCATCCGCTGCCGAAGAATTGACGGCCTCGATCAATGAAATCAGCCGCCGGGTGACAGAATCTGCCCGCATTGCCCAAACGGCGGTGGATGAAGCCAATCGGACCAATGTTACGGTTGCCGGCCTTTCGGCGGCAGCCCAGAAGATTGGAGAAGTGGTTGGTCTGATCAATAATATCGCGAGTCAGACCAATTTGTTGGCGTTGAATGCAACCATTGAAGCAGCCCGAGCCGGCGAAGCTGGCAAAGGGTTTGCGGTGGTCGCGAGTGAAGTTAAGAGTCTAGCCAATCAAACGGCCAAAGCGACCGATGATATTCAGGCTCAGGTTGCGCAGATGCAAGCCGTCACCGGCACCGCCGTTGAGGCCATCAAGGCCATCACCGGCACCATTGGCCGGATGAACGAGATTGCCGCGTCGATTGCCACGGCGGTTGAACAGCAGGGGGCTGCGACTCAAGAGATTGCCCGCAATGTCCACGAGGCTTCGGATTCAACGCGGGATGTCATGCGGAACATTGAGAGGGCATCCGAAGCCGCGATCGAAACCGGGCGCACCGCCAACGAAACACAGACCGCCACCCACCAGTTATCGCAATTATCAGGGGACTTGCGCCATGAGGTGGATGGATTTGTGGTTCGGTTAAGGAATGCCTGAGTGTCGTTGAAGACGGGCGCTTTGCGGGAAAGGGCTGCCCGATAGGCGCTTGGATTGGGCTTTTTTGTGGGCTGCGCCCACACCCGCAAAGGGCCAGTCGGCCCTTTGAGCCCGTGACGTTTTCGCCATAACGTCACCGAGGCCAAGGAGGCCGTGCCCTCCTTGCGGGTGTCGGGCGGAGCCCTATGAAGCCAAGGAAACGGCGCTCCCTGAGCGCCTATGGAAATCGCTCCCCTTTTTTGATGCCGAAAATTGGTCCCCCCCTGGAATGCCTCGCAAGCGTTTCAGGGACAGGGCGTCGATTCCTTTTGCCTCTTCTTCGCCGGAAATCCTGGGCTGGTGCGTGTAACTCCCAGGACAACACCGGTTCGGTCCCAGACCGAGGAGGCAGGTTTGCCATGACGACGATCTCATCGTCTTACTCGGGGAGTGGCGCGTTAAGCCTGCTGTCATCCACGAGCAGCACGTCAAGCATGCTGTCGGCCATCAACGGAACCTCCAGTACCAGTAAAAGCCAAGAAAGCTCCAATGCTATTTTTAATGCTATTGTGCCTGGGAGTGTCGGTTCCGGTACCAGTATCTCTTCGATGCTTCAGCAGGAAAAGATCACGACGCAGACCAATAGTATCTATTCGAATGCCGCAACCCGTGTTTCAAAAATGGAGGCCGGAACCTATACGGCCAGTTCAGATTGGGAAAAAGTCGTTTCCTACAATATGCAGACCGGGGCGCCGGTTATGGTGTCTTTGAATAGTTCTGGGAAGCTCCAGGCTTTACCGCAATCGGAGACGGATTTAAGCACCAAATATAATGTTCAACAACGATCGGAATTAACCAAAGCCATGTCGCAGATTCAAACCATGGCCGGAAAAATTCAGGCCAATGCCAAAAATGACACTTGGCTTGCCGATCTTAGCGGGGCCGAAAATGATCTGAGTTTGATTCATAGCGGCGCCTTGACGGCCCAGAGCAGTTGGGAAGAAGAGGGCTCGATGTTGATGAGCACTCATGAACCCCTCAAAATTTCCCTCGATAGCAGCGGAAATCTTCAAGTCACGGAACAGTTAACCTCGTCGATGACGGATCTAACGGCCTCTCAACAGAAACTCTTAAGGAAAGCAATCGAGACAATCCCCAGCATGATTTCAAAAGGGACACCAACGACCTCCTGGCAGATCGATGCTCGGAGTTACGACCAGGCTGGGACGCCCTATTATTTGGACATTGATCCGGTCACCAATCAGATTTCCGCCAAGGAAGACAGCGCCACCAACATCACCCCGACCTTTCTGAAGACCGCACCCTATCCAGATATTGGTGACAATTCCCCGCTTTTGAAACAAGTGGCCACATATATTAAGAAAAAGCAGGCTTATTTTCTCGATTTTGATTCGACAGGAAAGATTGTTGCCAAAGTTCTGAGCGCAACTAATCTTGAAAAATATAATAAAACTTCAACAAGTACAACATCAAGCTCAAGCACTGCCGGATCAATTGTTTCATTGCTTGCTTAATATTATATTTTTAAAGGGAACTATTTTGTTTGTTTAAGGGGGAAGCGGAATGCCATTCGGGTCATTGAGTAGAGGGAGGCCAGAAGGCGAAGCGTGACGTTTGGCCTCATCCATGGCTTTTTTGAGAGCCTCGTGATGCTCGAGGAATCGTTCGTGAAATTTATTGGTCGGGTCGGTAAAGGTCATTACGACTTTGGGCGGTATTGTCAAGTCAACTTCCAATTGGGCCCGACGAAAGGGCGCTAGATTGGCGGCTTTTTGGATTTTATGGACGCCCCCTAAACTCAGAATAATGGATTCCAAGATCAGGTCGCCTTTAACCTTGGCTAGGACAAAGGCATACTCCTCGTCGGTGACGTCTTCCGAGGATTGCAGGCGGACCCTGATTTGCGGCGGCATGGTCCAATCCACCTCGAAGTTGCGGACTTCGAATCCCAAGGTCTCGATGGCCGGAATCGCAAGGTTGAGCTTTTGAACCAACCGATCAAACTGAGCATCAACAAGGTGATTGGCGTTGGGCAGGCCCACCCGCTCTGGCAACGCCCCGACGCTATCGATCATGTCGGGCAGGCTTGGCAGTGTCGGTAGAGTGGGCAGGGGGAAGCCCAGAACCGACGATGTCGGATGGTGGGGGGCTGTCGCTTCGGGGGGAGGAGATAAAATCTGGGAAAAGGTCGGCGGTTCCGCCGCCCCGGCGGAGGCGGCGGTCAAAGCCGCTAAAATCACCGCAGGGACGGCCATGGCCAGGGGGCGGGGCGGCACGGTCATCGGGCTTTTTGTTCCTCTGTCGAGTCGTTTTTAATCATACCATCGAGCCTTGATGGTGACTCATCAAGGCTGCCCTCAGACGCCGGGCGGGCGCATCCGCGCCCTTGGCTTCGCGCGCATGGGCGCGCGGCCGTCGTCGCGGCCCGATACCGGCAGTGTGTCATCGTTATAGCTCGCCGGTATCAGAGGGCCGGTTGCGGTGCCCGCACCCCCAGCATATGGCAAATGGCCACCGTCAGGTCGGCGCGGTTCAGAGTGTAGAAATGGAATTCATGGACGCCATGACGCCGAAGCTGTTGGCACTGGCGGACGGCGACATTGGCCGCCACCATTTGGCGGGTTTCCGGGTCGTTATCCAGTCCATCAAAGGCATCGGCAAACCAGGAGGGAATGGAGGCTCCGCACTTGCCCGCCATGTCGACGGTGCGGGTAAAGTTGGTGATGGGCAAGATTCCGGGAATGATCGGCACGGTGATGCCGGCGCGTTGGGCCCGTTCCAGGAAGCGCGGGAATTTGTCGGTATCAAAGAAGAACTGGCTGATGGCACGGGTGGCGCCAGCGTCGATCTTGCGCTTGAGGTTGTCGAGGTCGGCCTCCAGCGAAACCGCCTCTGGATGGCCTTCCGGGTAGGCGGCGACGCTGATTTCAAAGTCAGCAACGCTGCGTAGACCCTCGACCAGATCCACGGCATAGGCGTATCCGTCCGGGTGGGGCCGATAGCCACCCCCGCCCAGACCACCGGAACCATCGGCAGAAGCCGGCGGATCCCCCCGCAAAGCCACGATATGTCGGATGCCGGCCTGCCAATAGCTGCGGGCGATGTCGTTGATTTCCTCGCGGCTGGCCCCGACGCAGGTCAGATGAGCGGCGGCGATCAGTCCGGCTTCACTCTGAATGCGGGCCACGGTGGCATGGGTCCGTTCGCGGGTTGAGCCGCCGGCCCCATAGGTGACCGATACAAAGTCGGGAGCCAGGGGCGCTAACCGAAGCACCGCCTCCCACAGCGACCGCTCCATCTTCTCGGTCTTGGGCGGGAAGAACTCGAAACTGACCGAAGGCGGGTGGGTGGATGTGGAAGAGGGCGGGGACGTCATGGGGAAACTCCAGAAAGGGAAAGCATCGGCAAGGCGGGGCCAGCGGCGGTTTGGCGTCGGAAGGCCGGCCAGAGGGTCACGGTGAGCGGATCGCCGGGAAGATGGATGGCGGCCTCGGGAGCCAGCCCGGCCGACCGGCACCACCCGGTGACTTCCTCGTCGGTGAAGCCAAGCCGGCGGTGCGCGTGGTCGGTACGCAAAGAGTCCAAGGTATGACGGGCAAAATCAACCACCACCAACCGTCCGTCGGGCCGCAGCACCCGCGCCGCTTCGGCCACCACCTCGGCGGGATCCTCGGCATAGTGTAAAACTTGATAGATCAACGCCAGATCAACCGTCGCGGTCGGCATTGGCAGTTGATACATATCAGCATGTCTCACCTGACAGTTGCGTAATCCAGCCTGTTCCAAACGGGCGCGGGCAACCGCCAGCATCTCACGGGACAGATCAACCCCAACGGCACGCTCCGCTAGGGGGCCGAACAGCTCTAGCATTCGACCTGTGCCGGTGCCGATATCGAGCAAATCTCCGACCTCGTAATCGGCGAGGAGAGTCAAGAGAACGCTCTCGACCTCGCGCTCGGGCACATGAAGGGCTCGCACCACATGCCAGCGCGCGGCATTGTCCCGGAAATAATTGGCGGCGGCCTCGGTGCGGGCGCGCTTGATGGCCTCCAAACGCTCTAGATCACGGGCTAAGGTGGGGTCGTCGGGAGGAATGCTGTCGACCAGAGTTTGGGTCAAGAGCGCCGAAGGCCCGCGTCCCGCCAACCGGAAGAAGGCAAAGGTTCCCTCCCGAAAGCGGTCCAGAAGCCCGGCGTCACAGAGCAGCCGCAGATGCCGGGAGACACGCGGCTGGCTCTGACCCAGAATCTGGGTCAGGTCGGTTACACTCAGTTCGCCGTGGGCACACAAAGCCAGGATGCGAAGCCGGGTTGGCTCCGCCGCCGCCTTGAGCGCCATTAAGAGGGCATCCATACCCGTTGCATATATCGAGGTCGCTGCCAAAGGTAAACAAGGGAGCCATCGCGAGGGGGGGGCTGCGTCTTCGGTGCCTGTCTAGCGACACCGGGAGCGCCGGGAGGGTTGGCGGAGGCGGTTGGTCATGCTATGCAACGTCCAAGACCTTCGAGGCGGAACGGGCAAGGAACGGACCCCGGCTTTCAACCCCGGTCTTCAAATCGCGCGTCCGCCCGGTCATCACGTCGTCCTTTAAGCGGTATCGCCATGACTATTCGGTTATCCTCTCGCTCGTTTTTCCTGTTCCTATCCTTGTCTTTGTCGTTGATGGCTATTGGCGGTTGCTTCAGTGCTTCGGCTCTGGCGCAAAGCGATGATCTGTCGGCGCGGGCTCGGGACTTTGTCGATGCGCTCGGCAAAGAGGCTGTTGCCACCATGGCCGACAAGACTCTGTCCAAGGCCGATCGGTTCGAGCGTTTTCAGGCGATGTTCCACAAGGGATTCGATGTTCCCTCGATTGCCCACTTTGTCTTGGCCCGGTCTTGGAACACCGCAACCCCGGCGCAACGGCAAGACTATCTCCAGCAGTTCGAAGAGCTGGTGGTGCGCTCTTACGCGGCTCGCTTTGATTCCTACGCGGGCGAACAGTTCCAAATCGCTTCGAGTCGTCCCGATGGCGACCATGATGTTTTCGTCATCACCGAGGTTTCACCAGCCAACGGGCCCGCGATCACCGTTGAATGGCGGGTGCGGGAGCACGAGGGGCGTTTGGGGATTATCGATGTCGTGGTGGACGGCGTCAGCATGAGCGTTAGCCAACGCCAGGAGTTTGAATCTGTGATTCAAGCCAAGGGCGGCGACATTGATGCCTTTCTTGAGGCCTTGCGTCAGAAAAATGCATCTATGCGCTGATGGCGTGTGATCTCGGGGGAAGCCTAGGACGTTCCTGGGAGGGCGGGCATTTTGCCCGCTCCTCGAGTCTCACCGCCGTTATGGCACCTAAGACCAACGGCCCTAGACAATGATCCGTGCCATTGGTATCGGCGGCGACCGCCGCCGCGCGCCCCATGGCGCGAAGCCAAGGGCGCGGATGCGCCCGCCCGGCGTCTGAGGGCGTTGCGGACGTGTCAACTCCAAGGCCATTGGTATAATCGGCGAGCTATAACGATGACACACTGCCGGTATCGGGCCGCGACGACGGCCCCGCGCGCCCATGCGCGCGAAGCCAAGGGCGCGGATGCGCCCGCCCGGCGTCTGAGG
>CAIXKV010000209.1 GCA_903920145.1 uncultured Rhodospirillales bacterium
CTTACAAGACACCACACGGACAGAGCGGCTTCGGTCGATCACCAAATCCGCCAGCCTTCCAGCCTTATACCATCGAGCCTTGATGGTGACTCATCAAGGCTGCCCTCAGACGCCGGGCAGGCGCATCCGCGCCCTTGGCTTCGCGCGCATGGGCGCGCAGGGCCGCCGTCGCGGCCCGATACCGGCGATGTGTCAGTATCAGGGCTCGCCGGTATTACTCCCGATGCAGCACCCGGCGTAACGCCTCGGCCATCTGCTTGATGGCCTCATCATTGCTGGCTAACGACTTGAGCTGCGCCCGAAAGTCCTGAACCAGCGGCGTTCGCCGGGCGGATTCAACCTCGGCCCTTCGTGTGGTTGGCGGCGCTTCTGTGGCTTTGCCCTTCATCGTCACGCCCCTGTTTCAGGCCAACGAACGCCATCCCCTGGCACGACGATCCGATCTCGCGGCAAACGAACCGTCACGGTGGTTCCGACACCAGGGGCACCGGAAATTTCTAAATGGCCGTCGTGCCGTTCGACCAACGAGCGGCACAGTGGCAGGCCGAGTCCCGTCCCATCATGACGACGAGAGAGTGCATTATCGATCTGACCGAAAGGCTCTAACGCCTTGGCGATGTCGGCTTCGGCGATGCCGATTCCGGTGTCAACAACCGCCAGGGTCATCAGGCCCCGATCATCGATCTTCGCGGACACCACGATCTGCCCGCCTTCCGGGGTAAACTTGACCGCATTCGACAGCAAATTAATCAATATATGACGAAGAGCACGATCGTCTGCTCGCAATAATGGCAAATTTGGCATAATTTCGGCGATCATCGTCAAACCTCCTGCCTCAGAACGGCTACGAAGCATTTCCATGGCGGCAAAGACGACTTCATCAATATCTACAAATTCCTCATGCAATTCGAATTTACCGGCTTCTATTTTTGCCAAATCGAGAAGATCATTGATTAATCCTAATAAGTGAGTGCCGTTGGAATGGATATGGCGGGCATAATCACCGGCTCGGGCGACGGCCTCTGGATTTCCTTGCCCATCCTTGATGACCTCTGAAAATCCCAAAATGGCGTTCAGCGGGGTTCGTAATTCGTGGCTGATGGTGGCTAGGAACTGGGACTTGCTGAGACTCGCGGCCTCAGCCCGCTCTTTAGCTGCCAACAGCTCGATCTCGGCGCGCTTGCGGCGGGTGATGTCCTCTTTGACCGCCACGAAATGAGTAACCCGCCCCTGTTCGTCGCGCACAGGGCCAATCGAGGCCGATTCCCAATGCAGTTCACCGTTTTTCATACGGTTGTGGAACTCACCTTGCCAAACTTGGCCAGAGGTAATCGTATCCCACAGGCGCCGATATTCGCCTGGGGTGGTGTAGCCTGACTTGAACAGGCTCGGGTCTTTGCCGAATACCGACTCGGCGGAATAGCCAGTGGCGGCGACGAAATGGGGATTTACATAGACGATTCGCCCCTGCCGATCGGTGATAACAACCGATAATGGGCTTTGTTCGATGGCTCGGGTCAGCAACCGCAAGCTGATCTCGACCTTTTTGCGAGCGGTCACGTCGCGTTCGAACACGGCAACCCCGACCAGCCGCCCCGCGTGACTCGATGCCGGAGACAAATGGGCGTCGAAAACAATACCGCCTCGGCTGTGCTCAAAACATAGGGGCTGATTGGTGGTAGCCACCTGATTCAAGCGGCTTTGCCATAGCGCGTGCGACTCGGTGGAAATCAGGGCGCACAGCTCCCGACCACGAATATCGGCGGCGGTGCGTCCGAAACTTCGAGCCGCCCGCTCATTGGCAACCTGAATGGTCCCGTCGGCGGCAACCAACATCACCGAGTCTTCCTGGGTGGCATTGATCACCGACACCAGCATCGCGTGGCTTTCGGCCAATGCGATTTCCACCCGCTTGCGCTCGGTCACGTCCATTTGAATGGCAAACAAACGAGTAATGGCACCGACGGCGTTTCGTTCGACTCGAACGGTGGTGCTCAACTGACGCATGACCCCATCGGGACGAATGATTCGGAACTCCATGGTGCCCATGGCGCCATGACCGAGCCCCAAGGGAAATGCGCTGACCCGATCACGGTCCTCGGGATGCACCAGCGCGATAAAGCTGCGATAGCCGGCTTGAACCAAGGCTGGATCCAGGCCCAGAATACGCCAGTGCTCTTCCGACCAATGATGGGTGCGAGCGATTCGATCCCAATCCCAGTATCCAAGATGAGCGACTCGCTCGGCATCGGTCAGCAATTCCGTGGTCCGAACCAGCCGCGCTTCTGACTCGACACGCGCCGTCACGTCGCGAACAGCAATGATGGCCACCGCCCGCCCCGACAATTCGGCTTCGGCAACGGACAGATCCACAAAGACCTCGCTTCCATCGCGGCGGAAGTGACGAATCGGCCCTGCTGTGCCAACCCCATCCGACTCGGCGCCGATCACCTGCTTCCATGCCATGCCCGTCAATTCGGCGCGTGAATAGCCGTAAAGAGAAGTAGCTGCACCGTTGGCATCGATCAACACACCCGAGTCCCGATCCACGAGGAACAGAGCATCTTGAGCCGCCTCAAATGTTTTGCGGTAACGCTCTTCGCTTTCCCGCAGACAGGCTTCGAACATGACCCGATCGGTGACATCGAGAACGGTCCCGGTCAGCTTGACCGGCTCGCCGCCATCGTCACGCAGCACCTCGGCCTGAAGCTGAACATGGCGGATTGCGCCATCGGGATGAAGAATGCGGATTCGAACGTCATACGGCTTGACTCCGGCCAGGGCCAAGACTCGCGCCGAAGGCTCGAGATCGCGATCGTCGGGATGCGTAACCGATTGCAGCCGCTTGATACCCTCGAGCCTTGATGCTGATAGCTCCAAGCCCTCAGACGCCGGGCCGCCGTCGCGGCCCGATACCGGCGATGTGTCAGTATCAGGGCTCGCCGGTATGACATGAGGGATCTCCCGTCCTGGCACGACTCCTAAAATTTGATAGGTTTCGGGCGACCAGTAGTCGGACGAACCGAGCAGATCATGCTCCCAATGACCAAGATGGGTCAGGCGCTCGGCAGCCAACAGGCGCTCGGCGGCTCGCCCTTCTCTTAACGTCCGCTCGCGCACCAACCATTCCAACTCCCGCTGCGCACGGCCTACAGCACGAAGATGGATAAAGGCCAAACCGATGACCAGCCCTGAGAGGATCAGCGCCAAGCTTCCCCCGCCCCACGCCAACCCCTGCCAAACCGCCCAGGCTTGGTCGCCGGAGGCAGCGGTCACCAGCATCACCGGATAGGGACCGATCCGCTGAAAGACCCATAGCCAGTCCGGCCCGTTCGAATCGAGTCGCTCTCGTTCGACGGCGGGGGCAAGCTCTCCCCATCGAATCGACGGCAGCATCCGGCGAAAAATCGACTCGACGGCATTGGCAAAGCCTGCCGACGAGTCCCACAGCCTCTCCCCGCCAAGCGTCACCAATGCTACAGGCGCCGCTTCCCCAATCATCTCCTTTGGTAACCAGGACTGGATCTCTTTGGCGTCGATCTCTCCGGCCACCACCGCAAATGCGCCTTTGGGGCCGATGACCTGCCAACCCAACAGAAACGACGGCCCGCGCTCGGAACCGGCTCCGTTTTTGGCTGTGGTCTCGGCAAGCCTTGATGCTGACCTATCGTCGGTATCGGGCCGCGATTGCGGCCCCGTGCGCTCATGCACATGAAGCCAAGAGCTCGGATGCGCCTGCCCGGTGCCTAATGGTAACCTTGATGGGTCAACATTAAGGCTCGATGATATGATCGGCAGCAGGATCGGCTGGGGCGACTCGACCGTTGAGGCCTTTTGGAAGAGGGCAGGGCGCTCGCGAACGGCACGCTCGAGGATGGCCCGAATCCGATCATCGGCGGCGACAGCCACCCGACCGTCGGCATCGACAATCCCCAACGATAGGGCTTGGAAGGAAAGGGAAGGGGACTCGCCGGGATGATCTGTACCCAAGCGGAAAAAATCGTTGGCGACCCCGATCATGGCCTGCTTGGCCTGCCCCAGATCCCGCTCTGCGGCCTCGTCGATCGTCTGGAGCCTTAAAAGAGTGTAGGCTTTGGTCGACTCGAGAGAAACTCGGTACCCTTGGCTGGCGACCCAGACCGCAACACCGGCAAACGTCACGACCACCAGAACCACCAAGGCTCCGAGGATCGCCGCCGGAACACCGCCGCCGCTGAACCGAGCGGGCTCCTTCCTCTCGTGCTCGCGCACTCTCCCTCCAAACCGTGCGCGAATATCGGATTCACGCCGTGCCGGTCGATCCCCAGTCTGGCCACGGTCACGAGGATTGGATCGCTTGATCTCCCGCTACCGATCCACATGATATCAGAGCGGAACCTGCCATCAAGTCCTGTGCTCTACAAAGGCAGAACCACCTTTTGTAGAGCCGAACCCGGCTGCAAGCATAAAGAAAGGCCGCAGCCCTTCGATTACGACATAAGAACGGGAGACTTCGTGGGCTCCGCCCACACCCGCACAGGGCCAACGGCCCCTTAAACCCATTACCCTATTGAAGGCTAACGGAACAGCGGTCCAGACCAAAGCCGACCACCTAACGGGAAAGCATCGCCCAGGCAACAACCGCCGCAGCGGCCACCACCACCGCAAATCGGGCCCAGCGCATCAAGCGCACACTGCGCGGCATTGGGTTATCGTTGGCTGCCCGCGACCGTCTCGGTGGCCGACAAACGAACGCCGGAATGCGGATGGCTCGGTTTCCCGTGCCATCCACCCCAACTTCCGATGGAAATTGATCAGCCACGCATCGCCAAAGGCACATAAGGCCGCCGTGTGGCACCCTTATAGAGCTGACGCGGACGACCGATCTTCTGCTGCGGGTCTTCGATCATCTCCTTCCACTGGGAAATCCAACCAACGGTCCGCGCCAAGGCGAACAGAACGGTGAACATCGAGGTCGGGAAGCCGATCGCCTTCAGAATAATACCCGAGTAGAAGTCGACGTTCGGATACAGCTTCCGTTCGACGAAATACTCATCTTCAAGGGCAATACGCTCCAGCTCCATCGCGATGTCGAGCAACGGATCATTCTTGATCCCCAGCTCGCCCAACACTTCATGGCAGCTCCGGCGCATCACTTGAGCGCGCGGATCATAGTTCTTGTAGACCCGGTGACCAAAGCCCATCAGACGGAAGGGATCGTCCTTGTCCTTGGCCCGCTTGATACACTCGGGGATCCGGTCCTTGTGCCCGATTTCCTGCAACATGTTGAGCACGGCTTCGTTGGCACCGCCATGCGCAGGCCCCCACAACGAAGCAATGCCCGCCGCGATACAGGCGTATGGATTGGCTCCCGAAGAGCCCGCCAACCGCACGGTCGAGGTCGAGGCATTCTGTTCGTGATCGGCATGCAGAATGAACAGGCGATCCATCGCCCGTGCCACCACCGGATTCACGCGGTATGGCTCGCTCGGCATGGCAAAGGTCATGCTGAGGAAATTCTCGGAATAGCTCAGATCGTTGCGCGGATAAACGAACGGCTGACCAACCGAGTACTTATAGGCCATCGCGGCGAGGGTCGGCATCTTGGCGATCAGCCGATGCGAGGCGATCAGGCGCTGGTGCGGGTCGGTAATGTCGAGGGAGTCGCCATAAAACGCCGCCAGCGCCCCGGTGATGCCGCACAAAATCGACATCGGATGCGCGTCACGCCGGAAACCACGATAGAAGAAGGTCAACTGTTCGTGAACCATCGAATGATGGGTGATGACCTGCTCGAACGTATATTTCTCGCTCCGGTTCGGCAGTTCGCCGTTCAACAGCAGATAGCAGACTTCCATGAAGTCGCTCTGCTCGGCCAACTCATCAATGGAGTAACCCCGATGCAACAGGACGCCTTCGTCACCATCAATGAAGGTGATCTTGGATTCGCAACTGCCGGTCGATGTAAAGCCCGGATCAAACGTAAAACAATCGGTGTCGCTGTACAACTTGCGGACGTCGATCACATCTGGGCCAATCGTGCCCTTAAGGACCGGAAGCTTATAGGACTTGCCGGTACGGTTATCGGTCAGCGTGAAGCTATTATCGACGGGCTTGCCCTCGGTAGGTGCCGCCGTGGAGGCTGCTTGGCTCATTCAGCAAATCCCTTTTTCGGTACAGTGGCTTTGGGAATGGGGAGGATATGGAGGGGAGTTAACAGCTTGCGAATTCGGCGGCCAATATACGTCCGCCTGCGGCCCGGCGCAACCTGCCGCCTTTATGCCGACTCTGGGGTTTCGACACTCCGTAACCTGGCCAACGCTTCGTCCTTGCCCAACAACTCGGCAACCTCGAAGATCGGCGGTGACACAGTACTGCCGGTCAAAGCCGCGCGCAAGGGTTGCGCCAACGACCCCAGCTTGCTGGCCCATGACTCGGCCAATTGGCGAACGGTGGCTTCGATGACCTCGGCACGCCACTCGGTCAGAACCGCCAACCGTTCGGTCATGCCCGCCAACCGCCGCCGGGCTTCGACATCCAACAGTGCCGCCGCCTTGGCATCCAAGGTCAAAGGGCAGGCGGCAAAGTAGAAACGGGCGGATGCGGCCAGCTCGACCACGGTTTTAGCCCGAGCCTTCAACCCCGGCATGGCCCGGCGCAATAGGTCACGCTGATCGGACGTCAAAGGAACGCCCCGCCCCGTTTCCAAATGCGGCGCGACAACATCAACCAACCGCTCGTCATCGGCTTGACGGAGATAGTGAGCATTCAGGCTATCGAGCTTGGCAAAATCGAACCGCGCCGCCGAACGGCCAATGCCTTCCAGCCCGAACCACTCGATGGCTTGAGCATCGGAAATAATTTCGGCGTCACCATGCCCCCACCCCAGCCGCAACAGGTAGTTACGCAGAGATTCGGGAAGATAGCCCAAGTCACGATAGGCATCGACTCCCAAGGCACCGTGGCGCTTGGACAGCTTGGCCCCATCGGCTCCATGAATTAGAGGAATATGGGCAAAAGTCGGCAGCTCCCAGCTCATCGCCTTGTAGATTTGGACCTGCCGGAAGGTGTTGGTCAAGTGATCATCACCCCGGATGACATGGGTCACACCCATATCGTGATCGTCCACCACCACCGAAAGCATGTAGGTGGGCGTTCCATCGGCACGCAGCAGAACCATGTCGTCCAACTGGTCATTGCGAACCCGCACCTCGCCCTGAACCTGATCGGCGATGACCGTTTCGCCGTCCCGAGGAGCCCGCAACCGCACCACCGGCGCCACCCCCGGCGGCGCCTCCGAGGCCGGTCGATCTCGCCAACGGCCATCGTAGCGCATGGGCTGGCCGCTGGCTTTTTGACGCTCGCGCAACTCGGCCAATTCTTCGGGACTGCAATAACAGTGATAGGCCAGCCCGGCGGCGCGCATGGCCTCGGCCACCTCGGCATGACGGCCCCGACGCTCGAACTGCGATACGGCTTCGCCATCCCAATTCAGCCCCAGCCACGACAACCCGTCTAAAATGGCCGTCACAGCCGCCTCGGTAGAGCGTTGCCGATCTGTATCCTCGATCCGCAACAAGAAACGTCCGCCCTGGTGACGCGCGAACAGCCAATTAAAAAGCGCCGTGCGGGCACCACCAATATGCAGGAAGCCGGTAGGGGAGGGGGCGAAACGTGTCACGACAGTCATCAAAGCAACCAAACGGTCTCGAGGTGGGAAAAGCGCCAGCGACAGTCTAGGCCCGCCCCCCTAACAGACTCTTACTAGGCGGCAGAAACCGGACTCCAAGCGGCTCTCTTTGTACAAAGAAACCGCCGAAACCGAAAGGTTTTTGACCGACGCCGATGACGATTGCGGCCAAGGCAAAACAGCCTCCACCCCTCATCTCCAAGGGCGATCAACCATTCTTTGTATTATTCGCGGCTTCCGACTGTATCGAACATTAACAAATCATGGAATATTATTCTGTAATAGAAAGCCTCTGAAGTCATCATATTTCCTCCAAGCAGCGCCTTACGACTGATATAATAAGAAGTATTATGAATAATTACTTTACAAATATCTTCATCATCACTTCAATCACGGGATTTATGAAGATCGCTTGTCGCAAACGACAACCGGCAACGCCCATTCCGAGCAGCGTCCATAACAGAGCCGAGCGTTGGCAAACGGCAGGCGGCACTTTCTTCTCGGCAGGCCACTCTTTTTAGGCTATAACTCCAGCATATTGCATACATTCGCATGATGAACGGGCTCAATGCGTTCCATGCGAAAGAGTGCTTCCCGACCCAGCACCGACAAACCGATAACCGGAATGACCGAGCGGTCCTTTGCAGACGCGCTTCAGACCGGAACCGCCGCCTTCAAAGTCGGTGCCTCTGGCCTGCTGGTCGCCTTCACCGAGCCCCTGGCCGCCGAACGCGAACGGTGGGAGTTGTGGTTGCCGGTTGGCCTTGGCTTTGGCATTGCTTGGTATTTCTGGCTCCCGACCGAACCGACCCCGTGGCTCGGGGCGGGGATGAGCGTGGCCCTGGCTGGAATCGCCCTGGTGATGCGGCGCAAACCGGCTTGGCTGGCCGTCACCTTGGTGCTTTTAACCGGCGCTCTGGGGTTCACGGCGGCCCAGATTCAGACCTGGGGCCAGCGTGCGCCGATGGTCAGCCATGAATTGGGCATTGTCACAGCCACCGGGCGGGTGATCACCACAGAATCGATGCCGGACGGCGTCCGCCTGACGCTATCCGATGTGACCATTGACCGCCTCCCCCCTGAGAGCACCCCCGATCAAATCCGGATCGGGCTCAAGGGGCGCTTCACGGCGCCACCGCCGGGGGCGATGATCCGGGTCCGGGCCCAACTGCATCCCTCGGCGACTCCGGCGGAACCGGGTGCCTATGATTTCCAGCGCCAGGCCTTTTTCGACGGGAACGGCGCGGTTGGCTCGGCCCTGGAAACCCCGGACGTGATCGAGGGACCACCGCCGTCGTCTTGGCGCGGACTGATGCTCCAGATGGAAGCCTTGCGGGCGTTGCTTCATCAACGATGTGTCGAGATTCTGCCCGATCCCGCCACCTCAACGGTGACGGAAGCTCTGCTCAACGGCGAGCAAACTGCGATCCCCCAAGATGTCATGAATGATTACCGCTATTCCGGGTTGGCCCATCTCCTCTCGATTTCAGGACTGCATATCGCCTTGGTCGCCGGGCTGGTTTATTTTCTGGTGCGGGCCCTGCTGGCCTCGATTGAACCCGTAGCGTTGCGCTACCCCATCAAGAAATGGGCGGCCTTGGCTGGTCTGTTGGCTGCGTTCGCTTATTTGGCCTTGGTCGGCCCGGCGGCACCAACCCTTCGTTCGGTGTTGAGCACCGGAACCGTGATGATCGCGATCATGGCCGACCGCAATCCGATCAGCATGCGCCTTCTGATGATTTCGGCGGTGGTGATTTTGGCCTATACGCCCGAACAAATGTTAGGGCCAAGCTTTCAAATGTCTTTCGCAGCGGTTGGTGCGCTGATCGCCACCTACGAGGTGGCTAATTCTTGGTTGCAACGCTGGCGAACCGAAACGGGCGCTTTAGGGCAGGCAGGGCTGTATTTGATAGGCAGTGTGTTGACTTCGGTGGTCGCAACCCTCGCCACATTGCCCTTTTCACTCTATCATTTCCAGCAAATGGCGCTTTATGGCGTGCTTTCCAATATGATCGCGGTGCCTTTGACCACCTTTTGGGTGATGCCCTGGGCGCTGGCGGTTTATGTGCTGTTGCCGTTCGGGCTCGATGCCTGGGCCTTGATCCCGATGGGGTGGGGCGTGGCGGCGTGCAATTGGCTCGCCCATGTGACTGCAGCTCTGCCGGGTTCGGTGTTATGGGTTCCTGCCATGCCGGTCACTGGACTGGCGGCCATTGTCCTGGGGGGACTGTGGCTGATGCTGTGGCGCGAATGTTGGCGCTTATGGGGGCTGCTGCCCATAACTCTGGGGTTTGCCAGTATCCTGGCGGCTCCCCACCCGGATTTGCTGATTTCCAGTGACGGCGCGGTGATGGCGGTTCGCATGGCTGACGGCGGCCTTAGCTTTAACAACGCCAAAGCTGCCAAGGGGTTGGTCGGGCAAACCTGGCTTCACCGGGACGGCACCAATCAAGCCGCAGAGCCTTGGCCCGCTGAAGGTCACAGCGCCGACGACCGGCTAAGTTGCGACGAATGGGGCTGTCTTTACCGGGCGGGCGAGATCACCACGACATTGGTGCGCGACCGGATGGCCTTGGACGAGGATTGTGAAACATCGAACTTGATGGTAGCGGCAGACCCGGTCCATGGCTGCCCCGGCCCGGTGATCATCGATTTTTGGAGCCTACGCCATAACGGCGCCTACGCTGTTTGGCTGTCGGATGGGCACATCACCACGCGATCGGTCACCCCGGAACGCGGCAACCGGCCCTGGACCGCGCCGAGGTGATTTCGACAGACGCCAGCCTACATCCACTTGATCCGCCGCAACACCACCACCACCGCCGCCGTTAACACCACCATCAAAATCAAAACGAGATAGAACGCATTGGAGTCCTGGGTGCCCGGCAGCCCCCCGACATTCATCCCAAGAATACCAGCAATCAAACTGGGCGGCAGCAGCAACGCCGCCATTGCGGTCAGGCGGTTGGACGTGCGAGCGATCCGCTCCGACAGCACCGACGACAAATCTTCATGAAGAATGACGGCGCGATCCCGGATTGAATCGAGATACTCAATAAAACGAAGGACTTTGTCGATCACTTCCCGCAATCGAACCTTGTCCCGCTCACTAAGCCATGTGCAATCTTCGCTCTGGAGGCGATACAGCGCGTCGCGTTGCGGCGCCAGATAGCGGCGCAAGTGAATCGACCGCCGACGCAGCTCGCTCAAGGCATGACGCACCGTGCTATCGGCCGTGGTCAGCACCACATCCTCAAGTCGGTCAATCTCCTCGTCCATGGCGTCCAGCACCGGCTCCAGGTCTTTGACCACCTTGTCCGCGATCTGCACCAACAGATCACCCGGTCGCAACGGCCCTTTACCGGCGGCATGAGCGTTTCGAATGTCCCGCAAAGCCCCCAAGGCGTGGTCCCGATCCCGGAGCGACACCACCCGTTGACCGTCGATCCAAAGGTGAATCGGTACCAAATCGACGCCGCCGCTTTCACAGCCGATCCCCTCCCGCCCGATTCCGCGCAGGACAATCAACAAACCGTCGCCGGAACTCTCAACGCGCGGCCTTGACTCGTCGGCCAGCAACGCCTCACCGATCACCGGATCAATACCGCTCTCCCGGCTGATCCAACGCGCGGTATCGGGATGACCGCGCTCCAGATGAATCCACAGCACGCCATCCTCGGGCCGCCACGCCAACACCTGATCCCAGCTTTTATGAACCGCGCCACCCCGTCCATCCAGGACACAGGCAAAACGCAAACCGGGTTCGACTCCGGGCTCCGGAACATTAGCGGCAGCCATAACGGCATCCTCCGATTTTCGAATGGCCTCGGGACCGCCCCAATCACACTTTGGGCCCGGCTTCGGACGCCAACCACTCCATCCGAACGCCACCGGCCCCGGTTCCAAGCGCACCGTGGAGCCAGGGTAGCAGCTCGGCCAACGCCGAGTCTAACTGCCAAGGTGGATTGATCACAACCATGCCACACCCCCCCAAGCGTCGCCAGTCTCCCTCGGGCCAAAGGGTGAGTTCGAACGCCAACATCCGGGGAATGCCGGTGGCAATCAGCGCCTCGTGAAGCCGCCACACCCACGCCCGCTCTTTGATCGGATACCACAAGGCATAAATGCCCGTAGCCCAACGGCGATGAGCCACCGCGAGTCCCGCCACCGACCGGGCCGCTTCGTCCCCGTCCTCGTAGGGTGGATCGATCAGAACCAAGCCCCGCCGCTCCCGAGGCGGCAGATAGGCCTTCAGCCCACCGTAACCATCCTGACGATGGACCGCCACTTGCGAATCTCCAGCAAACAAACGGGACAAAGACAGGGCATCCTCGGGATGAGCCTCAGCCAACACCAAGCGATCGCCGGGCCGCATCAACGACCGGGTCAACCAGGGAGACCCAGGATACCAGCGAATCCGATCGCCCAGGGCTCCGGATTCGCCGCCATTCAAGGCCGCCAGAGCCGCCAAATACCCCTGCAATCCCGACGGAGCCGCCCCTCGGGCGACCGCTGCCAGCATCCGAACCACGCCGCCTTCCCATTCGCTGGTTTTCAGGGCCGGTTCCGAAGCCAAATCATAGCGCCCAAGGCCGGCATGGCTATCGAAGACGAAAAACGGCGTGGGCTTGACTCGCAGCCGCTCCAACATCAAGGCCAAAACCGCATGCTTGAAGACATCGGCAAAGTTGCCGGCATGGTAAATATGACGATAATTCATGACTGTTCGCGCAAGGACAATTCGGACGACTCACGCCGGGATCATGCCTGAACGCGTGGAAAACGCACGATAAAGGTGGTGCCCTGGCCGAGATGACTGGTTACAGAAATTTCGCCGCCCAACTGCTGGCGGACGACATTGGAGACGATATTCAAGCCCAGTCCACTGCCACCGCCGCTCCGATTGGTGGTGAAAAAGGGGTCAAAAATTCTTGGTAAGACCGCTTCGGGAATGCCCTTCCCATCGTCCCGGAACACCAACTCGATCCGATCCGGCTCGGGCACGGTCACGGAAACCTCAAGACGCCCCTGCTGCCCCGGATCAAAGGCATGAGTCAGAGCGTTCATAACAAAATTGGTCAGCACTTGCGCCAAAGCGCCGGGGAATCCCTCGATCTCGATATCATTTGGGCAATTGACGGTCACAACCAGCGCCGAACGCTTAAGGCGCGGCCCCAGACTCATCAGCACCTCGTCAATATACTCCCGCAGATTGAACCACCGCCGATCATCGGCGGCCTGATCCACCGCAACCTGCTTGAAACTCTTGATCAGCTCGGCGGCCCGTTGGGAATTGGCCAGCAACAAGTCCGAGCTTTCCAAGGCCATGTTCAGGAATCGCGCCAGGTCCGAGCGCCGCAACGCGCCGACATTCATCGCGTCTGACAGGCGCCGACTTTCCTCCGCCAACAGCGAAGCCGAAGTCAGGCTGATTCCGAGCGGCGTATTGATCTCATGGGCAATTCCCGCCACCAACCCACCCAGGGACGCCATCTTCTCTGACTGAACCAGAATCCGTTGGGCTGCACTCAGATCGGTCAAAGCCGCCTCGGCCCGTTCCTTGGCGGCCCGCGACTCGGCTTCGGCGCCGCGCCATGCCGTCACGTCATAATGCCAAACCATGTAAGTGGGTCGGCCATCGATCTCCATGGCCTGGATTTCCAGGATGCTCCACCAGCTCGACCCATCCGGGCGCCGCCGATGAACTTCGAACCCAGAGATCACCTCGCCCTGCTCGACCCGGCGCTTGAGATCGTCGAAAACCTCCGGGTCTACAAAGGACTCCCGCAGTGACAATTCTCCGGCCTCGACCTGTTCGCCCAACCCCAACAACTCCCGGCATTTGGGATTGGCATAAAGGCGCCGCAAATCATCGGCGGCGATGATGGAAAAGCCGATGGGGCTGGTCTCCAACACCGTCCGCCACCGCCGCTCATGAGCCTCCAACTGCCTCTCGATTCGCCGCTTGGCCAAGACGCTCTCCTTGAGCGCCGCCACCGTCCGGGCAATCGCCCCGATCTCGTCCGCAAAGGCCGTGCCGGGAATCGGACGATGCAAATCCCCTTCCGCAATCGCCGCAATTTCGGTCGCCAATTCACGAATCGGTCGCCGAATGCCTCGGGCAATCATCAAACTGGCCCCCAAGGTGATCAGCAAAAAAGCCACCCCCAGCAAAGCGACGGTTCGCCCCACCGAAGACAGCACCTGATCAAACCGTTGCTGTGCCTCACTTTGACGGGATCGCTCAATGGCCGCCTGACGGTCGATAACATCCGACAGCCGCGCCTGAACGCCATCCACGTCATGAACCACCCGCATAGCCACCTGAGACGCTTCGCGATCGAACCGATCCAACGCCTGCCAGAAGGTGCCGATCCGGTCTCCCAATCGAGTCGCAGCGGCCTGCTCCGCCTCGCTGCCACTTTCGCGCTTGGCGGCGGCAGCGGCGGCCAACGCCGCCAAGCCCTGCCGCGCCTGCCCCAACGCGTTGCGGTCGCCGGTAAAGTAAAAAGCGTTAACCGCTGCCATAATTGCTGCAAACGGCTCTTCACCGTTGCTATCCACCACCCGAAGATCTGCTGTGATCGCACTGTCCAGATCAAGAATATGACCGTGATAAAAAGTACGAAGCCCAGCATTCAGGTCGCGAATCGCGTTGAATCCAGCAAACCATTGATCGGCGATCCCCGTAAGCTGGCCAAGTCCCCCCGCTGCGCTCGGATCGGTGACGCGGGGATCTATCAACTCGTCCAGCAGGGCCTTCCGGCTCGCGCTAACTTCGTCGTCAGCCTGCCCGCCGCGAATCTCAAGGGAGTAATGAAGCAAGCTCCGCAGACGGTCGGCATCGCCTCGAATAGTGTCCAACCACCTTTGATCTTCGGCGACGCGCTGAAGAGCAGCCCATTGCTGGCCCAATACCCGGCCATCGTGCCACACCACCGCCGCCAGCACGGCAAAGGCCAACACATTGACCGCCACCAGCAAAGACACACGCCAACCAACGGGAATCCGACGGAGCGTCCAACGCCGAACACGCGGCGATTGCTCACCCCCAATGCCAGCGGGCTCTGAGGGGAGGGGCCCGCTCACGGCCCGGCCCCACCACCAGACACTCGCCACACCCCACCCACTCGACAACCGCCCGCCGGCCCTTGCGTCACGTCCGAGTCCTCGCTCGATCGCCCCTCATCGGTCAAACCGAGCATATCATGGCCACGAGCTTCGCCCACAATATGTTCAGCGAGGCCTATTACGCGACTCAACCATGGCTAAATTCTGGTCACGCCCCGGCGGCAGTGGCGATGCCCTTGGCCTGGAATAACGCAGCCAACTCGCCAGCCTGATACATTTCCTTCACAATATCGCAACCACCAACAAATTCGCCCTTAACATAAAGTTGCGGCAAAGTCGGCCAGTTGCTAAACTCCTTGATCCCTTCACGAAGGCCCGGATCGATCAAGATATCAAAACTTTTATACTTTACATCCAGTTGGCCCAAGACCTGAACCACGGCAGCGGAAAAACCGCACTGGGGAAAGATTGGAGTGCCTTTCATGTAAAGCACAACATCATTTTCGCTGATATCCCGGCGAATCCGGTCGGCAACGGAGGCTTCCATGTCTTTACATGCCTTCCTGGGTCAAGAGTCTGTGGTCAATCACCACTCATTCATGGGCTAACAGGAACCGTGGTTCGCAACGCCAAAGCGTGCAACTGCTCCCCCATCCGCCCGCGCAACGCTTGGTAAACCATCTGATGCTGTTGGACCCGGCTGCGGCCTTGGAAAGCGGGCGACTCCACATGGGCGGCGTAGTGATCACCATCCCCCCGCAGATCTTCGATCCGCACCACCGCGTCAGGAATGCCTTCTTTGATCAACCGCTCGATCTCGCCTGGATCCATCGCCATGATCGTTTCCACCCTGCTGTTCCGGTGTCGTCAACCTTCGCTTTTGCCCACTTTCTGTCGGCTTTTGGGCCTCGGCGGCCCAATGCATAACCCAACCGCATAAAACCGCATAAGACGACGAGTGGGTTGGGTCAGTCCATCCGACAGAGAGGCAGGCAAGACACCCGCGCTCTCCACTCTTGAATGTGGCCGACGCCGCTCACTAGCAGTCGCAGGCCGACCCGACCGGAATCGCCCCAGGGGCGGCTCCCCCCGTTCCGCTTCCCGCCGCCGACGGCGCCCCAGCCATCAAACCCGGCAACCAGCGTTCGTGAACGATCCGGAGCTGCGCTAGCGATATGGCGTTGCAGCGATTTATTGTCAACACCGAGCCGCCGGTTGTTCCCAGGATACAAGCAGGCACTCCCGCCGCACCGGCCCGATGCAAAATCGGCGAGGAATCGGTAGCCGTGATCAGATAGCGAGCCTGATCCTCACCGAACAAAAAGCCGATGGGATCGACGCCGATGGGCAGCACCAACTCGGCGCCTCGGTCGCCGGCCAACGCCATCTCGGCGGCGGCCACCGCCAACCCGCCATCGGACAGATCATGACAGGCGGTGATTAAACCGTCATTGATCAGACCGCGCACCAAATCGCCGGTTCGCCGCTCTGCCGCCAAATCCACAGGCGGAGGAGCGCCATCTTCGCGACCATGGATTTCGCGCAAATACAGAGATTGACCAAGATGGCCCCGCGTCTCACCCAGCAGGATCACGAATTCGCCATCATCGACGAAGCCCAACCCGACTCGACGCCGGGCATCCCGCAGCAGCCCCAACCCGCCGATGGCCGGAGTCGGCAAAATCGCCTCGCCATTGGTTTCGTTGTAGAGACTGACATTGCCCGAAACCACCGGGAAATCCAGCGCCCGACAAGCCGCCGCCATCCCCTGAATACAGCCAACCAACTGACCCATGATCAGCGGCTTTTCCGGGTTGCCGAAATTCAGATTGTCGGTAACCGCCAACGGCGTCGCACCAACGGCGGTGAGATTGCGCCACGCCTCAGCCACCGCCTGAGCACCGCCTTGGAACGGATCGGCTAGGCAATAGCGCGGGGTGCAATCGGTCGTCAGCGCCAGGGCCTTTCCGGTGCCATGCACCCGCACCACAGCGGCATCGCCACCGGGCCCGGCGATGGTATCGGCACCAACCTGGCTGTCATACTGCTCCCAGATCCAACGCTTGGACGCCAAGTCCGGGCAATTCATCAAGCGCAACAGCACGTCGCAGGGCCGGGCCGGCAGCGGCACCTCGTCGGAGGTCACCAAAGCGGACGGCGGCGTTGGAGTCCAAGGCCGCTCATAAACCGGCGCTCGACTGACCAGGGGCTCGATCATCAGATCCGCCCAGGTCACACCGTCTTTTTTCAACACCAACCGACCAGAGTCGGTTAGATGGCCAATGACCGCGAAGTCGAGTTCCCATTTGTCAAAGATGGCACGAGCGACCGCTTCACACCCCGGCTTCAGCACCATCAGCATGCGCTCTTGGCTTTCAGAGAGCATGATCTCGTAGGCGGTCATCCCGGTTTCGCGACAGGGGACGGCGTCCAAATTCAGCTCGATCCCCAGCCCGCCCTTGCCGGCCATCTCCACCGAAGACGAGGTTAGCCCTGCGGCTCCCATGTCCTGGATCGCAACGATCACGTCGGTGGCCATCAACTCCAAGCAGGCTTCAATCAGCAGCTTTTCGGTGAAGGGATCGCCGACTTGAACGGTCGGGCGCTTCTCTTCGCTGTCCTCGGAGAATTCAGCCGAAGCCATGGTCGCGCCATGGATCCCATCGCGCCCGGTCTTCGAGCCGACATACACCACCGGATTCCCGAGTCCCGCAGCCTTAGAATAGAAAATCCGATCCGCCGCCGCCACCCCGACGGTCATAGCGTTGACCAGAATATTCCCGTTATAGGCCCGGTGAAAATTGGTTTCGCCGCCCACGGTAGGAACACCGACGCAGTTTCCATAACCACCGATGCCAGCCACCACCCCCGAAATCAAATGGCGGGTCTTCGGATGGTCGGGGCTACCGAAACGCAGAGCGTTCAGATTGGCGATGGGACGGGCGCCCATGGTGAAGACATCGCGCAGGATGCCACCAACCCCGGTCGCCGCGCCCTGATAGGGCTCGATGAAAGAGGGGTGATTATGGCTTTCCATCTTGAAGATGGCGGCTTGGCCGTCGCCGATATCGACCACTCCGGCATTTTCGCCCGGCCCACAGATCACCTGGGGGCCTTCGGTCGGCAAGGTCCGTAACCAGACCTTCGACGATTTGTACGAACAATGTTCGGACCACATCACCGACACGATGCCCAATTCGGTGAAGGTCGGAACGCGACCGGCGATATCCAGCAAACGCTGGTACTCGTCCGACTTGAGCCCGTGCTCGGCGGCGAGTTCCGGGGTGACGGCAGGTTCGATGACAACGGACATGCTGATTCGGGACCCTGTCGGGAAACGGGATTGCCGTAATGGCGGCGTCAGGACAACCTAGCATCGCCCTTACGCCGCCGCCAGTGCGCCAACCGGAAGGCAGCATCGCGTCAAAGCGACGGTGACCACCGGCCACTGCCTTATTCACCCCAGCGCGGCCATCAGCCCCTTGAATAGGGCTTCGCCGTCGGTGCCGCCGTGATCGGGCTCCATCACGCGCTCGGGATGGGGCATCAATCCCAAAACGGTGCGGGTCCGGTTAAACACGCCGGCGATATCATGAGCCGAACCATTGGGATTACTCAGATAGCGAAACGCCACCTGTCCTTCGCCTTCCAACCGCTTGAGCGTGTCGTCATCGGCGAAAAAATTGCCATCGGCATGGGCGATAGGCAGAGCGATCTCTTGTCCGGTGCGATAGCCGCCGGTAAAGGCGCTGTCGGCGGTTTCGACCCGCAACCGCACCGAACGGCAAATGAATTTCAGCCCGGCATTGCGCATCAACGCACCGGGCAACAACCCAGCCTCGGTCAGCACCTGAAAGCCGTTGCAGATGCCCAGCACCCGCACCCCGGCGGCGGCACGTTCGGCCACCGCTCGCATAATCGGCGCCCGCGCCGCCATGGCACCGCTCCGCAGGTAGTCGCCATGGGAGAAACCACCGGGCAGCACGATCAGGTCGACATCGGGCACTGTGGCGGCCTGATGCCAAATCATGGCCGGAGCCACGCCGACGACCCGCGTCAACGCCACCGCCACATCACGGTCACAGTTCGAACCAGGAAAAACAATAACGGCGGCCTTCATTGCGGCGCTCGCAGCTTACAAAAAACGGGAACAACCGACGCCACCGACCATAGCACCCGCCGACAGCAGCAGTCGACGCGGACCCTACCCAGCCGCCCGGACTATTGCAAGAACAGCCGCCGGAGCACCGTGGGCAATTGAAGCCATGGGGGTTTTTAACAGAGTGCATTGACATTGCGTAAACATGCTCATACATTACCGAAATGAGCAGATTAGTGACGATAGGTGAGGCGGCGGACGCCCTTGGAGTCTCGGTGCAGACGTTGCGCCGCTGGGAAGCCGAGGGGC
>CAIXKV010000210.1 GCA_903920145.1 uncultured Rhodospirillales bacterium
CCCTGATACTGACACATCGCCGGTATCGGGCCGCGACGGCGGCCCCGCGCGCCCATGCGCGCGAAGCCAAGGGCGCGGATGCGCCCGCCCGGCGTCTGAGGGCAGCCTTGATGAGTCACCATCAAGGCTCGATGGTATGAGGGCAGCCTTGATGAGTCACCATCAAGGCTCGATGGGTGTGATCACAATGTGGCACTAAAGGTCATCGAACCGCTGGACGCAGGGGCTCGGGCCGGGCGGGCGATGCCTTTACGCAATTGGCCATAGGCTGTTACCGCGCGGCGCTCGTGATTGACGCTCTTGACCACCACATCAACCACGCATTTCTGAGCGCGCCCTTGGATATCCAGAAGCTCGGCGCTGGCCATGGTGACCTCGCCGAGTCGACGGCTGGCGTCATTGAGGGCCGTCCGCACGTCCGGCGGTAACCCGGCCAATCCCGCCCGATCCAGTCGCAGCAGCCGACCCACCTCGTCGAACCGGGTGGCTAAGGCGCGCTTTTCGGCTTGGATCGTCGCAACCCGCTCTAAAGCCCCCTTGCGCACGGCGTCTAGTTCCAGGGTCATGACATCGGTCAGGCGATCCATCACCGCAATCAGGTTTTGCGCCCGTTCCGTCGGGGTTTCCGACGAAACGGGCTTGGCGGCACCTGGGCCGGTTTTGGCGCCCGATAGGCTCCTTAAAGAGAGCGAAACCGCATTGGACGAGGACGACGGCGGGGGATTCTGGGGGACGCTGGCCATGGCTTAGGCTCCGATCCCTTGGACGGCTGAGGACCGGACCGGGAGGGGCTTTAGGCCCTGGGCCCGCAGCAATTCTCGCTCGATCTGACTCGAAATCCCGGACGGACCGGCTTTGCGCATCAACTTGCCATATTCGGTGGTCAGCATTTGGCGGAACATTTCTTCCCCATGACCGCCGCCGAAGTCGGGGTCAACCTCCACCGTGTCCGACATGAGCTGCAACATTTGCCCCATGGTCGTGGACTCAAAATCCTGAGCCGATTTGCGGATCGCCTGCCGGGTTTCGGCTTCGGATTTGGGGTTGAGGCTGCCTTGCAGCCGGGGGCCTTGGGGCAGCCCGCTGGCGGCTCCGGTGACAGCGGTGACAGGAGGGGCCGAAGCCGTGGCCGATGATGTGACGGAGGCAGGCGCGGATGCAGAGGCCGCCGAAGCGTCAAGGGCAGCAGCGAAACCGCCGGAGGAGGGGCCTCCTAGGCGCGGGGCGCCTTGAGCCAACGCAGGGGACAACGCCAGGGTGGGGGTTGAAGCGGCGGTGGGCGTCATCGGGGACCATCCTTCAATCACATGACATCGATTTCGGCTTGCAGGGCTCCAGAGGCTTTAATCGATTGCAAGATGCTGACCATATCGCGGGGCCCAACCCCCAGGGCGTTCAGATTTTGCACCAATTCCTGTAAACTGATGCCGGCGGGCAACACTGCTAGACGGCGGTCGCTCTGTTGATCGACCTGGACATCGGTTCGTGGAACCACTGTGGTTTGGCCTTGGCTGAACGCATTGGGCTGCGAAACCTGAGGCGTTTCGGTAATGCGAACTGTCAGATTGCCCTGAGCCACCGCAACCGTGCTGATTCGAACATTCTCGCCCATCACGATGACGCCGGTTTTTTCGTCGATCACCACCCGAGCATGCTGGTCCGGCTCAACCCGGATTTGCTCAATGTCGGTCATCAGGCTGACGATATCGCCCCGTCGCCCGTCGGGCACGGTCAGGACGATGGTGGATGGGTCGATGGCTCGGGCCGCCGGCACCCCAAGCCGGCTGTCAATCGCTTGGGCGATCCGGCGGGCCGTGGTGAAGTCGGGGTTGCGCAAGGACAGCCGGATCACCGGCAATTCGGCCAACGCGAATTCGATTTCGCGTTCAACGATGCCCCCTGAAGCGATCCGACCAGAGGTCGGCACGCCCTGGGTTACGCTGGCTCCGGCTCCCGAAGCCGAAAACCCACTGACCGACACCGGCCCTTGGGCGACAGCATAGACCTCGCCATCGGCGCCGACCAGGGGTGTAACCAGTAAAGTTCCGCCCTGAAGGCTGGTGGCGTCACCCATGGCCCCTACCGAAACGTCGATCCGGGTGCCTTGGGCGGCAAAGGCCGGCAGAGTGGCCGTCACCATCACCGCCGCGATGTTTTTGGTATCGAGGGATGCACCACGGGTGTTGACCCCCATGCGCTCCAGCATGCCGGTCAGGCTTTGCCCGGTGAATGGGGCGTTGCGGATGCTGTCGCCGGTTCCTTTGACGCCGATGACCAAGCCATAGCCCACCAGCATGTTATCCCGGACGCCTTCGATGTCGATCACATCTTTAAGGCGCACGGTGGCGTCAGCCTCTTTAGGCGTTACGACCGCCAGCGCCAACGCGCCCCATCCCAGGACGGCGACCAGCGCCAGGGCGCGACGGACGAAGCCAAAGAGGACGGGACGAGGGAACAGGGTCATGACGGGATGCCTCCAATTGCTCCCATCCTCCAAGCAAAACCCGCGCCAGTCTTATACCCTCGGGCCTTGAGGGTGACTCATCAAGGCTGCCCTCAGACGCCGGGCGGGCGCCTCCGCGCCCCCAGAGTCCACACCCGGGGGCTTCGCGGCCACGAGGACGCAGGGCCGCCGTCGCGGCCCGAGGACCGGCGATGTGTCAGTATCATTGTCCGGGGCCGTTGGTATTAAGCCCTGTTTTTCCCATCCTGACGGCAACCTCTACCGACCATCCCGGCAAGTTCTGCCGGCTTCCTAGACGCTTCGGTCAGGCAGGACGTTCACACGTCCTCCAGAGCATTAAAGCCTAGCTCCGGGATGGGGACCGGCGGTGTGGTGTCACGGCCCGCCGGTCTTATTCTTCCCGATACGGCAGTTCAGCCTCTAGCCGAACCTTCATTTCGCCGATCATCTCGCGTTCCCGTTCCAGATGGGCGGCCAGGGTGTCGCGGACGGCGCATTTGCGGATCCAGTGGGCGCTGTGGGTCAGCGTTGGTTCGTAGCCCCGTTGCAGCTTGTGCTCGCCCTGGGCTCCGGCTTCGACCCGGCGCAGGCGGTTGGCGATGGCGAAGTCGATGGCGCGGTAATAGCAGGCCTCGAAATGCAGGAAGCGCGGCTCGGTTCCGCCGCCCCAGTTGCGACCATACAGGGTATCGCCGCCAATCAAATTGAGCGCCCCCGCGATCCAGCGTCCGTCGGCCTCGGCCATCACCAGCACCACCTGATCAGCCATGGCCGCCCCCAGGCGGTGGAAAAATTCGCGGGTCAGGTAAGCGTTGCCCCATTTGCGGTCGCTGGTTTCGGTGTAACAGCGATGAAAAGCGTCCCAATGCTCGGGTTTGATATCGGCCCCGGTCAGGGTGTGCAGACGCACGCCGCTGTCGGCCACGGTTTGGCGTTCCTTGCGAATGGCCTTGCGCTTGCGCGCCGACAGGGCGGCTAGGAAGTCATCGAATGTGGCGTAGTCGTGATTATGCCAGTGATATTGCAACCCGGTTCGCGGCAGCCAGCCGGCTTCGGTCAAGCGTTGAGATTCGGCTTCGGTGCAAAAGGTGGCGTGGATTGACGACACTTTTTGATTGCGGGCAATCTGTTCCAGGGTCGCCAGCAGGGTTGGCAACACCTGAGGATCGGCATCGGGGCGGACTAAGAGCCGAGGGCCGGTGACCGGCGTAAAGGGGACTGCAATTTGAAGTTTTGGGTAATACTGCAATCCGGCTCGGGTGTAGGCTTCGGCCCAGGCGTGATCAAAGACATATTCCCCGAACGAATGGCTTTTCAGATACATCGGCGCGACCGCCGCTAGCCGCCCGTTGGGCCATTCCGGTCCCTGGCGGTCCCGGATCGCCACATGAAGCGGCAACCAGCCGGTTCGCCCCGACACCGAGCCGCTGTCCTCCAGCGCCGCAAAGAAGGCGTGACGGACGAACGGATTGCCGGTCCCGGCGCAGGCGTCCCAATCGGCGGCCTCGGCCCGGTTGACGCCGAACAGCAGGTCGGCGGTGATCTGGTGTTGCGCGTTACCGTCGGGCACGGTCGGCCCCCTTTTGATAGCAATTTGGAGCGCGAGCCCTCCGCTCGCAGGCAACCGGACGGGCCGCGCTCCTGGTCAATCGACTTCGGGTCGGCGGCTTTTTCTTCAGCGAACCTGAAAGATGCCGTCGATTTCCACCGAGACCCCAAAGGGCAGCGAGTTCACGCCGACCGCAAAGCGGGCGTGGCGCCCAATATCACCGAACACCTGGATCATCAGTTCCGAGGCACCATTGATGACCTTGGGATGATCGCGGAACTCGGGTGTCGCGTTGACAAAGCCGCCCAATTTCAAGCAGCGCACCACACGATCAAGATCACCATTCAAAGCATCGGCGACCTGAGCGATCAGGTTAACGCCGCATTGACGCGCCGCAGCCTGCCCCTCCTCGATGGAAAAATCCGTCCCGATCCTGCCGACGTAACGCAACTCGCCGAGATACACCGGCAATTGACCGGCCACGTAAAGAATATCCCCGGCTCGGGTATAGGGCACATAGGCCGCTGCCGGAGCCGGAGCCCGTGGCAACACGATGCCCAATTCGCTTAGTCGCTCGTCGATCTTTCCCGCCATGCCCCCACCTGCCTCATGTCAAAGCCACGATTCCCACAGTGTACCGACTCCCGATAATGCAACGCAAACTGAAACCGAACGGTTATCGGCAATCGTCGTGGGCGGGAGCCCACCATCCGGTGTCCGGGGAAAAGCCATTGACCGGCACCACTGCTGGCCAGCGGAGGCCGCACCAGGACGCGATCATGTCCCGATTGGCATGGTAGAGGGGAATCCCATAATATCCCCACGACAAGACGCGGTCGAGAGCATGAATCCGGGTGATCAGGTCGGTTCGGTCGACGGCTTGGCCAAGGGCGCTGGTCAGGGCGTCCACCGCCCCCGAGCGCACCCCGGCATAATTCCGGCCTCCCTCGGCGTTGGCTTCGGCGGAACCGAAAAACACCTCTTGCTCGTTCCCCGGTGACAGGGTCGAACTCCACTGAGTCAGCACCATGTCGTAATCGAAGGACTCCAGGCGGCCCTGGAACTGGGCGCTGTCCACCACCCGCACCCGTGCGGCAATCCCCAGTCGATGCAGGCCCCGTGCGAATTCTAATGCCACCTTCTGATCGGCAGGGGCGTTCAGCAGGATTTCAAAGGCCAGAGGACGGTTGTCATGGTCCAGCAAGCGGCCATCCTCCAGCCGCCATCCGGCCTCGGTGAATAGCCAGAGGGCCTGATGCAGATTGGCACGCAGCCCCATCGGGCCAGAGCCGTCGGTGTGCGGCGGCTCAAAGGGGCCGGAGAACAGCTCAGGAGGGAGTTCGGCGCGGAACGGTGCCAGTAAAGCGATCTCGGCGGCGGTCGGCGCCCCGGTCGCGGCCAATTCGGAATTGGGGTAATAGCTGGTGGTGCGGACATAGGCGCCGTGGAACAGCACTCGGTTGATCCATTCAAAATCAAAGGCATATCCCAACGCCCGGCGCACCTGCCGATCCTGGAACGGCCAACGGCGGGTGTTGAAGACGAAGGCGCGCATGGGTTCGGGACGGCCATGAGGCCAAGCCTCCATCCGCACTCGACCCTCACGCACCGCCGGAAAGTCGTAGGCGGTTGCCCAGCGGGTCGGGTCCGTTTCGTGCCGGAGATCGGCGGCTCCGGCCTTGAAGGCTTCCAGGGCAATCTCGTCATCCCGGTAATAATCGTACCGAAGCTCGTCAAAATTGGCGGTCCCGCGACGCACCGCTAAATCCCGCCCCCAGTAATCGGGGACTCGGCGATAGCGGACCGAGCGGCCCGGATCGACCGCCACGATCCGATAGGGGCCCGATCCTAATGGCGGTTCCAGAGTGGTCCGATCGAACACCCGTGTTCGCCACCAAGCCTGGGGCAGAATCGGCATCAAGCCCATGATCAACGGAAGCTCGCGATCAAAAACGGGCCCGGCGGGGCTGCTTGAAAGCGGCGCGAACACGAAACGCACGCCGTGTGCTCCCACGGGTTCCGCCAAACGCACCCGGTTGTAATAGGTGCGATGATTGGGGCGCCCTTGGGTACGCAGGGTTTCCCAACTGAACAGCACATCGGCGGGGGTGATGGGTGTTCCGTCGTGCCAGCGCGCCTCGGGCCGCAGTCGGAACAGCACCCAGGAGCGATCCGGCGGTGTTTCCACGGACTCCGCGATCAGGCCATAGAGGGTAAAAGGCTCGTCGGCGGCCCGTGCCATCAGACTTTCAAAAAGGGATTCCAGCCCGAAAGCCGGTCGCCCGCGCACGATGAAGGGGTTTAGGCTGTCGAAACCGCCAGCCAAGGCCGTTCGCAATGTTCCGCCCTTGGGGGCGTCGGGATTGACATAATCAAAGGCGGCAAAGCCTGGAGGATACCGGGGGACGCCGTGCATGGCGATGGCAGGGCTGATGAGGCCCTTTTCGGTGGGAGGTGCGGCGGTCCCGGCCAGAGACAGGGACGGCCCCAACAGGGCCCCCAGCATCAGCACCCACAACGATAGGCTCCGCATCGACGGGTTCCTTTCCCCCCCTCATTCTACCAAGGTAGCGGATGGCGGTCGCCTTTGAAAGCGGGCCGGTTGACGAAAAGCGCCTATCCGGGCACCGTTTCCCGTGACTCAAACTCCACAGTCAAGCCCCTGACTCGATTCGTTTTTGCGGTAGAAACGGGCCGAAATTGGGCTCAAGGCCTGAAAACAGTCCTGAAACCAGAGCCTTACGAGCCCTGCGATATTTGCATGCCTTGGCAGAGACGGTCAATGGTTTACGCATGGCTGCGTACCCGAACCGGAAAAGGACAAGGGCGATGAATAAGCTTACCGTCAATCCTGTCGAACAGCGCGGTATTTATCTGTGGCGTTGTCTTCGGAGTTTTCGGCAAAGCTGCGGGGGTATGCTTATTTTGGATATTTGACTAATATCCATTATTTTGATTAATATCCATCGTCGTAGAACCCGGTTATTCAGGTTTCAGGCTGGAGCGCAAGGGTGAAGACGTCCATTGATAAGAGTTTCGGGCGGATTGCGGGCGTTGTTGCCGTTTCTTCCGCTGTTCTGCTGGTGGGTTGGCTCGCGCTTACGGTGCCGGCTTGGGCCGGGGCTCTGGGGGAGGCGGGGACGGCCACCACTTCATCGGATAGCGGGCTATGGGTTCATACGGCGATTACGGTTGCGCGCAAACAAATTCCGCTTCCTCCTGGTCTTTGGGCGATGGCGGGGCGCGGCGATGAAAGCCTGACGGATCCTCTTCCCGGAGCTTATGGGGTCATTGAAAGCATCGCTCTCTTAAAAATGGAGGGCGGGAGTGTTGGCTCTTTCATTATCATTCACGCGAATGCGTTGCCCGTTGATCGCGGGTGGGGAACGAATGACGAATGTGTGGCTTCAAATCCGGCTTTGATTCGGATTTATGACGACCATAGCCCCGATTTCTTTTGCGCTTTCGGTGGCCCGGTGCATGTTCGCCGCGATGCGGCTGCGCCGAAATTCTGGCTTCAGGCTTTGGATGTGATACGTGCCCGAGGCTGGACTCTTCCTGATCGCTGGCTGATGAGCGGCTTTCGGATCAGCGATCGGCATGATGTGGTAGAGGTCCGCTATTACGATCAGGCGGCCCCCATTCCGCTTGCCGCTCCGCCACGGCAAGAGTCCGCCGTGATTCCGGCCTCGTGGTCTGGTTCGATTGGTGGGAGTCCCGGCGGTCTGGCCTCCGGCCCTCGAGACGCTGGCGACCAAGCGGCTCATCCGAGCCAACCGGCGCCTTGGCTGGTGGTCTTGAGCGGTTGGTCGGATCGGATGAAGGGCGCGATCGAGCAGGGGTTTAAGGGGCGTCTGTCGGACACCCAGGATATTCCGATCCTGCCATCGGAAATGTCTTCGGGCACGCATAAGGCACAGGAGACTCCAGAGGCCGGCCAGGACAGCAATCCATTACTGGCCCTGTTTCAAAAGAGCGTAGTCAAAATGCTGTCGTGGAAGGTGATCGGGATTTCGTCCGGGCTGACAATAAAATATCTTTTTATCGGGAATTTCTCAACGGCGGCTACCCTTCAGGTTGCGACATCGGTAACCACGGGGGTTTTATATGTAGGATATGACATGTTGTGGGAGACGTTATTTCCCGATAAACCGAAAATGCGGATCAATTTCTCGTCGGTCGCGGTGCGGTCATGATGTGGATGGGCGGCTTGATTCGCGCTCTTGCGCCGATTTGTGTGCTGTTGGTGGGTGCCGGGGCCGATGCGGCAGAGTCCGATTCAGGGACGGATCGCCCCGTGGTGTTGTACGGCAAGCAAATCCCTCTTCCTGCCGGCAACTGGCAAAGGGTGGGGTCAGCCCTCACGGCTACAGATGACGCCGGGCATCCTGTGCCGGGGCCGGTGATGTCCGTGGTGCTGTTCCGGGTCGAACAGGGGACCGTTACGGCGTTCGTGACGATCCATACCAATCTTCGACCGGCCCAGCAGGGCTGGGGAGCCGCTGCCGCCTGTCGCCGCACCGATCTTTACGCTGCAACGCCGGGCGTCGACCATGGCGGCGATGTGTCTTGCTCTTTCGCGGCTCCGGTGTTTGCGGTGACACCGGCTGCGCCGAACCATCCGCCATCATCGCCGGCCTGGGGGTTGGCCCTGGCAGAAGCCCGAGAGCATGGCTGGAGCTTGCCGGAGACTTGGTTGATGGCGGGCGCGCGGGTGGGGGATCGGGAAGATTTTATCGATATTCGTTACCACTTTAACCCGCGAAGCTTGAGTCCGTCGAACACGGGAGCCCTGTCTGCGCCCCCATCCCGCGCCGTTCTAATCGAGCGGTTGGTGCAGTGGCGTTTGATCATGGCTGCGGCGGTGGACGCGGGCTTCAAGAACCGACTGGCTGCGGGCTTTGTCCTGCCTTGGCCGGATGGGACGGCGAACGGCGCCGCGTTGGAAAGCCATGATCGCGAGCAGGCCCTGGCTGATCTTTTGGCCCAAGGACGGTTAACCCCGGCTCAATATCAGGAACAGGTGCATCTCGTTACCACTCCAAACCCGGATTCGCTTGGGGATGCCAATGCGCTTTGGATGGTTGCGGCCAAAACCGTCGGTTGGCGGGTGGTGGTCGCGGCGTCGGTGGCGGTTCTGAGCTACGCTTTCACCGGCAGCGCCCTTGTTGCCGGGGGCATCACCGGCGTTTCGACGCTCGTTAACGGCGGCCTATACTTTGGCCATGAGCTGTTGTGGAAGACCTTCGACCCTTATACCGAAAACACAGACCCAATTATTGACTTCCCTGCTGTTGGTCTTACCGGCTGATGTCCTAGAATCAGTCACGAAAGGTGTCCGGTATGTCTCAGAATAGGCCGATCATTGATCTTGCGACCCCCGCCGACGCACTGGATCGGGGGCAGGTGATACGCGAAGCCATGATAGCAGAGGGATTCTGTGTCATCCGGGGATTGCCCAATGACGGCGACGCGCTGCTCGCCTTGGCCCAGCGTTTCGGGGATGTCCAGCGCCATATTCGGGCCGATGATCGGGGAGTGGTCGGAGATACGCCTGCGGATTTGTCCTGGCGGAGCTATATCACCGAGTATAATGGGGTGAATACGGAAGAATTTGATCCTCATACCGATGGTTCATTTGTCGATGGTCTGTTGGTCGAAGCTGGGCAGGCCAAGCGAATCGTGCCACCGCGCTTGCTGTTGCTTCAGATTGCCCAGCGCGCCGAGCAGGGTGGAGACAACATGATTGTCGACGGCGGCAAAATTCTGGCGTACTTGGCCGAAGCTGAACCGGATTTGATCGGTGTGCTGTGTCGTCCAGGGTGCCTCGCCATTTCGCGGGATGATCAGATGGCGCTGGAGGCGGCGGTATTCCAGCCGTGGCGGAGGGGCGCTCTTAAGATGCGGTTCCGCTACGACGATAAGGTTTACACGCCGTCTTGGGCCCGCAGCGCCGTTACTCGGTTTCACCAGCTCACCTTGGATCCACGGTTCTGCCAGGATGTCAACGGCGAGCAAGGCGATATTCTCGTAATCGATAATGGCCGGATGCTTCATGGACGTAAGAAATTTATCGATCAAAGTGCTAGTCGCCGGAAATTTCGACGCATCTGGATTCGTGATGATGATGCCGGAGAGCTTTTCAATGTCGATGATCGCCCCCACGTGAATCGGAGTCAGGATATTTATCGGCCTTATGCCAGCATTCCATCGCCCTTGCCGAAAGAAGAGATGATTGGATTTCCCTGCGGGATTGCTCTGCCGCCGCACCTGTCGATTGACTGGCAGGTTTTAGTTGATTTTAAAGACCCAATCAGTTCCTGAGGCTCTCCTCATGTTTCGAGGCCCATGGCCTGATAGAGACGCGGTGGTCACCATGTCGTCACACGATAGAATCGCGCTTTTGTACCAATCCATTCCGTCGCCGCTGTTAGAGGGAATGCGTAAGCCCATGAAACCGGGCGGGTACAGCGACAGCGGGGCCGATATCGCCTACAGTCTGCGTCAGGCCGGGGTATCCGTGGTGACGCCGGTCACGCAGCCGGACCCGGCACGAGATCTGGATTGGGTGTTTCCCGACAGCCAGGACGGCTTGCGCGAGGCCCTTGCCGCCGGAGCCACGGTGTTGTGGGCCAACACCATTCTTTTCAGTGGCCACCCGTTGGAAAGCCTGTCTGATTCAGGGATTCGGGTCATCGGTCAGCAGCCTGCGGCGGTTCATGCCTTCGATGACAAATGGCAGACCAATTGTGGGTTGGCAGAGCAGGGATTGCCGGTGGCGCCGGCCTTTACCCTGTCTTTGGACGAGATCGAGGCCGTGTCCTTAGCCAGTATCGCGGCCTACGGGTTCGAGCCGCCTTGTGTGGTGAAACCGATTCGCGGACGAGGAAGCGAGGGGGTTGTCAAGGTGTCGTCCCTAGACGCCTTGAAAGCGGCCGTTGCGGCTTTGTTAAGTGCCACGGTGGTTGTGGAGGGTGAGTCCTGGCCGAAATATGGCCGCCGTTGCATGGTCGAGCCGTACCTTCCCGGACAGGAGATCACCATAACCGTGATGCCGCCAGGCAGGTATCAGATCGCAGGCCGCGAACACAGGATGGACGCCTGCTGGTCTTTGCCGGCAGTGGCTCGGTTCCATCACCAGGACGGGATCGCGCCCTATAATGGCGTTGTCGCGGTGACACAGAACAGCCGGGTGTTATCTCCTGCCGAACAGGTCGATCCCTTGATTCAGGAGGTGCTGGCCCAGTGCGCGCAGGCTGGCGATTGGGTCGGGGCTCGAGCGCCGATCCGGATCGATTGCCGGGCCGATTCACAAGGCCGATACATCCTGTTTGACCTCAATATGAAGCCCAACATGACCGGAGCCGGACGGGTCGGGCGGGACGACCAAGACAGTCTCACCGCCCTAGCCGCCCGTGCCATCGGTTGGAGCTACTCGGAGCTTTTGCTGGCTATGGCGGCTCAGGCTTGGCTGGTTTCAGGGGGCTTTTCGTGGGCGCCACCCACACCCGCAAAGGGCCGGTCGGCCCTTTGAACCCGTGACGTTTTATCCATAACGTCATGAGGTCAAGGAGGCTGTGCCTCCTTGCGGGAGTCGGGCAGAGCCCTACAAAAGCCAAAGGAACAGCATTATTCCGGCGCCTCCGCGCCCTTGGCTTCGCGCCATGGGGCGCGCGGCGGCGGTTGCCGCCGATACCAACGGCACGGACCATTGTCTAGGGCCGTTGCTATTATACCGGCGAGCCCTGATACTGACACATCGCCGGTATCGGGCCGCGACGGCGGCTCCGCGCGCCCATGCGCGCGAAGCCAAGGGCGCGGATGCGCCCGCCCGGCGTCTGAGGGCAGCCTTGATGAGTCACCATCAAGGCTCGATGGTATTAGCCCAGCTTCAGTTCATGGAAGAAATCATTGCCTTTATCGTCAACCACGATAAAGGCCGGGAAGTCGACCACTTCGATACGCCAAATGGCTTCCATGCCCAATTCGGGATACTCGATGCATTCGACCTTTTTGATGCAATCCTGGGCCAAGCGCGCCGCCGGGCCGCCAATGGAGCCAAGATAGAAGCCGCCGTGAGCGTGGCAGGCTTTGCGGACATCCGCGCTGCGGTTCCCCTTGGCCAGCATCACCAGTGAGCCGCCGGCAGCCTGGAATTGGTCGACAAAGCTGTCCATGCGTCCGGCGGTGGTCGGGCCGAACGAGCCCGAAGCATACCCTTCGGGGGTTTTGGCCGGGCCTGCGTAGTAAACCGGATGATTCTTGAAGTAATCGGGCAGGCTTTGCCCGGCCTCCAGCCGCTCGCGAAGCTTGGCATGGGCCAGATCGCGGGCAACGATCACGGGGCCGGTTAAGGACAGACGGGTCCGAATCGGGTGGCGGCTTAACTCGGCCCGAATTTCGTCCATGGGGCGGGTCAAGTCGATCTGGACCACTTCACCGGCCAGCTTGGCCGGATTGATTTCGGGAAGGAACCGCGCCGGATCGGTTTCCAACTGCTCCAGATAAACACCATCGCGGGTGATCTTGCCCACGGCTTGGCGGTCGGCAGAACAGGACACGCCGATACCGATAGGCAGGCTGGCGCCGTGGCGGGGCAGGCGAATCACCCGCACGTCGTGGCAGAAATACTTGCCACCGAACTGGGCCCCAATTCCCAGCTTGCGGGTCATCTCCAGAACCACGGCTTCCAGTTCCAAATCGCGGAAGCCGTGGCCGCTGGCAGAGCCCTGAGTCGGCAGGCTGTCCAGATACTTGGCCGAAGCCAGTTTCACCGCCTTGAGATTGACTTCAGCACTGGTGCCGCCGATGACAATGGCCAAGTGATAGGGCGGGCAGGCCGCTGTGCCCAGGTAACGCACCTTAGCTTCCAGGAAGGCCAACAGCCGGTCACGGGTCAACAGCGACGGCGTTTCCTGATAGAGGAAGGTTTTATTGGCCGACCCGCCGCCTTTAGCCATGAACAGGAACTTGTAGGCGTCCTCACCGTCGGCATAGAGATCAATTTGGGCCGGCAGATTGTTGCGGGTATTCTGCTCTTCGAACATCGACAGCGGCGCCAATTGGCTGTAGCGCAAGTTGCGCTTGAGGTAGGCGTCACTGACGCCCGCAGCCAAGGCGTCCTCGTCGCCGCCCTCGGTCCACACCAACCGCCCTTTTTTGCCCATGATGATTGCGGTGCCGGTGTCTTGGCACATGGGCAACACGCCGCCAGCGGCGATGTTGGCGTTCTTCATCAGGTCATACGCCACGAACCGATCATTGGGCGAAGCCTCGGCATCGTCGAGGATCGCGCGCAGCTGTTGCAAGTGGGCTGGCCGCATCAGGTGGTTGATGTCGCCGAAAGCCTGCTCGGCAAGCAGACGGAGCGCGGCGGTGTCGACCCGGAGAATGTCCTGGCCGCCGAAACGCTCGACGGTAACGTACTGGTCGGTAAGCTTCCGATAGGGAGTGGTATCCTCTCCCAAGGGAAAAAGAGAACTGGCGGCTTTGGCCATCGTCCTATCCACTGCTGCGTTGGCGGGAAAAGCGAAGCCCACATATCGCACGGAAGCAGGGGGTGACGCTACTGGTCGCAGGGGGGCGCAGGTCAGTGGGGGCAACGCTCATGACGCAATCGGGTCAACGGGGGGAACACGAGAGGGGCTTTCCTCAACTGGGGGCGGATCCTGTTCATGTGGCCGACGGCGGGCGGGAGGCTCTGATGTGTTACGGGGACGCCCTGCATCACTACGATCAATGGGAGGCGCCGACTTGCATCATCTCTGACGGTCCCTATGGGCTTGGGAAATTCCCCGGCGAGCCGGTTTCCCCAGACGGGTTGGCCGAATGGTATGCGCCTCATGCCGCCGCCTGGGCGCGGCGGGCACGGCCCGAGACCACCCTGTGGTTCTGGAACAGCGAGATCGGTTGGCAGAAAGCCCATCCAGCCCTTGAACGCAATGGATGGAAATATGAAGAGACTGTCGTTTGGGATAAAGGCATTGCCCATGTTGCTGGAAATTGTAACTCTAAGACAATCCGAGGTATGCCTGTTGTGACCGAATTAGCGGTGCGCTATACCAGAAATGTGACTTTGGTGGGAGACGATGGGGCGCTTTTGTCTTTAAAAGAATGGGTTCGGGCGGAATGGCTGCGCAGCGGATTGCCGTTATCTCAATCAAATATTGCTTGTGGAGTTGCCAATGCCGCTACCCGTAAATATCTGACCCAATGTTCGTTGTGGTATTTTCCGCCCGGCGAGGCTCTGGTGGCTATGTCCCGCTGGTGTAGCCAGCATGGGCAACCGACTCATAGGCCGTATTTCTCGTTGGATGGCCGAACGCCCCCCACATCTGAGCTTTGGGATCGTTTGCGGGCAAAGTGGACTCATGTTCACGGTCTTACCAATGTGTGGCGGGAACCTCCGGTTCATGGCCCGGAGCGGATCAAAATGAGTGGCGCCAAGTCTTTGCACGCCAACCAAAAGCCCATTGCCTTGATGGAACGGCAGATTTTGGCGTCAACGGACTGCGGCGACATTGTGTGGGAACCGTTCGGGGGGTTGTGTTCAGCCAGCGTCGCCGCGATCCGCACCCATCGAAGGGCGCGGGCGGCGGAACTCAATCCAGACTTCTTTTCCTCGGCCTTGGATCGGCTGCGGCGAGAGGTGGGGCCGCGTCCGTGACCTCGGACGTCAGGGGGTATTATACCGGCGAGCCCTGATGCTGACACACCGCCGGTCCTCGGGCCGCGACGGCGGCCCGGCGTCCTCGTGGACGCGAAGCCCCAGTGTGTGGACTCTACGCGGATGCGCCCGCCCGGCGTCTGAGGGCAGCCTTGATGAGTCACCATCAAGGCTCGATGGTATTAACCATTCTTTACTGCGCCTTCAGCCAAGCTAACGCCCCTGCCACCGTCTCGACATGATCACCACCGGGAGCCTCTGGGCGCTGGATCATTACCACCGGCAGGCCCCGCCGACGGGCAGCGGTGAGTTTGGCGATGGTGGCGTCGCCACCGCTGTTCTTGCTGACCACCACCTCAATGCCATGCTCGGTAAACAAGGCCTCTTCGCTGGCGATTCCATAAGGGCCGCGCGCCAAAATCATGGTGGCATTCTCTAAGGGCAGCGGTTGAGCCGGAGCATCCACCATCCGTACCACTAGGCGGACGGTTTTGAGGCCGGCGAAGATCGCCAGTTCCTGCCGACCGATGGCTAGGAATGCCACGCGCGCGAGATCGGGCAGGGCTGCTGCTGCCGCCACCATGGTTGGAACCGGAATCCAATGATCGCCGGGTTCGGGTTGCCAGGCTGGGCGCAACACTTGAAGCCGGGGGACTTTCGCTTCGGCACAGGCGGAGGCTGCGTGTCGGGAGATGGCCGCCGCAAACGGATGGGTGGCGTCGATCACCAGCCCGATCTTCTCAGCGTCCAGAAACGCCTTGAGTCCGGCGACGCCTCCGAAACCCCCGACTCGGACCCGGCCCGGCGGCAGACGATGGGCGACTGTTCGACCGGCGAGGGACGAAATCACCTCCAGCCGGGAATCCCCGGCCAGCCGTTCAGCCAGCGCCAAGGCTTCGGTGGTGCCTCCCAAGAGCAATAAGCGTCGGGGTGTCATGATACGGTCCTTTGTGTCGGTTCATCGGTACGGGCCAGTCCCACCAACCCGCCGTTCCGGTCGAATACCGCGACCTCGATGGCCAAGCGATGCTCAACCGCCCGCAAGGCCACCAAACGGGCGTCGGTGGCGATGGCGTCGGCTAGGGGCAAGCTCGCTGTTCGGGCCCGTTCCAGCACACCGAGCGCGGTGCCAGCGTCGAGGGCCGCCGCGACCTGATCAGGGCTTCCCCCCACCGATCGCAGGCGGGCCGCCAACCGAGGCAGGTCGACCTCGCTGGCCTTGGAATGAAGATTAAGATGTCCGGCGGCCAGTTTCGAGGCCTTGGCAAAGCCGGCGGCCAGGGTCACTTGGGCCACCGGATGTTTGCGCAGGTATTTGAGAAAGCCGCCGATGAAATCTCCGGCATCAATCACCGCCGCTCCATCCAGGTCGGGGTGAAGGGCGCGGAGTCCGGTTTCCGAAGCTTTGCCGGTCACGGCGCCCAGATGGTTCAGGCCCGCCGCGCGCGCCACATCCACGGCCCGGTGGATCGAGTGGACCCAGGCGGCGCAGGAATACGGAACCACAACCCCCGTCGTGCCCAGCACGGACAAACCGCCGATGATGCCCAACCGGCCATTCAGCGTCTTTTCTGCCAGGGCGGCGCCGCCGGGGATGGAGATTTCAATGTCCAGGTCCGGGGGCAGCGGACGGCCCGCGTCTCGCCAGATCGATGCCAGATTATCGGCTATCATCGCCCGTGGTCCGGGATTGATGGCCGGTTCGCCCGGAGGCAGCGGCAAACCCGGACGGGTGATGGTGCCAACGCCGTCTCCGGCTCGGAACACGAAGCCTGAGCCAGGCGGTAGAATCCGCACGCGCGCCACCACCAGAGCGCCATGGGTGACATCCGGGTCGTCGCCAGCATCTTTGATCACGCCGGCCTCGGCTCCGCCGGGGATGTGGCGAGAGTGCGCCAAGGCAAAAGACGGGAAGCGGTCTCCGGGTAGGCACACCGTCACGGGATTCGGAAAGTCACCCTTCAGCACTGCGGTTAAGGCTGCTGTGGCAGCGGCGGTCGCGCACGCCCCTGTGGTCCATCCTCGCCGCAACACTCGCGACGCCCCTTGAGTGTCCGTTGCCTCCGGGCCGTCGGCCATCTGATCCCGCCTCGTTTCCTGGGTTCACCATCGAAGAGGGCGAGGATAACCGGCGATTTTCAGGCGTCAAGGCTCGATGGTATCGGGCTGCGGCTGCGTTCCCGTGTGCGCCCGGCGTGCTGGAACGCGATATTAATGATACCGGCGAGCTATAACGATGACACACTGCCGGTATCGGGCCGCGACGACGGCCCCGCGCGCCCATGCGCGCGAAGCCAAGGGCGCGGATGCGCCCGCCCGGCGTCTGAGGGCAGCCTTGATGAGTCAACATCAAG
>CAIXKV010000211.1 GCA_903920145.1 uncultured Rhodospirillales bacterium
AGGCTGGATTTTTCTACCATAGCCTTGCTACATCAAGAATACAGGTGAGACCATCGAGCCTTGATGGTGACTCATCCAGGCTGCCCTCAGACGCCGGGCGGGCGCATCCGCGCCCTTGGCTTCGCGCGCATGGGCGCGCGGGGCCGCCGTCGCGGCCCGATACCGGCGATGTGTCAGTATCAGGGCTCGCCGGTATGAGGCCCATCGAGCCTTGATGTTGCCCCATCAAGGCTGCCCTCAGACGTCGGGCGGGCGCATCCGCGCCCCCTAGAGTCCACACACTGGGGCTTCGCGTCCACGAGGACGCGGGGCCGCCGTCGCGGCCCGGAACACGGGAATTTTCATGCCTGTGGGGCGAATCGTTGACCGAATCACGGCAGCGCGCCATTATCGGCCGGCCTTCCGGGAACGTCCCGGTGATGGTCGGGCTTGGTGTTGGGGACGGTTTCATGAAGCTGGTGCGTTTAGTGGGGATCGCTCTTCTGTTGCTGGTCCTGGGGCTGACAGGGGTTAATCGGGTGATCCCCGAAGCCAGTGCCGCCGATGTTGCGTCTTCCGGGGCGGCAGCGACGACGGTGGGCGATCCGGCGGTGGGGGCGCCCACTCACAAACCGAACGCTCTGGTTGATGCCAACTCGGTCTTTTTTGGATGCGCCGCCGGGACCGTGGTTGGGGCGTTGGTCACGGCCCTGCCGCCTTTGGTCGGCTGGACATTCTATGCCGGGGCGCTGCCAGCCGTCATGGCTTTGGTTGCAAGCTCTGGAGTGGGGTGCACTGTTGGGCTGTTCGGTGGCGTTATTCTATCCACATTTCATTGGGTGGCTGCAACCATTGCTTCGGCTTGGGCGGCGGTGTTTGGCTGATCGCTGCGGGGCGTCTTTAGGATTTTTTAACGATAATCCCATAGCGTCCCAACGATCCGTGGGCCTGCCGATGGGGGGACTGACCCTATTCTTGACATCATACGCTAAAGTGTGTACATGTGGAGCATGGGCGCACAAGACGATGATATCATGACTGTCGGGGAAGCCGCAGCTTACTTGGGTAAGGCGGTGAAGACGCTTCAGCGATGGGACCGAGAAGAGATTCTAACGCCTGCATTCAGGACAAAAACGGGACGCAGGGTTTACACGAAAGATCAGATCGACGATTTTCTGGGTCGTGAGCGCAAACACGTCGAGAAGAGAATTGTCGCGTACTGCCGAGTATCAAGTGCTGCTCAAAAACCAGACATGAAGAACCAGAGGCGAGTGTTAGAAGATTTCACTGCGGCACGTGGTCTGGCTAGTGTGGAATGGGTGGAAGAGGTCGGCGGAGGACTGAACTTTGAGCGGAAATGCTTTCTCGACATAATGGATAGCATTGGCAGGCGAGAGATCGGTGTTCTTGTTGTCGCGCATCAAGATCGTCTGGTTCGCTTTGGTTATAAATGGTTCGAGCACTATTGTAAAAAGCACGGCTGCGAAATACTGGTCCTCAACAATGAGTCCCTCTCGCCGGAGCAAGAGATGGTCCAGGACTTGATGACGATAGTTCATTATTTTTCTAGCAGGCTGTATGGATTGCGCAACTATAAAAAAAAGCTCAAGGACGTGCTTAAGGCAGACTTAGCGGAGAAGAACGGCGAATGCTCTTAGCGCACCAGATCGCTCTGGCCCCAACAGTTGAGCAGGCGCAGCATTTCCTGCGTGCTTGTGGGGTTGTTCGCTATGCTTACAACGGGGCCTTGGCGGAATGGAAAAAGCAGTATGATGCGAAAGAGAAGCCAAGCGTCAACAAAATTAAAATCAAGTGGAATGCGCACCGTAAAGCTAATCTTCCCTGGACGTATGACGTAATAAAATGCGCTGGGGCGCAGGCCATGCTTAACCTTGGGGTTGCTTTCTCCAATTTCTTCAGAAACCTAAAGAAACCCAAGGGTCGGAGAAGGGCGAGGTATCCTCGCTTCAAGACGCGGGGCCAAAGAGATAGCTTCGCTTTGTGGAATGATCAATTTTCCGTTGATGGGCCGAGAATTCGCGTCTCTAATCTGGGCTGGGTAACGATGGAAGAGCCATTGCGCCTGTCCAGTAAAATAATGGCAGGAACAGTATCGAGAATAGCTGATAGAGCGAAGAACCTAGAACAATTGGTAGGACCGGCTAGGTCCGAACCGCTATTGGATTCTCCAATAGCTACGCTCGGGGAGATTGCGGCTCTGGCTGCCTAGCAATAGGTAGTGAAACTGTGGTCGTTGAACCGAGAACTAAACCGGGCGCACTTGTGCGCACAAATTAGAAAGCAGATTTTGATGGAAGCGACCTTGAAGAAGATCGAGGCGGCTTTTCTGTCCGGGGTTTTGATCTGGGCGATGGCGACCATCGTCGCCCCCGGTGCGGCCTGGGCTCAGGCGCAGGGGAACCGCGCCGAAGGCTTTCAGGCCGTGGGCCAAGCTGCGGGGGCAACCCAAATGGCTATGGCGATGTCTCCGGGGTCGGCCAACGTCCTGGTTCTTCAAGAGCCAACCCAACCCGTTGCCCCTACCGACGGTTTTATCAGCATCGATACCGTGATCATCGGGTGCACTGCGGGCGCGGCTGCGGGCGCTTTGGCTATTGCGCTGCCGGTGTTGACCGTGGCCAGCGGTGGCATTGGTCTGCCAGCCAGCGTCTCGGCGATCCTCAGCACCGCTGGCATTGGATGCGCGGTGGGAGTGGTCAGCGGACTTGCGGCCATCGGCACCGCCTGGGGGTTGAATGTCATCAATCGATTGGGCGACTCCGCCAGCGATTGACGCTGCCTCGTCAAATATGCAGGCTTTCGGGAGTCTTCGGTAACGCTAGGGATTGATACCATCGAGCCTTGATGTTGACTTATCAAGGCTGCCCTCAGACGCCGGGCGGGCGCATCCGCGCCCTTGGCTTCGCGCGCATGGGCGCGCGGGGCCGTCGTCGCGGCCCGATACCGGCAGTGTGTCATCGTTATAGCTCGCCGGTATGACAACAGGAACGAGGTGATCAGGCGGCATGGATCGGATCGAGTGCGTGGTGATCGGGGCTGGAGTGGTGGGCTTGGCGGTCGCGCGCCGTCTGGCGCTGTTCGGGCTCGAGGTGGTGGTGGTGGAAGCGGCCTCTAGCATCGGCACGGGCATCAGCTCCCGCAACTCCGAGGTGATCCATGGTGGCATGTATTACCCCACGGACAGCTTACGGGCGCGGCTGTGTGTGGCGGGCCGAGAGGCGCTTTATGAGTATTGCGCCAGCCGGGGCATTCCTCACCGCCAATTGGGCAAGTTGATCGTCGCCACCGAGCCCGCTCACGAAGCCAAATTGACGGCCATCGAACAGCAGGGCCAGGTCAACGGCGTCGGTGAGCTGATCCGCTTGACCACCGATCAGGTGCAAGCGTTGGAGCCTCAGTTAAAGTGTCTTGCCGCCTTGCACGCTCCCACCACCGGCATTCTCGACAGCCACGCCTACATGCTGGCGCTTCGGGGAGACGCCGAGGACCATGGCGCGCAACTGGCCTTTAACAGCCCGGCTCTGGGAGGGCATGTGGGCGACCGGGGCTTTGTGGTGGCGGTCGGTGGCACCGATCCGGTGATGATCGAATGCCGGGCTTTGGTGAACGCGGCAGGGCTGGCCGCCCAGGCGGTGGCGGCAAAGTTCGATGGCTTGCCGGCGCCGTCGATTCCCCGTCAGGTCTTGGCCAAGGGCAGCTACTTTGCTTTGACCGGAATGGCGCCGCCCTTTCGCCGTCTCATTTATCCGATTCCGCCGGAAGGAGGGTTGGGGATTCACGTCACCCTCGACTTGGGCGGGCAAGCTCGGTTTGGCCCCGACGTGGAATGGACCGATCAGATCAATTACCGAGTGGACTCCGAACGCTCCCACGCCTTCTATCAGGCGATCCGCCAATACTGGCCATATCTGCCCGACGGTGCGCTGTCTCCGGCCTATGCCGGCGTCCGCCCCAAACTGTCGGGCCCTGGTGAACCAGCGGCGGATTTCCAGATCCAGGGGCCGGCAGAACATGGGATTGCCGGTCTGGTCAATCTTTACGGCATCGAGTCTCCCGGACTAACCGCCAGTCTCGCCATTGCCGATCATGTGGCTGAGATTCTAGGGGTGTGATACCGGCGAGCCCTGATACTGACACATCGCCGGTCCTCGGGCCGCGACGGCGGCCCTGCGTCCTCGTGGACGCGAAGCCCCAGTGCGTGGACTCTAGGGCGCGCGGATGCGCCCGCCCGGCGTCTGAGGGCAGCCTTGATGAGTCACCATCAAGGCTCGATGGTATTACGCAATTGCACTACTTATGACCAGCGACAGCCTATTCAAACTGCGACCAAATTGCAACCGAGAACGCGTCATCATGGCGATTATTGTGCTATGATGACGCCACGGACCTCTGTTTTTCAATAGATATTGACGTGTGTAGCGCGCTATAGCTGTTAAATCTCCCGCCGCTACACCGCTACGCCATCGATTTCCAACGCCCCATCGACTGCCGTAACCTGCACGGTTTGGCCGTCCACAATGGAGCCGCTGAGAATACGGGTTGCCAGCGGATTTTGGAGTTCGCGCTGAATCACCCGCTTCAAGGGGCGGGCCCCGTAAACCGGATCGTAGCCGGCTTCTGCTAACCATTCGGTTGCGGCAGAGTCCAGGTTCAGGGTGATGTCGCGATCCACTAGCATCTTGCGCAAATGCTCGACCTGAATCGCGACGATGGCGCTCATATGCCGGCGAGTCAGGCGGTGGAACAACAGGATTTCATCCAAGCGGTTGAGGAATTCCGGGCGGAACGCGGCGCGAACCACTTCCATCACGGCCTCGCGCACCAGGGCGGTTTCACCCTCCAGCGGTTGTGCCCCGAGCACTTCGCTACCCAGGTTGGACGTCATGACGATCAGGGTGTTGCGAAAGTCCACCGTCCGGCCTTGGCCATCAGTCAGGCGGCCATCATCAAGCACCTGAAGCAGCACATTAAAAACGTCCGGGTGGGCTTTTTCAATTTCGTCGAACAGCACCACCTGATAAGGCCGGCGCCGGACCGCCTCGGTTAAGGCTCCGCCTTCGTCATAGCCGACATAGCCCGGAGGCGCCCCGATCATGCGCGCCACCGAATGCTTTTCCATATATTCGGACATATCGAGCCGAACCATGGCGGTTTCGTCGTCGAACAGGAATTCGGCCAGGGCCTTGGTCAGCTCGGTTTTGCCGACGCCGGTCGGCCCCAGAAACATGAAGGAGCCAATCGGTCGATGCGGATCCTGAAGCCCCGCCCGCGCCCGTCGAACCGCTTCAGCCACGGCGCGGATGGCGTCTTCTTGGCCAACCACCCGGCGCCCCAGCCGCTCCTCCATGGCCAGCAGCTTGTCGCGTTCGCCGGCCAGCATCCGATCCACCGGAATTCCGGTCCAACGGCTGACCACTGACGCAACGTCATTGTCGCGCACCTCTTCATTCAGCATGCGATGCTCGGCGGCTTCTTCCGCTGCTTTCAGCTTGCGCTCCAAGTCAGGAATTACGCCATAGGTGAGTTCGCCTGCCCGTGCCCATTCGCCATTGCGCTGGGCCTGATCCAGGGTGGCGCGGGTCTGTTCCAGTGCCTCCTTGGTCTTTTGGGCCACCGCGAGCTGATCTTTTTCACCCTGCCAGCGCCCGGTCAGTTCGGCAGACTTCACTTCCAGATCGGCCAATTCGCCTTCCAAGCGGTCCAGGCGGTCGCGCGAGGCTATGTCGGTCTCTTTCTTCAAGGCTTCGCGTTCAATCTTGAGCTGGATAATCCGGCGATCGAGTTCGTCGATTTCTTCGGGCTTGCTGTCCATCACCATGCGCAGGCGCGATGCGGCCTCATCGATCAGGTCAATGGCCTTGTCGGGTAAAAAGCGATCGGCAATGTAACGGTTCGACAGCGTGGCTGCGGCCACGATCGCGCTGTCGGTGATACGAACGCCGTGATGCAGCTCGTATTTTTCCTTGAGCCCGCGCAGAATCGAAATGGTATCGGCAACGCTGGGTTCGGGCACAAAGACCGGCTGGAACCGTCGGGCTAGCGCGGCATCCTTCTCCACATGCTTGCGGAACTCATCCAAGGTGGTGGCGCCGACGCAATGCAGCTCTCCGCGTGCCAGGGCGGGCTTCAGCATATTGGAAGCATCCATGGCACCCTCGGCCTTGCCGGCCCCGACCAGGGTGTGCAATTCGTCGATGAAGACGATGATTTCGCCAGCCGCCGCCTGGATTTCCTGAAGAACAGCCTTGAGTCGTTCCTCAAATTCACCCCGAAATTTCGCTCCAGCTACCAATGCTCCCAAGTCAAGAGAAAGCAGTCTTCGTTTTTTCAAGCCCTCTGGAACGTCGCCATTGATGATCCGTAGCGCCAATCCCTCGACAATAGCCGTCTTTCCGACCCCAGGTTCACCGATTAGAACGGGATTATTCTTGGTTCTGCGGGCTAAGACTTGAATGCATCGGCGGATTTCGTCATCCCGTCCAATCACCGGATCCAGCTTGCCATCCCGCGCGGCCTGGGTCAGATCACGGGTATATTTCTTGAGAGCATCATAGCCCTGTTCGGCGGTGGCGCTGTCGGCGGTGCGGCCTTTGCGCACGTCCTTGATGGCCCGGTTCAATCCCTGGGGCGTGACCCCGGCGCCGCCCAACACCCGTTGAGACGGTGAGCCATGGGCCAAAGCCAGCGCCAACAGCAAGTGCTCGGCGGTAACAAAGCTGTCCCCGGCCTTTTTCGACAGCGCCTCAGCTTCTGTGAACAGGCGCGAAATCTCGCCGCCGAGATAGGTCTGGCCCGCGCCGCTTCCTTCGACTTTAGGCAGCCGCGCCAATTCAGCTTCGGCACCCGACAGGGCTAACGCGGCATCACCGCCCGCCGCCCTGATTAAAGACGCCGCCAATCCCTCTTTATCGTCCAGCAGCACCTTCAGCAGATGCAAGGGCACCAATTGCTGATGATTGCTCCGTTGAGCCAGGGCCTGCGCTGCCTGTAAAAACCCGCGCGCCCGCTCGGTGTATTTCTCAAAATCCATAATTGGAAACCTCCATGATGACCTCATCGTCCGCTTGGCAGCCCGATGATGTCGATGATCCACGCTGTGGTGCAATCCCGGAAGACACTCGCCACATATGGCGATGAAGTCTCGGGTTCCAAGGGGCTGCGGTCTCTGGGGAGCCCTTGGGGGTGTTCTCTAGCCCCTTGATCCCCGCTTACCTTCATGACGCTCTGAACTCTTCGTACAAAGAGGCTGGAGATTTCTAGAAAGTCTGCTATGGTCCGGGCGTTGGGTGGCAAAGCCGCGACGCCTTCGAGGGCGTCGCGTTTGTTTTGAGGCCCAGCCTCCCAACCAGAAGATACCATCGCAAAGGACTTCGATTGCTCCTCTCCCCCTCCCCGACTTTCGCCGATCTTGGACTGATTCCAGCGCTGCTCAAGGCGCTCGACGGTTGTGGCTATCCAGGGCCAACACCGGTTCAGGCGCAGGCGATTCCGGCAGCCCTGGCTGGTCGCGACATGATTGCGTCCGCCAATACCGGCACCGGCAAGACCGCAGCCTTCGTGTTGCCCGCGCTTCAGCGGTTAGCTCTGCATCCCCGTCCGGTTGGCAGCTATGGCCCGCGCGTGCTGATTTTATCACCGACTCGGGAACTGGCAACCCAGAGCCTTGAGGCCGTGCGTCGTTATTCCAAATTTGGCCGGGTCAACACCGGGGCGATCGTGGGGGGCGTTCCCTATCGCGAGCAACGCCAATTGTTGGAGCGTCGGGCCGACGTGGTGGTGGCGACGCCGGGACGGTTGCTCGACCATTTAGACCGCTCGTGGCTTGACCTCAGCGGTGTTGAATTGCTGGTGCTGGACGAAGCCGACCGCATGCTCGATCTGGGCTTTGTCGAGCCGGTGGAACGAATCGCCAGTGCCTGCCCCGCCGGACACCAGACGTTGCTGTTTACCGCGACTGTTGATGGCCCCATGGTCCGGCTGGCGGCTCGATTGCTCAATGATCCTTTGCGGATCGACGTAGCGGGCGGCGTGGTGGCTCACGAGGCCATCGATCAACGCTTGCTGCGCGCCGACAATCTCGACCACAAGCACCGCCTGCTTGCCCATTTGGCCAGCAGCGAAGAGGTCAGCAAGGCCATCGTGTTCGCCGCCACCAAGCGCGATGCTGATCGCTTGGCCGACGACTTGGGACAAAGCGGTCATGCTGCTGCCGCCCTGCATGGTGATATGAGCCAACCCCAACGCAACCGCACTCTCGAGGCGCTGCGTCGTGGCCGTATCCGCCTTTTAGTTGCAACGGACGTGGCTGCTCGTGGTTTGGATGTGGCTGATATCAGCCATGTGATTAATTTCGACCTGCCGCGCATTGCTGAAGACTACGTTCATCGGATTGGCCGCACCGGGCGGGCGGGCGCCACCGGCATCGCGTATTCCTTCTATACGGGTAAGGAATTGGGTCAGGTCCGGGCCATCGAGCGGTTCCTCGGTCGTCCATTGCCACCCCATACCATTCCTGGTCTGGAGCCGGCTCCAACACGGCGAGCAGCGCCGGCGGGTGCTGGCATGCGCAGTGGTCCCAAACCCCCCGTGCGGAGTAAGGGCGGCGAAGCCCCCTTGAAGCGGCGCCATGCTTGACGAAATCGGACGGCGGCGGACCTTTGCGATCATCGCCCACCCCGACGCCGGTAAGACCACACTCACTGAAAAGTTGCTGTTGTTCGGCGGCGCGATCCAGATGGCGGGAGCTGTCAAGGCGCGCGGCGAGCAACGCCGGGCGCGCTCTGACTGGATGAAGGTCGAGCGCGAACGCGGTATTTCCGTAACCGCATCGGTGATGACCTTCGACTATCTCGGACGAACCTTCAATCTGTTGGACACGCCGGGTCACGAAGACTTTTCGGAAGACACCTATCGGACTTTGACGGCTGTCGACAGTGCGGTGATGGTGATTGACGGCGCCAAGGGCATCGAGGCCCAGACCTTGAAGCTGTTCGAGGTCTGCCGGCTTCGCGACGTGCCGATCATGACCTTCATCAATAAGATGGACCGGGAGGCGCGCGACCCATTCGAGCTGATTAGCGAGATCGAGACGGCGTTGGCCTTAGATGTCACCCCGGCCAGTTGGCCCATTGGTATGGGGCGGGACTTTTTAGGGTGTTACGATCTGCTTCGCGATCGGCTACTGTTGATGGACCGTAGCCAGGGCGACGTGGTGGACGCCGGTATTGAGTGCCGTGGGCTGGATGATCCCCAGCTCGACGCCTTGTTGCCGGCTCCGGCGCTGGCCCGTCTGCGGGAAGAGGTGGAAATGGCCAGGGGCCTGATGCCGGCCTTTGACCTTGAGTCTTACCGGGCTGGACACCTGACCCCGGTTTTCTTCGGCAGTGCCATTAATAACTTTGGCGTGCGTGAGTTGCTTCAGGGCTTGGCCGACCACGCGCCGCCGCCTCGGTCGCAGCCCGCTTGCGGGCGGTTGGTGGTCCCCACCGAAGATCGGGTGAGTGGTTTTGTGTTCAAGGTCCAGGCCAACATGGACCCCAATCACCGGGACCGCATCGCGTTCCTGCGTCTTTGCTCGGGGCATTTCCGCCGAGGGGTTAAGCTGCGCCACAGCCGCTCGGGGAAGACCCTGGCGGTTAATAACGCGGTGTTGTTCATGGCTCGGGATCGCGAGCTGGCCGAGGATGCTTGGCCCGGCGACATTATCGGTATTCCCAACCATGGCAGCTTGCGAATCGGGGATACTCTGGTCGAAGGCAATGAGGAGTTGCGTTATACCGGCGTTCCCAGCTTTGCACCCGAACTGCTTCAGCGGGTGCGGTTGGATGATCCCATGCGGGTCAAGCATTTGCGTAAGGCGCTGGACCATTTCGCCGAAGAAGGCGCCAGTCAGGTCTTTAAGCCCCTGAGCGGTGCCGATTGGGTGGTTGGTGTGGTGGGAGCCTTGCAATTCGAGGTTCTGGCGGCCCGGATCGAAGCCGAGTATGGCTTGGCTGCCCGTTTCGAAGCGGCTTCGGTGGACGCCGCCCGTTGGGTGGAGTGTGACGATCCCCTGGTGTTAAAGCGCATGGTCGACGCCAATCGTTCAGCCTTTGCCGAGGATCATGACGGGGCGCTGGTCTTTTTGGCCCGCAACGCTTGGCACCTCAATCGCACCCAGGAAGACTTTCCGGGGGTTCGGTTCCTGAAGACGCGGGAGCAGAATCGGAAAGTGGAAGCGGTTTCATTGTAGTATCGGCGTTGTGAGGTTGGGAACGGCGTTCTCACCTCACCTCACCTCACTTTGCGCCGATCATTTTTTAATATCCGTGGCTATTGGAAGGATTGCCCTTTACACTCGCTGGCATCAACAGTCAGGGAGTGCGGTCATGTCGGTCACGATGTATCAAGCGTCAATCCCGGTCTTTCAGAAAATGCTCGGCAATTTGTCTGGCATTCTGTCCAAAGCCGCTGAATATGCAGAAACCAGAGGGATCGCTCCCTCGGCTTTGCTGGCGACCCGGCTTTTTGCTGATATGTTTCCCCTGCTTCGCCAGGTCCAATTGGCGAGCGATTTTGCCAAAGGGGCCGGGGCCCGGTTGGCCGGGATTGATAGCCCGGTCTTCCCCGATACCGAAACAACCTTTGCCGAGCTTCAGGAGCGGTTGACCAAGACCCAAGATTTCCTCGCTAGCTTGACCCCGGATCAAATTAATGGAAGCGAGGATCGCCCAATTTCCTTTAAAATCCACGATATGGAGTTTAATTTTACAGGAATTGGCTTCTTGACTGGCTTTGCTACACCAAACTTCTATTTCCACTTGACCACAGCTTACGCTATTTTACGGATGAGTGGGCTGGACGTGGGGAAGAAGGACTTTGTGGGCTCGATTTGAAATCAAGGATCATAGGAGCGGCGGTCCATAAGCTGGGATAGCGTCGCTCCTTGAGCTTTGCCGGGCACCGCCCCATCGCCCCAGCCTCGTAGGCGCGCAGAGCCGCAGTCGCGGCCCGAGGACCGGCGATGTGTCATGGTCATGACTCGCCGGTGTCGAAGGGCTGCCTAGCCCTTTGCCGGTGCGGGCAGGGTTTGCGAATGCCCCGTCCCCAAGGAGTTCAGGCAAACCACACAATCGCGGCAAGGCCAGCGGCCAAGCAATAATAGCCGAAGGGGTTAAGGGCCTTAATCTCGTGGGTTTTGAAGTAATGCATTAAGAAGGCAACACTGGCATAAGCGGCGAGACCCGCAACCAAGCCGGCAATCAAAGCCAATCCAGTAATGCTACCACCTGCGGCGCCATCCACATGATGAAACATCTTAGGAATTTCCAACGCCGAGGCTCCGATGATGATCGGGGTGGCCATCAGGAAGGAAAAACGGGCCGCTTCATCATGACGCAGCCCGCACAGCAGCCCGCCCACGATGGTTGAGCCGGTACGAGAAATGCCAGGGAATAGGGCCACGCACTGCCATCCGCCGATTAACAGGGCGTCAATCATCCCCAGGTCGGCAATAGCCAGTTCTCCTGCTGACCGGCGCAGACGCTCCCCGGCCAGTAACAAAACGCCGTTCATGGTCAGAAAAATGCCAGCGAACAGTGGTTCGGCGAAAAGTTCCCGAAGCGGTTTGTTAGCCAAATAGCCCAATACCACCGCCGGCAGAGTGGCCACCACCAGCATGATCAACAGCCGAAGGTTGGCGGCCCGCTGCTCTGGATCTCCTTGTCCGAGGACCGCCAAGAGCAAATCAGCCCAGTCGCGCCAGAAATACGCCATGAGCGCCACCGCTGTTCCCAGATGCAAGACCACCAGAAACGGTAAAAATTGGGGCGAATGCTGGTCGATGGACCAACCCAGCACCGGAGGGAGCAGCACCGCGTGGCCAAGACTGCTCACCGGGAACAGCTCGGTCACGCCCTGAATGACGGCGAGGATGATCGCCTGGAGAGTGGTCATGGGAAATGGCTTTCGGAAGGCAGGCCCGGTCAGGCCAGAAGGCGGGAAGACACGGTCGGACCTTAACAAACTTTGCTCGGCAGGAACCAGGGGCTTTCCGCGCACCGAGGCGCGAGGCCGCCATCGCGGCCCAAGGACCAGCACTGTGTCGGTGTCATGGCTTCGGGTCTGGTCGTCCTTGCGACACCATTTTGTTCCCAGAATCGCCATGGAAATGATACCGAGAAAGTGGAACAGATTCGAAGGGGCATGATATGGTTGTTCGTCGTGTTTTGACGTTCCGTCCTGGTGACCAGGCGGGCCGCCGATCGGTGTGTGCCGATCGCGTCGTTCCGTCGCCGGTTTGAACTTGCTTGGGCACAGGTGGTTTTTCGATGACCCTGCATCATTCCGAACAACCGATCTCGGCGTTCGCGGGATCGCCCGTTCGCTTGCCGCACACCGATCGGGCTGGCATCTCCACCATCAACAACCACGCGGCGTTGTTATTGGGTGATCTTGGGGCGTTGGCATTGGCTTTTTTGCTGGCCGTGCTACTATCACTGTTGGTCGAAGAAGAGTTGTATCATAATATCTCGAAGGTTGCGTTAAGTGCGGAAATCCGCGCCCGGATGTTTCAGTTCCTGTTGTTGTCAGGATTCGTGCTGATCTGGCACAATGAGCGCGGCCATTACGATACCCGGTTGCCTTTTTGGACTGAAACCAAACAAATTATGGCCGCGTTATCGTTGGCGGCTGTTCTTGATGGCTTTTTACAATATCTCATGAAAGTACAAGTCTCACGGGTTTGTCTGGTTGAGACGTGGTTATTGGCGTTTGCCTTGATGATGATTGCACGCTATCTGGTCAAGCGTTGCTTGCGACGGCGCGGCACCTGGGACTTAGCCACGGTGATTGTTGGCGCCCCGGCTGACGCGGCGGCGGCGGCCCGTATGGTCAAGGCCGAGCACACCTTGGGGTATCGAGTGGTGGCGACGGTCAATCCAGCGGCTTTGGCGTTGGGAGATGGTGCCGACAGTACCGAGGCGCTGTATCGGAGATTCGACGCGGATTTCGTGCTGGTGGTGCCCGACACCCACGATTCGGCCCAGTGTAACGGCCTGATTGCGGCCTTGACTCGTCAAGCCCTGCCCTTTGCCTTGGTTCCTGCAACTGCCGGCATCCCAGTTTTTAGCTTGAATCCAGTTTACGTGCTCAGTCACGACATGGTCATGCTAATGGGGCGGACCAATCTGACTCACCCGGTCGCTCAGGCTTTCAAGCGAGGGGCGGACTTGGTTGGAGCGGGGCTGATCATGTTGGCCTTGCTAGCCGTTGCGCCCGTATTGGCGGTGATCGTGCTGGCCATCAAGGCTGACGGAGGGCCGATTCTCTATCGTCAAGTCCGAGTCGGGTTCGGCGGCAAACGCTTTCCGTGCTTTAAGTTTCGCTCGATGATTGTCCGTTCGGATCAAGTGCTGAAGGAGCATTTGGCTCGTGATCCTGAGGCGGCCGCCGAATGGCAACGGGATATGAAATTAAAGCGCGACCCCCGGATCACCGCCGTTGGCCGCTTTTTGCGTAAGACCAGCCTTGATGAATTGCCGCAACTGCTGAATGTATTACGGGGGGACATGAGTTTGGTGGGGCCGCGTCCCATCGTGCCCGCCGAGATTCAGCGGTATGGCGCCGACATCGCCTATTACTATCAGGTTCGGCCAGGCATCACCGGATTGTGGCAGGTGAGCGGCCGCAACGATGTCGACTATCCGACTCGGGTGCGACTGGATTGCTGGTACGTCAAGAACTGGACCTTCTGGCACGACGTGGCGATCCTGTTCAAGACCATTCCAGCGTTGATTTCCGGTCGCGGCGCCTGCTGAGTCGAGGCGGGGCTTTTTCCTTTGCGCGCCCACGACAGCACCGCCTCCGCCACGCCTGCCATCACCGGATGGATCATGCGTGAAATCGGAAGCGGCGCGTCAGGAAATTCTGTGCAACTGGCTTCGTACCGTCGAACAATCAACCCCTTAAAGGCTCAGTGGAAAGAGACCCAGCCGCCGCTGGAGGCGAAGCCGGTGCGAATGGAGGCAGCCCGGCTCGGTGTGCGGTCGCGATCCTCACCCAGAACAGGGCTGGTATAACCGCGCGTTGACCCGGACACAATTCCTTCCCCATGGCTGGTCCGACGGTCGGTGACGACGGGATCCGAGGTGTGCTCGATTTTTTGGGCTGGAGCCACGATTTTATCCTCCCTTGTCTATTGACCATTAGAGGTTAGCAATATTTCAGAAGCACAACAGCCTGTCGACTTTATCAGCCTATCCAAAAGACTCCTGGAAATGGGGCGGAGCTGGGAGGCGAGCCGGGCCGTGACTCGAAAATCGTAGGTTGATTATCCTATGGCCCTGAGGCCAATCAGCAACAATTCTCTCCATGGACGTTTTCGGCGCATCGCGTCGAGAGCCAGTCCTGGAAACTTCGGGCAAGATCGGCGAAGATCGCCGGGTTTTGCAGTGTGGTGAAAGAGGGTTGCAAAGATGCGCACATGGAAACAGCGTGGTGGCGCCCTGGTTTTTGGCGCCGTGTTGGCTGGGTTGGTGATGGGGGCCGATGCCTCGGTTGCGACAGCAGCGACGGCGGCACCAGCAACGACGACTACGGCGGCTGCGGCAGGTCCGGCGGGAATCGTCACGCGTCCGGTAGCGGTGATCACGATGGTTCGGATTCGTGACCTGATGTCGGCAGCGGATCGCCAGCTTTACCGGCAGCAAATCCGCGATGCTCGGGACGCAGCGGCCCGGCAGCGTGTTCATGGTCAATGGATGGAGCGGCTTCAGGCGCGAGCCGCCGAGCATGGCGTCGTGATGATCGTTGAGGCTCGCACGCCGGCCCCGGAGCGGCGGTTGGTCGAAACCGCTCGCCCCGTAGGACCGACGGCAGCGCCGGCTCCTGTGGTGGCGCCGCCGCCGCCACGGGTACCGTAGAACGGTCAGGATGGGGACGTGGCCCGCCCGGTGATTCCCGGAGTCCCGTGGTGGGCCTCCCCGTTGGTCGCGACATTGGCGGTGGCGCTGGCCGTGCGGCATCCGCCGTGGCCGGTGTTTCTGCCGGTGGTGGTGTTTGTCCTGTGGGAGATCGCCTCAAATCTTGAGCTGACGCTGCGGGCGGTGGCGGGCAGTGTTTCGGGGCGGTTTGGGGTGATTCAGGGGGTGATGGCGACGCTCCTGGGCTTGTCCCTGGCGCTTGGCGGTTGGTGGCTATTGATGTTCGCCTATGCGGGGTCGTGCGCGGCCCGCTGGTATGCCGTTAGCGGGGGGCGCCGAAAACGCTAATGCCTCTTTCACTTGTTCTTATCAGCCTATCGAAACAATTTTAGATTGGGCAGGGGGTGGAAATCGGCAGCGTCGCGGGATGGCTTGCCGAACAGAAAGCCCTGAACGTAATCGCATCCGCAATCGCGAACAAAGGCCAAGCTTTCGGGGCTATCGACCATTTCGGCGATGGTTTTGACACCCAGGCGGGCGCAGAGTTCGGTGAGCGCCGTTAAGAAAGCCCGGCCTTTGGTGGCTTTCTGGGCATTACGGACGGCGCTGCCGTCAATTTTGACTACGTCGACATCCAAGGCGCTAAGATATTGGAAACTAGCGGCCCCGGCTCCAAAATCATCCAGGCATACCTTGTAATGATTGCGCCGCAATCCCTGAATAAATTTATTCACGACATCCAGATCGCTGATGCGATAGGATTCGGTGATCTCGAATAGCAGACGACCTTGAGTCCACGGATTTTCTTGCAATAAGGCATGCAAAGCATCAACATATTCGGGAACGCCAATGGAAAATCCAGAGATATTAATTGATACGGAATACTTTTGATTGTTAATGGGCAGTTTTTTGAATAATGCAATAACTTTTGCAGCCATAGCAACATCAAACTCATGAATAAGGCCGGCTTCTTCCCCCATGGTAATGTATTGATAGGGTGAATTGTGCGGTAAAGAAATATCGAAACGACATAATGCCTCAAAGTGATGAATATTTCCATGCCTTATGTCAATAATCGGCTGAAGCGCGACAAAGAATTTTTTTTCATCAATAATTTGACGAAAATTACGAATATCAGAGAGGCTTTGCGAAATTGAGGCAAAAATTGTTTCTGAAATCGAGGATACTTCACTACCTCGAAGGCTTTGTTTTTGAACTGATCCCAGAGCATACATTAAGCCTCTGGTCAAGTCTAGCTCACTCAAGTCGCGGGCGACATCCAGCGCCAGAGAGACTTTACTGAGCTGAAGATTCGAGGCGCCAGGTGCGATAGCAGAGATGGCTGCCGACAGACGACTGTGCAATCCGCCAAGGTCGTTTCCTGGATTCTGTAAAAGGCCAAAGGTTTCGTCGGTGATCTTGACCGCCGTCTCACCGCCGATGGAACTGGCTGACAGGCAGAGCCCAACCGAAGCCAAAACCGCCTTGGCCCGTGTCTCATCCAGGGAGTCGCGGAGTTCATCCAGGCCAGGAATACCGATGATGGCCATTTCTGGCGTCTGTCCCTGGGCTTCCAGGGTTTTGATCTGCCTTCCGGCTTTTTGCGAGAATGTTTCAGTGTCGGCGAAGTCGGGCTGGGATTGATTGACCAAAGGGGGCCGTCCTGCTTTTCCGCGCAATCGCAGGGCTAAGTAAAATCGCTCATCCATCCAATACCCTGAAACAAGAACATCGATCACGGCTCCTGTTGCCCGTTTCAGGCGGATCATTTGGTCGTCAAGGCGGACCTTGTCGCGGGTTTTTCGTTGAAAGGACTCGAAAATCATCGAGTCGGCAGAGGAAACCATGTCCACAAATTGGGTGCCGATGACCTGTTGCGAAGCCGAGCCCGTAAACGCCTCGAGCGGGCCGGCGCAGAAGGTGATGGTGCCGAATACATCCAGCTCGAACAGCAAATCCCCCCAGCAAAAGGCCAATGCCACGAAACGGTCCCGATCGTGCTTGCTGGTGTTGATGGTCTCTGGCTGATTCATGACCTGTTCCCGGAAGAGGGCGAAGCCCTTCGCGCCGAAGGGAGTGACGGAAGGGGGCGAAGGCGTCAATGGTAATTTAAAAATGAGACCGCAGCATAAAGGGAGATGGGGGTAGGGATCGATTGAAAAGGATGGCAGGAAGGAACCCACCATCGACGGCAGCATTGACATCGGATATTAGATTGAATACATTGCTTTGTTACAGTTTTTTCATAAAAAATAGAGTGCTTATAAAACGTTGGTGCAGGGGCGACTGCCATAAAATTCAGTGAACGAAGACCTGCCATTGCAAGCAAATGATGTTCATTGGGTAGGTGTGGCGGGAGTGGTGGATTCTCCGCTCTGGACTTTGAATGATTGTTAGGACATGATCCGATAGCGAATATCGTCTTTTTTGCGTAGATAAGCGGGAGCGGGTGGCGCTGGCTGGGCCGGTTGGGCGAGTGAGCACCAAGTCGGGTGGAAAGGTTTTCTTTACGATTTTCAGGGTTTTTTGATTAGGCAAGGTGGTAAAGTTCGGAGTGGCTGTGATGCCCAGAAGGAGCGAAAACAGTGAGTGAGTCGCCTCCCAAGGGGCCGGAGAAAGGACAAAATCCGATCTCGGCCATCGCGGCTGAAAATGGGCGGGGGCAAGCCAGCCTGGAAAAAGTGCGGCAAGTGTTGACGCCTCTGGGCCGCACGGAAAAAAGTCGCTTGTTTGAAATGGTCAGCCAAGGTGAATTACAGCATGCCCAAATGGGGCGAAATATTGCTCGAATTCTGGTAGAGTTATTGAATGGTGCGCGCACAGAACATGCAAGAAGACTCTGGACTGGCTGGTTTGATCCCATTTTAGTCCGTGATGACCTGACGCTTCTTTGTGAGAGTCGCTTACCGGCGTGCCTCCACGTGATCGATGCCGGAGCTTGGTGGTTTGCCCTGTCCCGTTTTATGGAGCGGTTGACAGGGGAAATTCAGACCACTGTCACCGAGCTTGCGCGCGATTTGCCGTTGGAACAAGTCTTCAGCTCGGCAGGTGCTAGGGTCTGGAGCGATGATTTGCGGCGGGAGAGTCTGGCGGTTTTGGCCAGTTGTCGGGGGAAGCCCCAAGTCATCAATCGACTGGTGACGGAGGCTAACGGACACCGGGCTCGGCTGACCAAGGAGCGCGGCTTTCGTAATGCCGCACCGTTCACCGCTGCTGATATTGCAACCTTAGAGTTTATGCTGGAGACGGCTCCCGCCTGGAAAACGTTTGGGCGCTCGGCGGTGGCAACCGAAGCTGATGCTTTGCTTAAGGTATCCCAACGTTTGGTTCGGGATGACAAATGTTCGGTCGACGGCGGCTGTGGTTTGGCGCTGGCTCGGGTTCATGGTCATCGGGAACCTGATTTCGCCCTTCGGGTTTTTGATGCCTTCAATACTCCCTTGGCGCGCGATGCGATTGTCGGTCATTTTGAATTTGCAGTTCAGCGTTTGCGTCAATGGCTGGAAAGTCGGTGGATTGCAAAGCCGGTTCAGGTTCATTCAACAATAGAGCAGCTCCAGCCTGACGCCCTGCTTCGCAATGTCTTTGGCTGGTATGATGCCGCTGGTTCTGTCGATGCCGGACAGGACGAGCGGGCGCGGACCATGATGAACATGGCTCTTAGCCGGTTGATTGCTATCGTCGAAATGGACGTGACGCAGACCGTGACGCAGCGCATTCTGGCCATGAATCAACGCAGTGCGCCGGCTCCGTTGGTCGAGGCGGTGCTGTTCATTTCTGCGTTCCATACCGGCTTTACCAAACGCGACGTGGCGACGTCCGGGCGTTCCTGGGTGCCGGCGGTTGGTGAGCATGTGGTGGGGCTGTTTAATAGCTTGGTTTCGGCGAGCGCGGCAGAGCCCAAGCCGGATCAGGATGTGTTGGCTTTGGCCCGGCTGGCTGAGTTGGCGGCTTTGGTGGGCGGGCGAGTCGAGATTACCGCTTTGAACATCGCCTTGATCAGCGTGGTTGAGCAGTGTCTGCGCCGTAGGACCGAATGGGCTCCTTTGGAGCGTCGCTTGATCGACCGCGTGGTGACCATGTCCCGCGAGGAGCGGCGGCGCTCGAAATGGTGGGTCTCTGAAGAGATCAAGAATCTGTTGGAAATCGCTGAACAGCGGGGGCTGGAGTCGGCGCGAATCTGAGGTCTCTACTGGCGAGTCCTAACCACGACACACCGCCGGTCCTCGGGCCGCGCCCTTGGCTTCGCGCGCATGGGCGCGCGGGGCCGCCGTCGCGGCCCGAGGACCGGCGATGTGTCAGTATCAGGGCTCGCCGGTATAATATCTCAACATTAAAGCTCGATGGTAGGAGGCGTCAACATCCAGGCGTATAAGCGGCGCTGATGCTTGCGCTTGCATACGATTGGTGCGCTGGCCTATAGAGCTGGCCTATAGATCCGTATCGTTGAATGGCGAACGATTTGGGCCTCGTCGGGTCTTCCGCTCCTGACGATGACGGGTGGCAGCGACGATCATGTCAAGGGTGGGTCATGGCCCAGCAAAGCGAAGCCGAAATAACCGAAATCAACGCCGAACTGGTCCTTCACGGCAAGTGGGTGAAGGGGGTCGGTGGTCGACGGGCCGATTTGTCATTTCGCGATTTGTCGGGCCTGACCTTACGGAAGCTCCGCCTGGACCGCGCCAAGTTGACCGGCGCCAACTTGGCCCACGCCAATCTCAGTGAAAGTGACCTGAACGGCGCCGATCTGTTCGGTGCGGATATGGAAGGCACCAATTTGACCGGGGCCAACCTGACCGGCGCCGATCTGCGCGGTGCCAACTTGCACAAAGCCATCCTGAGTCATTGCGTTTTGCGCGGTGCGGATTTTCGAGCCGGTCGCACGGTCTCTGGCGATGAAAACGGCACCCGGCTGACCGAAGCCCAGATGAACCGCGCCGTTTTGTGCGAAGCCAACCTGTCCGGCTGCGACATGTCGGGAGCCGACTTAAACGACGCTGACCTCGCCGGGGCTGATCTCAGTCGAACCGTGCTGGTGGGGGCCGAGTTGGGAGGGGCGAATCTTGAAAACGCCCGCTTCGGGGGGACCGTCATCGACACCTCGCGGCTGTCGCCCTCGCAATTCGCTAGGGTCAACGCCGCTGGGGGCTCTGCCGAGCCGGCTTACCGCGAGCTGCCGCCGGAGACCCTGCGAACTCTGGTCGAGTCCCATGGCCAGTGGATGGCCAGCGGCGGGCGAGAGGGCCGGCGATTCGATATCGAAGGCATGCAAGTGTCGGGGACGGCTCTGGCCGGACAGGATATTTCGGGTGGCCGTCTGCGGCGCTGCCGGTTGGCGGGCTTGCCGCTGACCGCCGTCCGTCTGGACATGGCCGACCTATCCTACAGTGATCTTCGTGGGGCGGTCCTGGAAGAAGCCTCGCTGCGCGGGACCAATCTGCGGCGCGCCAACTTGGCCGGTGCCCATTTGGCTGGCGCTCGCCTGGATGCTATGGCCTTGGGCAGTGGGCGGACTTGGCCGGTTAATCTCGATGGTGCCATCCTGCATGACGCCGACCTGACCAATGCCACGCTGGCCGGTGCGGTCATGTCCAATGCCGATGTCGGCGGCTGCATTTTACAGGGCACCAGCTTGCGAGGGGTGGATTTGGGATCGGTCAAGCGTTCGCCCTGGACACCCGATGGCCCTGGCCCCAAGGAGCGGCGCAAGATGCGGCGTTTCAGTACGCCACCCTTGGATATCGTGGTCGAGAATCGCCGTTTTATCACCCTCGACTGGTCTTTCGGAGGCCTGTCCTTGCATTGGCCCGATCCGCCCCATCCCAAACGCGGCGACACCCTGTCGGCGCGGCTGGTGATCGGCCAGAGTTTCGGCCCCCCGGTGGGGATGGTCGTCACCGCCACCAACCACCAGCGCGGATCCCTCTCCTGCCGCTATGTCTCATTGGAAGAGGATTTGAAGGCGCATCTCAACAGCCTACTGCCGGCCAAGTATCAAAAGAAGTGATTCGCTCCAGAGTAGGGGGTGTCCTGGGGACTGTGGTATGATCCCGTTGGCTCCGGTGGTCATTATGACGCCGGAGTCTGCCCTGCGGACCCGGAGAGCAACGCGCCCATGACCAGCCTGCACGAGACGCTTTTATCCCCTTCTCTCCCGGTTCCGCACGAGGATAATTTTCCGGGACGTTTTATTAATCGTGAACTATCATGGCTTGAGTTTAATCAAAGAGTTCTCGAAGAGGCCACAAATAGTCATCATCCTCTGTTGGAACGCCTACGCTTCTTGTCGATTAGTGCTAGTAATCTTGATGAGTTCTATATTGTTCGCGTGGCTGGCCTAAAGGCTCAGGTTTCCCGAGGGATTTTGACCGCAAGCCCCGATAATCTCACCCCTTCTCAACAATTGACGGCCATCAACCGACGCGGCGGGCGGTTGCTTCATGATCAACAGAGCTGCTGGCTGACTCTGCGTCAGGAATTGCGCGAGGCCGGGGTGTCGTTGGTTGACACCGGAGAGTTGACCGATTCCGAGCATGAATGGCTGGAGCAGCGGTTCCTGTCCGAAATTTTTCCGCTGCTAACACCCTTGGCGGTCGATCCGGCCCATCCGTTTCCGTTTATCCCCAATATGGGGTTTGCGCTGGCGCTTCGCCTGTTTGATCCGGTCAAAGGGAAAGCGCTAGATGCCTTGGTTCCGTTGCCCGCCCAATTGGAACGCTTTATTCGTCTTCCTGGTTCGGAAATTCGGTTCGTGCAGTTAGAACGGGTGGTTTTGCTGTTCCTCAACCGACTATTTCCTCCTTTCACGCCCACCGCCCACGGGGTGTTCCGTATTCTGCGGGACAGTGAATTGGAAATTGACGAAGAAGCCGAAGATTTAGTGCGGACCTTTGAAAGTGCCCTGAAGCAGAGACGCCGGGGGAGCGTGATCTGGCTGGCGGTCAATGCCGGTATGGACGAAGAGTTACGGGAATTTCTTCGGCAGCAGCTTCGGGTTGCGCAGGAAGACGTATGGTTATTGGAAGGGTTGATAGGTTTGGCGGATACCCGCCAGATGATCATAGACGAACGCCCGGATATGGTCTTTGCTCCTTACAACGCTCGTTTTCCAGAACGGATTCGCGACTTTGGCGGCGATTGCTTCGCGGCGATCAGTCACAAGGACATTATCATTCACCACCCCTATGAGAGCTTTGATGTGGTGGTGCAGTTTGTCCGTCAAGCCGCCCGTGATCCTGCCGTGGTTGCGATTAAGCAAACCTTGTATCGAACCTCCAAGAATTCTCCGATTGTTCAGGCGTTGGTGGAAGCCGCCGAAGCCGGAAAATCGGTGACGGCGATGGTTGAGCTTAAGGCCCGGTTCGATGAAGAGGCTAATATCCGTTGGGCCCGCGATCTCGAGCGGGCTGGAGCCCAAGTGGTTTACGGCTTTGTCGACCTCAAAACTCACGCCAAGGTTTCGTTGGTGGTGCGGCGTGAAAGCGGTGGCCTGCGGTCTTATGTTCACTTCGGAACCGGCAACTATCACCCGATCACGGCCCGCATCTATACCGATTTATCCTTCTTCACCTGCGATCGCGCCTTGTGCCATGACGCGGCGGTGATGTTCAACTATATGACCGGCTACGCCACGCCCAAGGTCTTAGAAAAATTGGCCGTGGCTCCGATCACCCTACGCCAGCGGCTCAATCAGTTGATTGACGCCGAAATTGCTCATGCCCAAGCCGGACGACCGGCGCAAATCTGGCTGAAGCTAAACTCACTGGTTGATCCTGACATTATCGATAAGCTTTATGGCGCCTCTCAGGCGGGCGTGAAGATCGATATGGTTATTCGCGGCATCTGTTGCTTGCGTCCAGGCGTTTCTGGACTTTCGGAAAACGTTCGAGTCAAAAGTATCGTGGGCCGCTTTTTGGAGCATACCCGGATTGTGTGCTTTGGCAATGGCCACGGCTTGCCGTCTGATCTTGCCCTGGTATTCTTATCATCGGCGGACTGGATGCCGCGTAATCTGGATCGACGAATTGAAACTTTGGTCCCGGTCGATAACCCGACGGTTCATCAACAGGTGGTCGATCAAATTATGGTGGCCAACCTCAAGGATGAAACCAACAGTTGGCTGTTGACCGGCGGTGGCGATTACCGCCGAGTCGCTCCGAGTTCCGAATGTTTCAGCGCCCATACTTATTTTATGACCAACCCCAGCCTCTCCGGTCGAGGCAGTGCGCTGACCACCGCGCGCATCCCGCCGCGATTGGTTCTCAAGTCGGTGATCTAAATCATGCCTCTTCCTTTTGCCCGAGACTGGACCGATTCTCCCCGGCACACCGCCCGAATCGGCGTGCTTGACATTGGTTCCAACTCGATTCGGCTGGTGGTTTATGACCGCAACTGTCGGGCTCCGGTCCCGATCTACAATGAAAAGGTGTTGTGCGGTTTGGGACGGGGCGTCGAGCGGGCGGGGCAGTTGAATGCCGAGGGCTTGGCCCAGGCGCTTGGCAACCTGTCACGGTTTAAGGCTCTGGCCGACGCGATGGGGGTGGCTCGGCTTGACGTGTTGGCCACCGCTGCGGTGCGCGACGCACAGGACGGCCAAGATTTTGTGACGACGCTGCGGGACCGGCTTGGGCTCGAAGTTCAAGTGATCAGCGGCGAGGAAGAAGCCAGGTTGTCGGCGTTGGGGGTTCTGTCGGCAATCCCCGAAGCCGATGGCGTGGTTGCCGACCTTGGCGGCGGCAGCCTGGAACTGGCGGGGCTGGAGCGGGGCGCCCTTGGCCCCCGGATCACCTTACCGTTAGGGCCGCTGCGGCTGATCGAAGCCTGCGGCGATCGGCCTGCCGTGGCCACCCGCGTGATCGAACAGCATTTGGAGAAGGCCGGGTGGTTAAAGGGCTTTCGGCGTCGGCAATTGTATGTGGTGGGCGGAAGTTGGCGCTCCATTGCTAAACTGCATATGAGCCAGAATAACTACCCGCTGAAGGTCATCCATCACTATGCCATTAGTGGTACCCAGGCCGCTGATTTCGCTAATCAGGTTGGGCGCCAAGGAAAAGGCGCTTTCGAGAAGATGCCGATGGTATCGCGGCGGCGCGGTGACACGCTGCCCTACGCCGCGTTGGTGCTGGAGGGCCTGATCCGTACTCTCGAAGCCCAGACGGTGACCTTCTCATCGTATGGCCTGCGTGAAGGCCATTTGTATGATTTGCTGCCGTCCGACGAACAACGCCTGGATCCGCTGGTCAGCGCTTGCGCCGACCTTGCGACCCATCAGGGGCGATTCGGTTCGGGAGAGATTCTCACCGCTTGGACCGATGGCCTGTTTGCGGGGGAAGACCTGCCGGCTTTACGATTGCGGCGGGTGGCGTGTCTGCTGAGTGATTTATGTTGGGCTGAACATCCCGATTATCGGGCTGAACATGCGTTCGAACGGGTATCACGCCTGCCGGTGGTCGGGATCGAGCATCACGAACGGGCGCAATTGGCCGTCACCAGTCTGATCCGGTATGGCGGTCGAATCGATGACCCGTTGCTGCGTCCGTTGCGCCCGCTGCTCAGTGATGGCCAGTTGATCCGGGCCGAAGTTCTGGGGTTAGCGTTACGCTTGGCCCACAGCTTGACGGGCGGCTTGACCGGCTTGCTGAATCGAATCGTTTTGCGATTGGCGGCGGACCGGCTGGAATTGCTGCTACCTGCTGATCTCGCGGCCCTGCGTGGCGATGTGGTGGATCGTCGAATTGAAGCGTTGGCCAGGGCGCTGAACCGGGAATGGCGCGTCTCCTATGTCGGTGAGCCCAAAGGCTATTAACGGTCTGTTCGTCAGATGAAGGCTGCTTTAGAGCGGTGCCGGGTCAGCGGGCTCAAAGTGTCGGCAACGGTGATCCTCGGCCTGGGTGGGCGGGCCTGTCGTCGGGAGCACAGGGAAGCCACCGCCGATCTTGTGAACCGGCAGCCGCCCACCTACCTGTCGACACTGCATCTGATGTTGGCGTCCGAGGTGGCGGGCGGTTTCCGGCTCGCCATGCCGAGCGTATAGGGCAGCCTTTCGAGCCTGCCGATGATCACGACCTTTTGGCCGAATTGCGAGGCTTGATCGAGCGGCTGTCACCGCCAACGCCGGTGATTTTTCGCTCGAATCACCCCAGCAATGCCCTGCCTTTGGCAGGCACGCTGCCTCGAGACCGGGATCGGTTGCTCGCCGAGATCGATGCCGCCGCCCGGCGTCTGAGGGCGCTGCGGACGTGTCAACGTCCAAGGCCATTGGCATGAGATAAAGCGTCATGGGCTCATACCATCGAGCCTTGATGGTGACTCATCAAGGCTGCCCTCAGACGCCGGGCGGGCGCATCCGCGCCCTTGGCTTCGCGCGCATGGGCGCGCGGGGCCGCCGTCGCGGCCCGATACCGGCGATGTGTCAGTATCAGGG
>CAIXKV010000212.1 GCA_903920145.1 uncultured Rhodospirillales bacterium
CGGCCCTAGACAATGATCCGTGCCGTTGGTATCGGCGGCGACCGCCGCCGCGCGCCCCATGGCGCGAAGCCAAGGGCGCGGATGCGCCCGCCCGGCGTCTGAGGGCGCCGCAGACGTGTCAACGTCCAAGGCCATTGGTATAAATCGGTATCGTTAATTCTTCCTGCGTATAGCGATCGAGTGCGACCGCCACCGGTTCGGGCCGGTAGCCATAGCCTGCTTCGGCGCGGCGGGTCGAGATCAAGTAGGACGGCCGGGGCGCTGAGGCCCAAGTCACTGGTGAGCAGGAGGCGCAACTCTGGGCCAACCTATCGATGACCGCCGCGATCGTGAGCGGCTCGGCGCTACCTAGGCACAAAAGCTCGGTTTTGCTCCAGCCCTGGTCTATCACGCTGCCGACAAACCGGCAAAGATCGTCCACGTGAATAATGCTGTTGAACGGGCGATCGGGATTGAAGGCCGTGACGGGTTGATGACGGCGCAGCCGTTTGAAGACTTCGGAAACGAAGTGCTCCCGGCAGCCGCGCCCGAGGACATTGGGAAGCCGCAGTATCAGCGTTTGAAGGTGTTCCGCAGAGTCCTCGAACAGACATTCGCACAGGCGCTTGGCCATGCCATAGGCATGGGGGTTGACCACGCCGCTGGTCTCGTCAACCACGGGCCCGTCGCCATAGCCGATGGCCGCCATCGATGACAGGAAGAGGAGCCGGGGCACCCTGCGGCTTAGGACCGCAGCCAACACCGCCCGCGTTGTGTCGAGGTTGTCGGTGAGGCAGTCAGCGGTCCCGAGCCCAAGCTGTCCAGCCGCCGCAGCGTGGATGACGAGGTCCAGGCCCTCGGGAAGATCTAGGCCTGCACACAGGTTCCCGGCCTGCACATGCAGGCGCGCCACCGGCACCGCAGCATCCGATTCGAGCGTTCGATAGTGGGCGTGAACTCTATGACCGCGTTCCAATAAATGCCCGACGATGCGGCGTCCAAAGAAGCCACCGGCGCCGGTAACCAACACTCGCCAACTGCGAGCCTCCATGACTACCCCCTCGGAAGCCCCATCAGTCCGGATTCAATAGCAGAGATTCCATGAATTCATTCACTGTTTTGGCATTTTTATTGAATATTTCTCGATATATATTGTAATTGTACTGCAAAGATTGTCCAGGCTGCCACTTTAGGCTGTATATCAGCTTCTGCACGCCGACATCAACGAATTGATGCAGTCGGGAGCCCTCGGCCATGGCCAAATCTAGGTTGGCGGCACGTCGTGCCTTAAGCAGGATATCCATGGCGACATCGCTGGCGTCGTTGAGTAGGCAAAAGGCGGCAACCTTCAGCACCCGAGCTATTGCTGCGGCCGGTGTCGGTGCCCCATCGAAGACCGCTGGGAAGCCCCTGATCCAAACGGCATCGCAGGCGGTCAAAATGCCATAACGGCCGTTGGCATTAACGAAGCTGTTCTGGTAGTCACCGCGTCCGTTATAATCGAGGTTAAGCAGGAAGAAGCCATGAGCCAGCATAAGTTCATGAATGGTGCCGAACTGCGGCTTGCCTTCGAAAATATTATCAAAACTGACCTCCGAGCGCACCGCTAGGACATGCCGGCGCAATTGGTCGAGGCCGCCTTGCAGGATATCGTATTCCGTGCCTTCGGTATCGAGTTTCAGGAAGTCGACGCTCAGACTATGTTCCTGGGCATACTGGTCTATAGTGATGGCCTCGAGTTCCAACGTCTCGATGATATCGACTTCCGGCCGGCGCTCCTCCAGGAACAATGCGGAAATCGGGTTCCGCACCGCAGCACTGCTCATGGCCCGATTGGCGAAGATATTGACGGTCAGGGGGCCTGGAGTCGCAGCCAAGGCGCTGCCGACGATGGTGACCTCGTCCCGGCGGTGGGCGTACTTGTCCTGGAGACGCCGAGCCTCCTGGAGGTCGGCCTCGAACATGTGGTACTTCAGGGCGCCGCTGAACGGTTTCCACGTCGGATGCAGTCCGTAGCGGCCTCCGGCATCGACCACTGTGGTAGTGAAGGCGTCGCTCAAGATAGATCTCCGTCGAAGGGCAGGAAAAGCTCGTGGATCGCCCGGCGGCTGCCCGCGAAGATCGAGCGGAAGACTCCACCCCGGGCAATGAAGGCGGAATTGCGGGCAATGACCTTGTTTTCGTGCTCCGGCGCCAAGCCTAGCAGGCACAGCATCACTCCGCTTTCCGCCAGCACCGCACTGGAAACCACTGGCAACCGGGCCCCAGGCACGAACAGCCCCTGCTTTTGGGGAGTGTCGTCGACCACAAAGGAAACGTGCTCGGCCAAGCCGTGATAATTCAGGAAGGAGGCGGTGAGGTGCCCGGCACCGTAGAGGGCGATGCCGCCCCGCAGCCGATAGTCGGCGAACAACGCCTGTAGGCGGGCGGTAACCGACTGGAAATCGGCGGCATAGGCACGGCCGTTGGCCAGCGAAGCCGTTGGCAATGGCCATATCGGTTCGACGATGTCGCCCGTTTTGCGGGCAATCAAAATCAGACAGTTTTCGGTACGATAAGGGACTACCAGTTTGTGAACCGTAGTAAAACCGTGACGGGCCAGCACTGAAAAGAGGGTTTCAGGCGTGAAATAAACCGAATGCTCTTCCCAGATCATGGTGTAGTCATGGCCGGCGATGCCAGTTGTGCAGTCCGGCACCTCCAGCATCAGGAGACCGCCCGACCGAACCAGGGTGGCTACCCCGGCCAGGAATTCCTGGATGTCTTCGGCATGCTCCAGGATGTGGCGGACAATGACGAGGTCCGCTGGCCCGCGCCTGTCCACCACCGAAGCCAAACGGTGCGGCGTCACGGCGTGCTGAACACTCTCAATGCCGGCATGGGGGACGCTCAGTTCCAGGTCGTTTCGATAATCCAGGCGCCAGACCTGCCGGATTCCCTCCCGTTGGCGGAATCGCTCCAGCATCGTGTCGTCCTTGGTCGTAATGCCGGCAACCACGCCGTCGCTGCCCACGGGCAGCAACGCCATCAGGGTATCGACCACTCCATCGAGATGGTCCTCAGGCTCGCGATAGGTCATCCACTCGAAGCGCGGAATCAAAGCCTCGTGCGGCCACGGCTGCGTGAGTTGCATCAACCCACAGGTCGCGCACTGGGCAACGGCAATGCCGTAAGCCGGTTCGGCCTGATCGCGCTCGACGAGGAGGGCGCTGGTCGAAGGATGAGCGCCAAGATCTAACAGGGGCTCGACAGCGCGACCGCCACACAACTGACAATGGTCCATGAAAACAACCTTTAGGCAAGAGGCGCGGCGAGCGGCAGCAGATCCCGACAGGTCCGAGCGATCCCGTCGGACAAGGACGTGAAGCGGAAATCTGGGAACAGGCCGCGCAGCCGACTGGCATCGAAGCGGTTGTCGACCTTGTCTTTGCTCCGCTGCCGACTGTCGACCATCGGCGGTTGGCCAATGGTCGTGGCAACCGCATCGAGGACATCGGTGAAGCGCCAACTGGTCCCCGAAGCCAGATTGAGCACGCCCGCAACAGGTTCTTGGATCAGACGTCCCAGCAACTCGACAACATCCTCGACATAAAGAAACTCGCGCAATTCGCTGCCGTCACCCCACAGGACGATCGGTCGGTTGGCCAGGGCTTGGCGCAGAAATCCCGTCGGACCGTAAGGGAGTCCAGGTTCGGTCGGACCATAGATGGTTGCCGGCCGCACACACAGCAGGCTGGTGGGGCCGCCTTCGGGACAATGGCGGCGTAGCACCCATTCTCCGGTGAATTTGGAGAGGCCGTAATAGGACCGTGGCTGGAGCGGCGTGGCTTCGTTGATGATCGGGTGAGCCACGTCTTCGCCGTAGATCGCTGCGGAACTGAAATAGATCAGTCGCGCCGCCGGTTGCCGCGCCAGGGCGGTTACCACAGTCTCGATAATGGCGCTATTATGCATGAAGCTATGGACGGTGTCGCCGCTCTGCCGTTTGACGGCGGCCAGGAAAACCACCACGCTGCCAGCATCGAACAGGCTCGCGAGCCGTTCGGCCTCGGCGGTAACGCTGAGGTCGAGGTCCGGGCGCGAGCAGCCGACGACCGGCAACTCCGGCGTCGTCGCCCGAAGGTGGGCAATCAGGCGTTGGCCGATGAAACCGGAATGCCCGAGCACAATCACCCGAGACGGCCGTAAGACCGTGGCCGTCATCGAATATCAAGCGTCGGCAACGGGATCAGAAACTGCCCGCCATCGGCCCGGTAGGCCTGATGCCGAGCCATAATGCTCTCGGCGTATCGCCAGGCCAACACCAGTGTCAAGGCCGGTCGGCGGACCAGCAGGTTCTCGCCGGGCAGAATCGGGATACTGTATCCCGGACCGGTCAGCGCCGGCCCTAAGGGCGCGTCGTCGGCAATGAAGTCCAGTGCTGCGGTCAGATCCAGGTAATGCAGCAGAGTAACCGACCCCACCGAGGCACCATAACCAGCGACTCGCCGACCATCTGCGAGGCGATCAAGGACGACCTTGCGGATGTGCTCGCGCAACGCCTCGATCTCCTGGGTGAATTGCACGAAGCGCTCGGGCTGGTGGTAGCCGAGCGCGGCTTCCTCGGCGATCAGCGCCGCGACCGAGGCCGCAACCGCCCGCCCGCCGCCCACGACCTGGGCGGTCCCACGAATCGAGCCGCCCTTGACCGGGATGCGCTGAACGTCGATCAGCTCCATGCCGTGGCGAGCAAACAGGGCTTGAAGCGGCTTGACGTTAAAATAGGAGATGTGTTCGTGGTAGATCGTGTCGATCAGCCGCTTTTCAAACACGTCGACGCCGTACTGGGTCTCAAATACAAAGACCCCGCCCTCCTCCAACAGGTCGCGCACGCCGCCGATCATGTCGTCGAGGGCGTCGGTGTTAGCCATCACGTTGTTGGCAATGACCACCGTCGCGGGTCCGCGTTCGGCCCGAATACGACCGGCCAGATCGGTGGTGAAATAGGTCGGCCAGGTCTCGATCCCCGAAGCCGTCGCCCGTTCGGCAATCTCCCGGGCCGGGTCGACGCCCAGCACCGTCTGCCCAGACTCCTGGAAGTAGCGGAGCACAGTGCCATCGTTGCTGCCGATTTCGACGATTAGGGCACGAGCTGCGGGGGTAAAGCGGAGACTGATATCCTCGAACAACGTCCTGAAATGTTCTGGCAGGCCGCGCGAAATATGGGTCGTGTAACGGTAGTTGGTGTATTGCATATCCGCAGACACAATGTTGATCAACTGGATATGTCCGCAGTCACGGCAGAGCCAAACATCGAGCGGCACCATGACCTCTGTGCGCAAGGCCTCGTCGCTCGATCCGACATTGGGCGACAGCGGCACCGGACGCAGCGGAAAGACCATCTCGACGGCGCTCGAGGTGCAGACGCAACAGCAGGAACGTCGATAGAAGACCGTGGACATGCTCATCGGATACGGCGCTCGTCGTTGTCAGGGTGAAGGGCGGGGCGACAGTGACGGCATCGCCTCGGCGCCGTCAAGCCATGCCGTCGCGGCTCGAATGGTGGTTTCGAGAAAGCGGCGGCCCTCGGCGGGGTCGTTGCCATCGGGAGCCCAGGGGGCAAAGGCGCTGGTGGTTCGGTCAAACGGTCCGGCGGTGGTCTCGTGAAAAACCAGCCACTCGCTTTCGATCACCAGAGAATGGAAGACCCCTGCGGGCATACGATAGTAAAAACACCGTCCCGAACCTGCTGCTCCCAGCGATAATGTTTTTTCTACAGAACCAGTGTCGTTGAAATATAGTGCGGTCGCGAATCCTTCAATCAAAAGAAGCGATTCACTCTTATTCAAGTGCCGATGCGGACGAACATAGACGTCGCGATGATGGACGATCAGCATCTCGTGTTGGCGGTCGCCAGGAGCCGGGTGGGCGCACAGTCGTGCCCGCTGTCGGGGATTGGCGGCTGCGCGGGCCTTAAGGAAGTCTAAATCGACCGGACCAGCCGTCACCACGGCAGCGGTTGTGTAGAAGACTTCATCACTTTCACGCAGATAGTTCTCCGGGAGTGTGATCATCATAGAACCAAATCAGAGAAAGTTGGGGTGCATTACAGGGCCATCGATCATTTCCAGGATTTCATTATGGGCCGACATCTTGCACGGTATCGCACAGTCATTAAAATCAATATTACGATAGACCTGCTTACGTTGTTCCGAGTGCCACATATCGATAAATGACTTCTCATACAAGTCACCCAAAATATATTTTGAGTTGTACTTGGTATGGCAGCACAGGTGAACTTTACCGTCGGCATTGACTTCTGTAATAAAGTGATGGATACGGCATTTCTTATAGGTTGGCCGGCCCGTACTGCCACTCACCCACTCAGTCCGAGCCTTCGGGTATGATACGATGAATTTGTCGGTCGAGAGCGTCATCGCCCGTTCCAACTCGGCGAGAACCTCCTCTGCCTCTGCTCGGTCGAACGGCAGGTCGCCGTTCCAGGTGAAGTAGGGGCGCATTCGGATGTAGTCGACGCCCAGCTCCCGCGCCACCGCCGCTGCACCGTAGATGCCGCTCCGGGTGTGGGAGCCAATGAGAAAGCTGGCACCGATCACGATCGGACTCCCCCTACGGGCACGCCGTTCAACGAGGTTGCGCGTGTTGACCAGAACTTTATCCCAATCGCCGCCGTCCATGCCGTGAGTCGCCTTGAACATCTCCGGGCCGTCGGCATCAAGGCTGATGCGTATCCAGCTACAACAGTCAACAACCGCGTCTAAGAAGCTCTCCCGCATGAGTTGACCATTGGTGAACATTGCCGTTTCCAGCCCATAGGACTTGAACAACCGCAAGATCTCGGCGACCTGGGGATGAACGCTGGGATCGCCACCGCCGCCCAGTGCCACCGCCTTGACGCCCAGGGTGTTGAAATCCTTGGCGAGGCCTTCGAGGGTGGCTAGAGATAGGCTGGATCGGTCGCTGGTCAGGGCACCAGGGGCCCCATTGCACATCGGACAACGATGGTTGCAGACATTGGTGAGATCAACCCTAACCATCACCGGCCGGGTATCACCGGTGCTCTGCAACTCGACGATCCTGTCCAGGTGCTTCAGCAATTTCGAAGCAGAGAAAATCGTCGGTTCGGAGGAGTTGATTGCTACCACGAAAGCCTCATTACGTGAAGGATTAGAGCCGGTTGGCCCTCTGTCGTCAGCGGGCTCCACATCAGGCCAGCGCCTCGCGCACTGCCGTCAGAATGGTGGATGGGCCAAGGCCGCAAGTTTCCAACAGCGAGTCCTGGCTGCCGTACTCTGTGGTGAAAGCGTCGGGCAGACCGAGGCGCTTGATCCGAGGCAACGGCCCCGGTAATCGGTCCACCAGCAACTCGATCACAGCACTCCCCAGGCCGCCGGTCAGAGTGTGTTCCTCGGCGGTAACGATCAGGCGCACCCGCCCGGCGAGATCGAGGATGGTACCGGCATCCAGCGGCTTGATGGTCGGCACATGAAGAACGCCGCATTGGACACCTTCGGCTGCCAGGGTGTCCGCCACGTTAAGCATGCGCCCGAGCATAATGCCGGTAGAAACCAGCAGCACTTCGCCCGGTTTCCGCTTGAGGATCGCCCGTCCGAGCGTAAAGCCGTCCTCAGGAGCAGTAACGATGGGATCGCCGCCCTTGGCTAGGCGGATATACATCGGTCCTAGGACATCAAGGGTGGCGGGCATCAGCCGGGTCATCTCTTGGGCGTCAGCGGGAACCACCACCGTCATGTTGGGCAGCGCCCGCATGATGGCGATATCCTCGGTGGCTAAGTGAGTTGGCCCCAGGGGCGCATACACCAACCCTCCACCGCTGGCAATCAGCCGCACCGGCAACTTGTGCAGGCACAGATCCACGGCCACCTGCTCGTAGCAGCGCCGGGTCAGGAAGGTGGCAATGGTGTTGATGTAGGGAATGAAACCGTCAAGGGCAAGGCCTGCGGCCATGCCGATGACGTTGGCCTCCGAAACGCCTTCCATGAAGTAACGTTCGGGCATCTCGGCTTTGAATTTCTTGAGGGTGCCCGGCCCCAGGTCGGAACCGATGAACACCACGCGCGGATCACGCTTGGCAAGCTCATAAACCATGTCGAGACTGGTCTGTCGCATCGGATTAAGCCGCCAAAGCTGCGTAAAGAGCCGCGATATCGGCTCGCGAGAGTTTGGATTTATGGTGCCATTCGGCCACGCCCTCGGCGAAGGGGATCCCCTTGCCCTTGACGGTGTGGGCGATGACAGCGGTTGGGCGCCCCTCTTCCAGCGGCAAGCGCGAGAAGAGTGCGCGGAGGGCCGCGATGTCGTGGCCATCCACCTCAACGGTCGCGAAACCGAAGGCGCGCCATTTGTCCACCAGCGGCTCCAGGGGGAGTATCTCCTCGACCCTGCCGCAGGACTGGAGTTTGTTATAGTCGACCACCGCTACCAACCGGTCGAGCCGATGCTTGGCGGTGGCCAGCGCCGCTTCCCAGACCGAGCCCTCGTTAATTTCGCCATCGCCCATCACCACGAACACCCGGCTCGGACGCCGCTGTAAACGCGCAGCCAGCGCCATACCAACACCGATCGAGAGGCCATGGCCGAGTGCCCCGGTGGACGCTTCGACCCCAGGAATTTTGCCATATTCTGGATGACCGCCAAGCCGTGAAGGTTGAGCGCAAAAGCCTGCCAGTTCGTCTACCGGGAAATAACCGTGGTCAGCCAGCAAGGCGTAAAGCGCCAGACAGCCATGGCCCTTGCTCAAGATCAGACGGTCACGTTCGGGCCAAGCCGGCTCCTTGGGATTGTGATTCAGGATGTCGTCGTAGAGGACGCGCAGAATCTCAATGGGCGACATCGACGAGCCGATATGGCCACGCCCCCCCCCTTCCAGGGCTCCGATCACCAGTCGACGTAGGTAACGGGAGCGCTCGTCGAGAGCAGGCGAGCCAATGACGCCCAGTGCCGGGTCATCACGTAAAGGTAAAGTCACCATCATTGGGCTGCACGACCTGTTTTCTAGGATCACGCTGACTCCTTCGGCTACTCGAAGAAGATGAAGGACGAGTCACCACTATACCCGGTTTGCTGGTATAGCCACGACCATTCTTCTGGGGTGTGGAAAGCACGGCATGTTAGCTGCCAATACATTAGATTAACTTTTTCGCGTTCATTTCGATAAGACTCGACGCAGATATACCGATTCTTGCGCCCAACCCGCTGTATCTCCCGGATCGCCACCCACAGGTCGTCGAGATAGAGATTGTGCAGGGTGTTGATTGAGATCACCAAATCGAAGGTGCCGTCGGGCCACGGCAAGTGGTTGGCGTTGCCCTGGCAAAAAAACGGTCTGACCTCTTCCTTGGCCTCGGCGATGGCGTAGGCCGAAACATCGAGGCCGGCGATCACGAGACCGGGCACGACCTGGGTCAGCTCGTAGAGCAAAAAGCCCTTGCCGCAACCGACATCAAGCACCCGATCCCCAGCCTTCAGGCCATAGTGGCGGGCCATGTCTTCGGCCACCGGCCGCCAGCGACCGTCGTAGCGCATGCCACCATAGCCGTGGCGGCGATCACCATCCCAGTAGTCGCGGTCGAAGCGGCAGGCCACCTCGGCACATTCGGCCTTATCATGCTCAACCACCCGCTGCAGGTAGTCGCGGCTGGTTTTGGTGTGCAAACGTCCGACGAAATCAATTTCGGTCATTAGACGAACAATCCATGATCGGCATCTATATTAAGATACTCGTGAATAGATAGGTTCTTGGCGTGAGACACGCAATGGTGAGAGCATGAGACCGAAGGGTTGAAGGCAAACAACTGCCGCCGATTGTCTTCAGAAAACCAGAAATCACGAAACGATTGCCCGCGCAGCGAGCCCAGTATGCCATCTGCGGTGTAAGCCTTGTCCTGGCAGGTATAGACCGAAAGGTCAGCCCCGATCACCGTCAAGAACATCAGGAAGGGGCAGGAGCTGTAGGATTTGGCGAACAGCTCGCTCAACTCATGATAGTGGTCAAGAACGGTGAAGTCGGCGGTTTGCAGCCGTCTGGCGACTTCAAGCTGACGGCTCACCTCGTCTTTGATGCTGGCATGATAGGCGTTGTTGGAAGCACCGTCGTTGCCGACCACCGCCCCGGACACCTTGACGTGGTTGATGCCCAGATCCCTGAGGCGGGTACACACCTCGGCGATGTGAGTATGGTTGTCGTGGCCGACGATAAAGCTGACGCCCAGCACACAGCGGCTGCCGCGCGCCACGAAGGCCTGGATATTGTCGAGCAGGCGGGTAAACTCGCCAGGACGGGCCCCACGGGAACGGGTGTAGCTGTCATCGTCCCAGGCGTCGACGGAAATGCGCACCCAGGTGCCGAACGTCGCGAAGGCATCGGCCATGCGACCGCGCAAATTGGTGCCGTTGGTTAGAGTGGCCACCTTAACCCCGCCCTGGGCGAGCCGCTCCACGGTTTCGGGCAGGGCTCGGTAGAGCAACGGCTCACCGCCGCCCGAGAACGTCACCGCTTTCACCCCCATGGCGATCAGATCGTCGGTGATCTCGGCCATTTTAGCCTCGGGGATGCGGTCCTTCTCGACCATGTCGGCGCCCAACTGAAGATCGTCGGTCCGGTAGGCGCAGTACCAACAGTGGTGGTTACAGGTATTGGTGGGCTTGATGCGCACATGAACCGGCGCCACCATCCGTTCGTTTCGCAGCGCCTCCAGATGGTCGGTAAAGCGCAGGAATTTCAGGGAACTGTACAGCGCTGCCATGACGAGCCGACCTTGACGGCGGGGGGGAACTGCGATGCCAGCGGCATCCATTGATGCATGTTTTACCCGTTCCGCCGATCAGACACAATCAGCGTGTTGCGATGTCGATGGCACAAGCCATAGCTTGTTAGCCACCAAAAGCCAGCCCAGGAAATCTGGACGGGACGGTAATCCTCTTCGTCATAAATTGAACCATGATTTTGGGTTGACTGGCTTAAGCAGTAGAAGCATTGGGGCACTCTGCAGGCCAATGCGACAATCAGTCTTCGGCGCATGGTCTGATACCGGCGAGCCCTGATACTGACACATCGCCGGTCCTCGGGCCGCGACGGCGGCCCCGCGTCCTCGTGGACGCGAAGCCCCAGTGTGTGGACTCTAGGGGGCGCGGATGCGCCCGCCCGGCGTCTGAGGGCAGCCTTGATGAGTCACCATCAAGGCCCGATGGTCTGACAGATCGTCGGTCCTTCGGTCGCGACGGTGACCGCCCAAGGCCGCCGTCGCGGCCCGATACCGGCGGCGTGTCATCCTCAAGATTCGCCAAAAGGACCGACCAACTGGTTCTTCAGGCGGTCTCAAAACGCTTCGGCGGGCTCGAGGCCATCACCGAGTTGTCCCTGTGCGTGACCGTCGGCAGCATCGTTGCCGTGATCGGCGCCAATGGCGTCGGCAAAAGCACCCTGTTTGACCTCATCGGTGGCTTGCATCGGCCCGAGAGTGGCTCCATTCACTTCCGGGGGGCCCCACTGATCGGGCTGCGGCCCGATCAGATTTGCGCGGCTGGAATCGGGCGCTGCTTTCATCCCCCCCAGCTCTTCGGGACTCTCAGTGCTCTCGATACGGTGGTGGTGGCGGCTTTGCCCTATGCACAAGACGCCTGTGAAGCCCGCGTCCACGCCCAGGAAACCCTGGGCTTGATGGGGTTGGCGTCCCAGGCCGACCACCCGGCCCACAGCTTCAGCTTTTCTCAACGCAAACGCCTAGAGCTGGCACGGGCACTGGCTACCCGCCCTCGGCTTCTGTTGCTGGATCAATTGCTGACCGGCCTTGAGCCCGCTGATCTTGATCTGGTGTTTAAGGTTCTGCGGGCCTTCAACCACCGGCCCGGACTGACAATCCTGCTGGCCGAGCCTGAACTGGGCGCCTTGGCGGATCTGGCGGATCGGGTGGTGACATTAGAGTATGGCCGGTTGGTTGCCGACACCAACGATTCTGTGCCGGTGATAACGGCAGAGCCAGCCCCGCTTCCGACGGCCCCCGTTGAGCCGATTGGGCCGATTGCCCCCGTTGAGCCGGTGATGTCCCTCGGAGACGTCACCGAAGCCAACCATGATCCCACCGATGACCTGCCGAAGTTGAAGCCGGAGTCGGTTGAGGTTGAGGTTGAGGCTGGCCATTGGGAGCGGTTGCCATGATCGGCGCCCTGAAACCGAAAATTGGATTGGGTGCCAAGCATTCCGGGGGGCGCGGACGGGCCACGTTGGCGCTGGTGGTGTCTCATCTCCGCCTGAATGACGGCCCCTTGCCGGTTCTGCGGGGCCTTTCGTTTGAGGTCGTCCAGGGCTCGATCACCGCCATCATCGGCGGTGCGGGGGCCGGGAAAACGGCTTTGCTCCAGATCATCACCGGCCTGATCCGCCCTGCCGCCGGCAGCGTTCGTTTTCGCGGCCAAGAGTTGGTTGGTCTTCCTAGCCACCGCATTTATGAGTTGGGCATTGCCCATGTTGCGGAAGGCCGGTCGTTATTTCCAACCCTGAGTGTGCGGGAAAATCTGGAACTCGGAGCGCGCGCGGATCAAGAGCCCCAGCTTGACCGGGTATTGGCGCTGTTTCCGGGATTGGCCGAGGGGTTGGATCAGGATGTCGGACTGCTGTCGGCAGCCAAGCAACAGATGGTGACCATCGGGCGGGCTTTGATGGCGAAACCGGACGTGATTCTTTTTGACGAACCAACCCGAGGCATGCCTCGGGAATTGGCACGCCAGTTGTTCCAACTGATCGGAACACTGGCCACTGAAGATATGACCATCATTCTGGCCGATCAACCGATCCGGGCGGCGCTGCGCTTGGCTGACGCGGCTCATATTCTTGAGCAGGGGCGGGTGGTCCGTTCGGGAAGCGGCCTTGAACTGCTGGAACAAGCCCAAGGGCGTCAAGCGGATCAGCGGTGCTGATTGTAGAATTTGTGACGCGCTTACCACGACTCTTGAAAAACCAGACGGTGGCCGCCAAAAAATCCTCCCCTCGTTCCCGGCGAACAGTCTAGCTTTGCGGTCAAGGCGTCTGTATCACCGTTCCATAGCTGTTGTTTGGGTTACAAACGATTTTGCTCCGGTGCTGCGGTGCATACTGTTGGCCCTAAGATTGGGCTTTATCCTTGAAGTGAAAAAATTTTAGGAGGAATTGAACCATGAAGAAACTCTTAAGCACGGTGATCCTTGCTGGTGCCGTGGTCCTAGCCGGGCAGGCGTCCGCTGAAGAGCTATGGGATCCCCATCTGCGCGGCGTCAACGAAGGATTGGCAGCAGGCGCTTTGCCACCGCCGGGTGTTTATGGGGTGCTGAATAACTATTGGACCTCGTACACCCTGCGGGACCAAAACGGTAAGAGCATCAGCGGCACCGGGCTGTCGGCTTTGGTCGAAGTCCCCGTCGTTTTATGGTCCACCGGACTCAAAATTCTCGGGGCTGACTATGCCGTAGCGGTTGCCCAGCCTTTCGATTTCACCAGCTTTGCCCCCCAGGGCAGCGGAAGCGGCAATTGGGGCACCTTTAACACCATCCTGATTCCTGGTCAGTTGGCCTGGACCTTTGGTGACTTCCACGTTAAGGCCGGCCTGTCGATTTATCTTGATGACGCCAGTTCGACCATGGCGGATCTCATCAATGGACACAAACTGAACGGTGGCTTACCTTCGGGTAACGGCTACACCACCATCCAGCCGGATTTGGGCTTGAGCTGGTTGAGCAATGGTTGGAATGTCAGCGCCGACTTGCATCTGGCGCTTCCGGTCGATGCCAACACAGCTCATCACTACAGCTACCAATCGGGTGATGAATTCGCCGCCGACTACACGGTGTCCAAGACCATCGATAAGTGGACTTTTGGTCTAGGGCTGCATCAGGAAAATCAGTTAAACGCCGATACCCTGAACGGCCACACCGTGGCGAACAGCACTGCCAGCAATTTTGGTATCGGGCCGTTGATTGGATACCAATTCAACGGAATCAGTGTGATGGCTGAATGGAATCATAATATCTATGCCGAAAATGATGTGGCCGGCGACTTCTTCAACGTCCGCTTTGTGGTTCCATTCTACTAAGCCGTCATGACTGAGTTTCAAAAGTGTTGCTGATCTGAAGACCATCATTACAATAGCCGTTCTATTGGCTTTGCCCGGCGGATCGAGAGCTCGATCCGCCGGGGTTTATTTTGAGGAGACGATCACACCATGAAAAAGCAATTCAGCGCCCTGACGTTGGCCAGCGTCTTGACAGCAGGCGCTCTCACACTGGCGGGGCAGGCCGTAGCCGAAGAGCTATGGGATCCTCATCTGCGCGGCGTGGACGAGGGCCTCGCCGCAGGGGCTTTGCCGCCGCCGGGCGTTTACGGCGTTCTGGATAATTATTGGATTTCCTACACGGTTCATGACCAAACCGGCAAAAGTCTTAACGACAAAAGCCTGTCGGCCCTGGTCGAGGTGCCGATTGTGTTATGGGCCACCGGCATTAAAATTCTGGGGGCTGATTACGCTGTGGCTTTGGCCCAACCCTTTGACTATGGCGTGGTCGGGTCTGGATTCGGGGCTATTTCCGGCGGAAGTGGCAATTTCGGGGCCTATAATACCATCGTGATTCCCGGTCAATTGGCCTGGACCTTTGGCGATTTCCACGTCAAGGCCGGCTTGTCCGTCTATCTGGACGATGCCAGCTCGACCATGATTGATCTTGTGAAAGGTCATAAGCTGAACGGTGGCATGCCGACCGGCAACGGCTATTCCACGATCCAGCCCGATTTAGGGTTAAGTTGGTTGCATGACGGCTGGAATCTGAGCGCCAACCTGTATCTGGCCGTCCCCATCGACGCCACAACCACGCGCGGCTATCATTACCAATCGGGTAACGAATTTGCTGCCGACTACACCGTCGCGAAAACCCTTGACCGATGGACCGTGGGTGTGGGGTTTCATCAGCAAAACCAGCTTAATGCCGATCGCTTGAATGGCTACAGCGTGGCAAACAGCACCGTCAGCAATTATGGGGTTGGTCCTTTGATCGGCTATCAGTTCGACGGGATCAGTGTCATGCTGGAGTGGAATCATAACCTCTACGCTGAAAATGATGTTGCCGGCGACCTCTTTAATGTGCGCTTTGTCGTCCCATTCTATTGAGCCTGACCGGGCGTGGTGAGGCCGGGTGGGGGTTTTGTCCACGCGCCCGGTGACGGGTTCCTGCGCTGGGCCGGCCCCGGCGACCAGACCGCGCCGGGGCAGGAAGAATCGCCGCTTTGGGAAGTGCCATCATGAGCCTCAGTTCTTATCTGAACGAAACCATTGCCCTGATTGAGAAAACCGCCCAGCTCATTGACGATGATAGCATGGGCGCGGTGGTTCAAGTGGTGGTTCGAGCCTTGGCCGCCAACAAGCCGCTCTTGGTGTGCGGTAACGGGGGTTCGGCGGCGGACGCCATGCATATCACCGGGGAATTGGTGGGGCGCTTTTTGATCGAGCGGCGGGCGCTGAAAGTCATCTGTCTGGCCGATAATCCTTCGGTTCTGACCGCCTGGAGCAATGATTACAGCTATGAGACCGTCTTCGCCCGTCAGGTCGAAGCCTATGGCGAGCCTGGGGCGGTCCTGTTGGGCATCAGTACGTCGGGCAATTCGGCCAATGTGGTGGCGGCCTTCCAAAAAGCACGCGAGATGGGCGTCATCACCGTGGCTTTGACGGGCGAAGGCGGCGGGCGGTTAGCAGAGGTCTCGGATCATCTCCTGGCTGTGCCTTCGCGCCAAACACCGCTGATTCAACAGCTTCATGTTTGCTTGTATCACTACTTATGCATGGCGGTGGAAAGGGCCCTGGCCGGGTCATAAGAGGAAAGGGCAGTGGCGAGATCAGGACCAAGACGGCGAAAAGCCGAATGAGATGGCCTTGCACAGGCCGTTAAACGCCATCAAGGATGAACAATTCCTCTGGATGGGCGAAGTCACCAAGGATCGAGCAATCGGCGCAAGGCTAGGATACAAATAGCCCGACTCCACGCCCGCATCGGCACGATCCGCAAGGATGTCACGCACAAAGCGAGCACGGCGATAGCCAAAAACCACAGCGTCATCGTGATCGAAGGCCTGAACGTGCGGGGCATGATGGCCCTTGGAAGACCCTCGTGAAATTGGCCGTGAGTTCCACGGTGTCAGCCGTTTATCCCTTGGGATCAATGGGTAGGTTTCGGAGAACGGCAAAGGCTCTCTTGCTATAAAGGAACGCCCGGTCATGAAGGTGTTGGTCACAGGTGGGGCCGGTTTCATAGGCAGCCATGTTTGCAAAAGGCTCGCTTATTCTGGGTATCAGCCGGTGGTTTATGACGACCTCGGCCATGGGTTCGCCGATGCCGTGCGCTGGGGACCGTTGGAAGTCGGCGCCTTGGGGGATCGAGCGCGTCTGGATCAGGTGATCCGCCAGCATCGCCCGGAGGCGGTGATGCATTTCGCCGGCCTGATTGCGGTGGGAGAGTCGGTGGCCAAGCCCGGTCTGTATTACCGGAATAATGTTGCCGACAGTCTGGTGTTGCTGGAAGCCGTGCGCGATCACGGGATCGGCCTGTTCGTGTTTTCCAGCACGGCGGCGGTGTATGGCGTGCCCGAGATCGTGCCGATCCCGGAAGATCATCGAACCGCTCCGGTCAATCCCTATGGGGCGACCAAGCTGGCTATGGAATGGATGCTGGCCGACTTCGGCGTTGCCCATGGTGTGCGCTCGGTTTGCCTGCGCTACTTCAACGCCGCCGGAGCCGATCCCGATGGCGCGTTAAGCGAACGCCACGATCCCGAAACCCATGCTTTGCCGTTGGCGATTCAGGCTGCCCTGGGGCGACGCGACTGTTTCCAGATTTTTGGCACCGATTACGACACCCCGGACGGAACGGCCATTCGGGATTACATCCATGTGGAGGATCTGGCAACCGCCCATGTGCGGGCGCTGGAGTGGCTTCGTCAGGGGGGGGCTGGGGCTGTTTTGAATCTGGGAACCGGGTGCGGAACTTCGGTTCAGGCTCTGGTCGAGGCGGTGACGCGGGTCACAGGCCGGGCGGTGCCGGTGCGTCATGCACCGCGCCGGGCCGGAGACCCCCCCGTTTTGATTGCCGCACCAGAGCGGGCGTTGGCGGTGCTGGGGTGGCAACCCCTGTGGACGAATTTCGACCGGATCGTCGAAACAGCGGTGTTGGGGGTTTTTAACATAGTACATTGACATTGCGCAAACATGCTCATACATTACCGAAATGAGCAGATTAGTGACGATAGGTGAGGCGGCGGACGCCCTTGGAGTCTCGGTGCAGACGTTGCGCCGCTGGGAAGCCGAGGGGCGCCTCAAACCAGATGAACG
>CAIXKV010000213.1 GCA_903920145.1 uncultured Rhodospirillales bacterium
ACGCATCAGCTTGACCAACACCGATGCCGCTTCCGGCCAGAGACCCAGCACCCGCGCCAGCAAAACCCGACGCTTCACCACCCGACTTGCCGCTTTGGCTGATGCCGACGCTTGTAGTATGTGCCATTGCCCGATTCCTTCGAAGACTGGGTTAATTTTGACCGTCCGTAATCCGTGAACCGGACTTACGAATTGATGTTGATGCTGCCGATCGAGGTGTTGTCGGAGACATCGCCGCCTGCGGCGCCAACCGCTCCAGCCCCGGCTCCGGCGCTGCCGCCGACACCCAAGCCCGCCGCCCCGGCTCCGACGCCGAAGCCAAACGCATCAGCTTGACCAACACCGATGCCGCTTCCGGCCAGAGACCCAGCACCCGCGCCAGCAAAACCCGACGCTTCACCACCCGACTTGCCGCTTTGGCTGATGCCGACGCTTGTAGTATGTGCCATTGTCCGATTCCTTCGAAGACTGGGTTAATTTTGACCGTCCGTAATCCGTAAACCGGACTTACGAATTGATGTTGATGCTGCCGATCGAGGTGTTGTCGGACACGTCGCCACCATGGGCGCCGATGGCTCCGACACTCGCCCCGGCGCTGCCGCCGACCCCCAAACCTGCGGCTCCGGCTCCAACGCCGAACCCGAACGCATCGGCCTGACCGACACCGACACCGCTCCCGGCCAAAGCCCCCGCACCCGCACCAGCGAAACCGGACGCTTCACCACCCGTTTTCCCACTTTGGCTAATGCCAACGCTCGTAGAATGCGACATGTGACCGCCCCCTTTATGATCGTCCAGGATGATCCTGGTCCGCTACCCTGACTGGAGGTTAAGCTCCAGTGTGTTACGCCAATATAAAAAGCAAGGGCCATGCCACAGGGTAGGCACTGATCATTTTGATGATAGTTATTGTTTAAAATCAATATGATAGCAAATATAGCCCACGGTCTCCCGGCTTTTGGCCTCCGAAAATATCCACTATTACTAGACAGGTTCTTGTGGAATTTGTCTAGTTATATTGGACTCGCAAGACCGTGCCAACGCGCAGAGCCTCTCTCCTTCCCAACCCCCCAAAAAAAGAGCGGGCCAAAAGCCCGCTCTTCCAGGAGGTCAACACGGCCCCCTCAAAAAAAAACCGAGGCCCCACCTCTGCACAGGGAACCCACGAGACATCCTATCCTAGCACCTAGAATCAGCCAAAATCCGGTCGCAGGATGCTCATAATCAGCAGGTCTTTCCACGCACCCTTAACATGAACCGCCCGCCGCAAACGCCCTTCCTGTTCGAACCCAGCAGCCCGGTAAGCCTGAATCGCCGGCTCATTATCGTGATAGACGGTGAGCGCCAAACGGTTCAAATTCAGATCGTCCCACGCAAATTGAACCGCTAAACTCAGAGCTTCGTGACCATATCCCTGGCCTCGATCCTCTGAAGAGCCAATTTTGATGGCCACCTCAGCCGATCGATTGATATTATTAATCGCTGTAAAAAGAATCGTTCCGATTAAACGATCGTCAGGAAAACACCGTATACCGAAAATAATACTCCCATCGCGTCCAATATTATTAAACCAATTTGAAAAAGATCCTGGATCGACTGGACGATAAGGCGTTAGCCAACGCATTAAGTCAGGGTCATTGATCCATTTATAGAGAAGATCATAGTCACTGCTGCGAATTGCGGCCAAGGCCGTCTTTTTCCCTTGAAGCATGGAGAATTGTCTTTCATTTTAGAGGATTGCCAGCCCGGCGTCAAAAGAGAGCTATCATGGGCTCTTCCTACACCCGTAAAGAGCCAATCGGCTCTTGGAGCCCTTTATACCATCAAGCTTTGATAGGGCTCGCCGGTATTAATGGCATCGCCGCCAGGACCAACGCCCCAGCCAATCTCCGCCCCCACCCGCCTCAACCGGCGCGGTGAATGTCACCAACTCACAATTGCCCAGCTCGACAAAACTCTGTCCCGTCAACACCGTCAACAAGATGCGCCCAACCCCTTTACTGCCAACCAACAGCGGAGTCTGAGACCACAGATCAGCCAGATCAGCCAGCCCGGACAAACCAGACATCACCCGATGACGAAAATCGTCTTCGCTTTCTCCGCCGGGCGGAGGCCGATGGGCTTCGAACCAAGACCGGGTCTCTTCAATGGATAACCCATTCCAGGCTCCCAGCGCCCGCTCCCGCAGCCACTCTTGTTGAATGACCGGGATCTTCAATTCTTCCCGGAAAATCTCTGCCGTGACCTGGGTCCGGGTCAAGGGACCGGCCACGATCACGCCGCACGGCCCCCCGGATTGGCGAAACCGAATGGCAGCGGCCCGCGCTTCGGCCAAACCGCGTTCGGTCAGCGCCACATCGCGATCACCGCCGCACCGCACGCCGCGCACATTATCCAGCGTCTGCCCATGGCGGACAAAATGAAAAGAACCGGACACGACAATCAAACCCAAGCCATCAACGAAGTCTCGCCTTGAACGCAACACGGCCTCAACGAAATAGGAACCGCTCCGGTCGAGGGGTCCAGGATGTGGTCATTTCTTTCGGCCAGTCATCGGGGCCTTCCAACCAGCGCCGCAGCAACTCGATATGGATTGGATCGCTGAGGGTCGGTGTATGGCCGGCATCAGGCACATGAATAATACTAACCCGAGGCCGAACCATCATCCGTTCGATGGTGGATTCCAACATGGCATCGGTCAGCATGCCGTGAACCAATAAAATCGGGCAATCAATCCGCTGCCAATCGTCCCATTGATCATGGTCGCTGGTGGCTTCGTCCCGATAACGCTGCATTGCCCGGATATCGTGGCGATAGATGCGACCCTGGTCATTGTTGGACCAGTGGGTTTGATGGAAACTGTTGTGCATTAAGACGGTATCGTCCACTGGACCATCATTCTTCTGGGAAGCCCCGGAACGATGGAACATCTGGCTGGGATCCCGGAACACGTAGTGGCGGGCCACGGACTCGGCCCGCCGCCGCCGCCGCTCGTTGGGGATGAAGGGGCCGGTATCGTTCAGCACCAGACGATCCACCAAACCAGGCGCTTCCGCTGCCACCCGCAAGGCCACGCAGCCACCCAGGGAGGATCCAATCAGCGTCACCCGGCTCAACCGTTTGTGCCGGATCAACGCCATAACCTGAGCCGCATGATTTTCAAAGCTGTAGTCGGCCTGCTCCGCCAACCAGCCACTCCGCCCCCGCCCGGCCCAATCGAGGCACAACACATGATAGTGCTTGGAAAGCCCGCGTGCCAGATAATCGAAACGCCGGGCGGCACTGGCGATGCCGCCGGTCAACAGCAAGGTCGGCTGGAGCGGACTGCCCCATTCGGTATAAGCGAGGCGAACGGTGTAATCTTTGCGCAGCCGCTCGACTGTTTCGGATTGCAGTTCTGCCTTATGAGTATAATTGAAATAACGGAGCACATGCCCGGCGCCGATAATGGGCTCAATGGCACGCATGGCCTGATCATAGACCTTCCAGGTCACGTCATCCGGCGACTGGATGCCATGTCGCTCGAGAATCTCCATCAGCACAACCAAAGGATCTGGCTCGACTTTGGTGGCCTGCGTTGGCTCTTCGATCAGAGTGTGTGACATTGGCGTCAGGACCATTCTGTTCAATTCGTCGGAGAGTCGCGGTCAATGATCTCGGCATATCTTACGATATTGACTGGCGGATATAATCCTATCGCATTCGCCACGCCAATTCGCAACAAAAGTGAGAACTTTTTCATCGTTTCAATGGGAATATCACTTGGTTTGAGACCATGCAAAAGAATGTGCTCGGCCTTGTAGGCAGTGAACTTCCCAAGGGTATAGTAGTTGCTGACCAACCCAAACATCGCCTGCGCGTCCCGCAGCGGGGTCTCGGTGGCAGCGAACGTCGCCAAATGATTATCAATGGCGGCAGCGGTCAAAGCCGATCCCACCACGGCGGTGAAGCTATCCGGGCCGATATAGAGAAAGTCGGCCCCAGCCTCCTTGGCTTCCCGAACCAAACGGGGAACAGCGGCAGCATCCGGCCCCCCGGCTGGTGTAATCGGTGCCGGCTTTTCAATCAGGGTAAAACCGGCCTGCCCGCCGGCTTCCCGCAGGGCTTTGACATTCAAAACCGAATTGGCCTCGAGGGGATTATAGATCACGGCCAACCGGGTATAAGGCCGATAGGATCGGATCGCCTTGAGTTGAGCCCCGAGGGGCGGCAAAAACGACGTGCCAGTGACATTGGCGCGGGGCTGGTCGAGGCTGCGCACAATCCGAGCCCCGACCGGGTCCGCAACCAAAGTAAAAATCACAGGAATATCCGTGATATGCTTTTGCGGCTCGGGATCATTCCACGGCCCCACCAGCCCCAGGGTGGTTGATGTTCCCCATGAATAGATCAGATCAGGCTTTAAGTCGCGAATTTCGGTGATCAAGGCTGGGATTTTGCCGGGGTCGCGATCCAGGTTGCGAATAATCAATTCATTGGGAATGTGGTTTTCAGCCAGATAATCCCGAAACCCGTCCTCGACCCGCGTCACCCCTCGCCATACCACCATCACAATGCGAAAAGGCCGCCGGGTTTGCGGCGCGCCCTCTTCGGCGGGTTTCGGTGAGGACTCGAGGGTCACTTTGGGCGCCAGGGCCGATTTCTTGGCTGCCGCCGCCGCCGCCGGCCCCGGCAGCGCCCCCGGCAATGAAGACACCACCCCCTCGTCACGAGCCGCCCCGGAATCCAGAGTGGCCACAACCAATCCCAACACCAAGATGAACAACAAACCGAACCCGGCGAACCGGCCTCGACACCCTGAACGGACAAGAGGGGGCGGGGCGCTCACGCGGCGATCTCCTCGACATCTTCAAGCGCCTGACTGCGGGTCAACAGAAACGCCGCGCAGAACAACACGCCGCAAACCAGTCCAAACACCCCCAAAACACCCAATGCCTGCTGATAGCCAAGGCGTTCCGCCAGGGCCGCCGCCATAACCGGCCCCAGCACCGACCCGGCCCGTTCCAGCAATCGGTAAATGGCGAACACCCCGCTCCGTCCGATTCGATCGCATTCGGCCCGGCACACCTCGGGCACCAAGGCCAACTGAGTGGCATTGTTAAAGGCATGAGCCAAGCCCAACGTCACCACACTGACCAGCACCACCAGGGCGCTATTGCCCTCGAACGCCAGCAACGCCCCCAGACCGGCGATTAATCCCCCGACGCCGGCAAACAGCGCGTGGCGACCAGACCGATCGGCCAGCCGTGAAATCCAGGGCGCCAGAACCAGAACGGTCAAACCATAGCCCATCATGATTCGGCCCGTCGCTGACTGACTCTCGCCCAGAGTATGCAGATAAATCGGCACAATATAAAAGAGATAGCCGGTCAGCATAATCTTGGTGGGGATCGACGAGAACATCAACAGGGCCAGAAAACGGAGATTCCGCAACACCAGCCAATAATCCCGCAACTTGACCGGCGCGTCCCGCACCAATTGGCCTCGAGCGGAGGGCAACAGCCACGCCACCGCCAGGGTGGCGGCCAGCGCCAATGCGGCGGAAATCCCGAAGGTCGCCCGAAAGCCAATCTGATCGGCCAGAATGCCCCCGATCGATACGCCACAGATACCAGCGGCAATCACCGCGCCAACAAATGTCGCCATACCGCTGGCCCGATTGCGCCTGTGGGTGTGTTCCGCCAGAAACCCTTGGGCCCCGATGAACATCATCGCGTAACTGACGGCGCACAAACAGCGCCAAAACAACAGATCATACAGGGATTGGGCCATCGCGGTCCCGGCAAACCCGACCACCGCCGGAATCATCCCGATCAGCAGGGTGCGACGAACGCCGAATCGATCACACCAAGCACCGGCAAAGGGCGTGAACAGGGCCACGACCAACATAAACAAAGCAATCGGCAACCCCATCACCACCTTATCGGACAAGCCGGGAATGGGGGTATAGAGATCATTGACATACAGTGGAAAGAACGAGCGCGACAGCTCTTCGGCAAACATGAACAGGAACAAGGGCGCGCGGATCCGGCTGATATCCACGGCTCCCAGGGGACGCGGCCCGGTGGTCCCGGCGAATTGGAACCGGGTAGCCAACGCTGTCAACAATGCGTTGGCCGCGACGCTCGTGCGACCCTGGGTCCAACGAACCCGAGCCGCCAGCCGCCGATGATCGCGCCACAACGCCCGCAAAATGGCGTTGATCCGCTCGACCAGCCCCCCCACCTCGTCCCGCGCAGTGCCACCGATGACGTGACGAAAATCGCCCCGAGTGGCCTGGGCCAGCAAGTCGCTGGCCAGCCGGATCGGCGTCGCGATGCTGATATTGATCAGGATCAGCAAAATCTCGAAGGTGACGAGCATCGACACCAACAGCACCACGACCACATCATAGATCATTTCTTTCAGGGTGCTTTGGACGAAGCTTCGCGCCACCCCGAAATGGACGGCACCGATGGTCGCCCCCGGCGGCCCCCCCGGCCTCTGCACCGTCACAGGTACGGTGGTATCCAAGAACGCCCCCAGTTCGACAGACCCGGCGCCCTCCCGCTTCGACCCTGAAGCCTCCAAGAGCGGCTTGACCGCATCGGCTCGCGGGCCATTGGCATACAGAACATGCCCCAGGCGATCGGTGATGGCGATATAGGCGGCTTCGGGGTGGGCGGCGATGATCGGTCCGAGAAACTCGCCAACACCGGGAATCTGATCAAACGGCACATCCAAGGCCACTTCGGCCCCGATCTGGCGGGCCACGATATCGCCGATGACCGCCGACTTGCCGGTCAAGGCCGGAGCCAAAGCCTCGCCAAACACCCGCGCGGCGCCCCATGAAAACAGCCCCGCCGCCGCGATCAACAGAACCAACGTCAAGCTGACCAACTGCACATTGATGCGGCGGGTAAAGGCCCCATCCTGAGTCCGAGGGTCCACCGACGTCATGCCGCTTTCCTTTCGGACGCAGGGCCCGATGAAACCAGAGCCGATAGCCCCGGATCCGCCAACAGATCTTCGGCATCCAATCCGTGATCCAACAGCCGCTCCCGCACCATGGGATCACTCAAGGCGACCACCAAGGGCGGCACCGGCGCCGACCACAGCACCCTCGGCCCTCCGCCGCCCTCCCTTTCAGTCTCTTCGACAAAACGCCGGAAGCCCCGTTCGATCAGGGCGACGAAGTCGGGATCGCTGGACAGAGCCTCGATCGGCACCCCATGGCGGCTCCACTCGGCGTTCAGATCGGCATCCTCTAAAAAAGCCGTCAGCGACCACGCTTTGGGCACCGGCAGCCGCTGGGAGGCCTGGCGAATCACCGACCGCGCCCCCTCGACCACGCCCCGGAACGCCACCACCTGCTGCTCCAGCTCATTGACGCCAACCGTCCCCGCACTTCCACTGTCTCTCAACAGTTCGGTCATCCGAACAAAGCTCCGGCCAACCGGGCGGAAACAGACCCACACCGCCACCGCCGCAAGCCCGGCAAACCCAACGAACACCAAGGCAAACAACCGCGCCAACCGATTGAACACTGCCCGGATCACGGCATCGGCTTCGGCCTGCTGGTAGGTCAGCACCACAGCGCCAACCTTTCGCCCGAAACTGTCATAAAGGGAGGTGACAAGACCAGACAGAGCCCCATCGGAAAACCACCGAACCGCTCCATCCGAGTCGGTGGCGGCACCACTCAACCAAGCCATCGGAACCGCCGCCGAACCGCCGCCGCCGGCTGGAATGGCCCCCGTGGCCGAGACCAAAATCCGACCATCAGGCGACACCACGAGAAGATCCCGAATCCCGGACACGGACCGACCACTATCGGCCACCTGCCGTCCCAAATCAGGCAACTCGGCCAAAGGCAAACCCAACGTCATATTGAGTTCAACGCCTGATTTTAACTCAACCAGAACCACACTGAAACGGGAGTCTTCGATCTGGCGGTACACTTTAACAAAACGAGCATAGCCAAGATAGGAAATAAGACCTAATCCCAGCGCAATCAACACCACAATCGCGACAATGATTTTCATGACCAGCGGGACACGCACCCGACCATTCCCGCTGTCGTCGCATTGGACGGGAGAAACGCCGGTTTGACTGGACGAAACAGATTTCGGCACGGTCTATTCTATCCCCTGATCACACCACGATCTCTCAAAGACAACATCATTACGACAGCATATCCCTATCGGTTCGCTGTTCCTCTTAGACTGGGACAAGGTAATAGCTTCGGAACGACTGTCAAAGTATTTTCGCCTGCCCTCCCCGGTCAAAGCACGAGATCGGATTGCCGGGCGCGGCAAGGGCCGGTATGATGGTCGGCGTCATGATCGGAGAGCCTTGCCGGGTCGCTTTTGCCCGCGATAGGGTTCACGGAGAACAATGTCGGTCGCTTCAAAAGCGAAGCACCGAGGAGCGGTCGGGATAAGAAAACGGAATGATGGACGGGAACGACGTCGAATTTTCCGTAGCGGCTGTCGAGGCGCTGGGCGCCGCGCGGTTGGCTGCCTTGATCGTGGACCATGCCGGTCGGGACGCTGGCTTTGCCCAAGCGGTTCGGTTAGCCCTGACGGCGGTTGGTCCGGTTGACCGTTTGGTGGCGGCCCTGAACGAACGGCTTCAGGCCCTCGAAACCGACCGCCGGCTGTTCGACAACCGGGAAAGCGGGGCGCTGGCGGATTCTCTCGACAGCCTGCGCCAAATCATCAGCACCGAACTCGCCCTCCGAGCCCCTCGGGCGGCCCTGACGCTGCTGGAGCGGTTTTTGCGGCTGGACCACAGCCTTTTCGACCGCGCCGACGATGCCGATGGCTTCGTCAGTGACGTCTTCCGGCACGCCGTCACCGACTTTGGTCGGCTTTGGTCCCTGGTCCCGGATCGGGATCCGGCCCTTTTGGCCGAACAGGTGTTTGCCCTGTTTTCCGACAACCGCCATAGCGTCCGGGATGACATCATCCCGGCGGCCAAGGAGGCCCTGGGGCTGGCCGGCTTAGACGCGCTGGAACGGTTGATCCGGGAGGATGACCCGGCTCGAGCGGCAGAAGCCAGTCAATGGCGCCCGGATCGGGTCCGTGCCCTGATTGAAATCGCTGAAGCCCGTGGCGACCTGGATGGCTTCATTGCCCTGCACCAAGTGGCCGGCACCGAGGGCTTGGCGGTCAAGGATATTTGCGAGCGGTTGATTGCCGCCGGTCGTCTGGTCGAAGCCCTGGAGCGTGTGGAACGGGCCGAAGTTCCCGAGTGGCAACGGGGAGACACCGACCGGCTGCGGGTGGAGATTCTGGAACGTCTGGGACGTCACCAAGAGGCCCAAGCCCTGCGCCGGGATCTGTTCGCCCGCACCCTATCGCCAAGCGTCCTGGATGATTATCTGGGCTGGCTTCCCGAGACCGAGCGTCCGGCAGCCTGGACCGATGCCGTAGCGGTGGCTCGCCAGCATGAGGATGTCCATGGCGCCCTGACGTTGCTGCTGCGACTGGATCCGGCGGCAGCGGCCGAGTTGGTCCATCATCGGTCCCAAGATTTGAATCCGCATCTCTACCGGATCCTCCGCCCTGCTGCCGAGCGGCTCTGTGACGACCACCCCCTAGCCGCGCTTTTGATCTATCGGCGGTTGGCTGATGGCGTCTTGGACGGCAAGCAAAAGCAGTTCCACGATTACGCCATCAACGACGTCAAAACCGCCCAGACCTTGGCCGCACGGGTCAAAGACTGGCGCGGCCATCCCACCGGAGAAACCTATCAAGAGCAGGTTTCGGCCAAGTTGCAAACGGCGTTTGGACCTTAAGGGCTCAAGACGTTCTGGAAGCGCGGGCATCCTGCCCGTTTTTTCTTGTCACGCGGTCCGAAGAAACAGATAGGTTGCGTTGTGTTGTGTTGTGATCGAGACACTTCATTTTCTATGATTGAGTCTCGGTTACAACGCAAGAGCTGGAACACAATTCTCTGTCGAAAATGGCGGCATCACCCTTTGGTGAACTGTCGGGGAAAGGCTTGCTTGTCGTCCTGAGCCAAGTTATACCGGCGAGCCCTGATGCTTGACACATCGCCGGTATCGGGCCGCGACGGCGGCCCTGCGCCCTCGTGGACGCGAAGCCAAGGGCGCGGAGGCGCCCGCCCGGCGTCTGAGGGCCGCTTTAATGGGTCAACATTAAAGCTCGATGGTATTATTCCACCAACTCTCCAGCAATTTAAACCCTTCATGCAGTTCGGCGCGATTCTTGGTGTGTCCTCTGGCTATGGCCGACGCATCCGTTAGGCTGTGGTGAAGCTCTAGCTCTTGTTGAAAAATCATCACTTGCACCTCATTAAAAGCTGAAGACTCTCGTCCTCCTTTGTCCTAATCAGAAGAGTGATTCCAAAAATCATCAATATCAAGGCTTTTTATAAACTTACACAGCCTTTTATCGGCGTGAGACACATGGAAATGATCCCAACTGACGAAAAAGTCAGATAAAGCCTGGACAATACTTTCAACCGTTGCCCCGGCATAAATTTTATCACGCAAACTTTTTAGATGAATAAGATAGCCACGATGACTCTCACGATGCAAAACTTGATCTTCATAATAGTATTTATTCATAATAAACTCCTCATTTACAAAATGATTTCCAATGATAATAATAAAATTATCAAATGTTTTCTCTATATCTGACCTTTCCATCACTATAGAGTGATTAGACACTTGTAAAAAAGAATTTATCATTGAGTCAAAACTTGATTTAATTGACATATGATCATCATCGATCATTGTTAATAGACTATTGGTTGATTCCATTTTCATAATAGAACACTCCTTTGTTACTGACTTAGTGAAAACCAAAAATTTATTAATCATTAATGATTTTACTGATTAAAAAATTAGCATTTGCATACTTATCGAAAAGAGCTATATGATCATATTTATGATATAAAAATCTTTTTAACTGATAAATATTGCACAATTAAAATAATTTTTAACATAAAAAAACATTATATTTTCTGATCTCCTATTTTTCAAGAGTAAAATCATCATTAACCATACATATTCTTTGAATGGTTAACAGTAAATCATTTTTTAATATTATAGTTTAACTTAAAAAAGTCTTTATTAAGTCTTACTGAAAAAATTTCTAAAATACAAATCAAATAATACCGGAAAACCCTAACAATGATACCGGCGAGCTATAACGATGACACACTGCCGGTATCGGGCCGCGACGACGGCCCCGCGCGCCCATGCGCGCGAAGCCAAGGGCGCGGATGCGCCCGCCCGGCGTCTGAGGGCAGCCTTGATGAGTCAACATCAAG
>CAIXKV010000214.1 GCA_903920145.1 uncultured Rhodospirillales bacterium
CGGTATCGGGCCGCGACGGCGGCCCCGCGTCCTCGTGGACGCGAAGCCAAGGGCGCGGATGCGCCCGCCCGGCGTCTGAGGGCAGCCTTGATGAGTCACCATCAAGGCCCGATGGTATACACCAGAGATATCGCGGGCTGCGACCGCAGCCCCGCGTGCCCGGCGTCTGGACAGCCTTGATGTGCAAACATCAAGGCTCGCCGGTTTCATACCAACGGCCCTAGACAATGATCCGTGCCGTTGGTATCGGCGGCGACCGCCGCCGCGCGCCCCATGGCGCGAAGCCAAGGGCGCGGAGGCGCCCGCCCGGCGTCTGAGGGCGCCGCAGACGTGTCAACGTCCAAGGCCATTGGTCTCAGTGGGTGGTGGTGGGTGAAGACCCTTCCAAGCCGCTGAGAGAGAAGCCCGGTGACTTAACCTCGCCCAATCCCTTGAAAACCAAGCGGAAATAAACTGTTTGGCCTGGCGGCAAACCAGGCTGAACTGCCCAGTTGATATTGGCAAACGTCTGGAAAATTAAGCATTCATCGCTATAGGTCAGCACAAAAGCAGAAGTAGTGGGCTGATTCACCGGCAATTGTTCCAGGCTTTGGCTGAAAGATGCTGACCAATACCGGCTGATCTGAGAGTTCATACCGAACGTGGTGTATTCCTGCTTGCTCAACTGGTAACTAACCGGATCCTGTATCTGCTGATCGTAATGGAATGAGCTGCTGAGGTTGAAAGCCGGAACACCCGCAGCCGCTGTAATCGTCTCTCGCCTAGGGTCAAAGGTGTCGGGATGCAAGTTGGCATGATAATTCAGATAGAGCCACGAAGCTGGGCTCAGATCAATTTGCCCGACATAATCCGAACGCTGATCCGCTAGGCCGGTGGTGTTGTCGAATACTTGATATTTATCGAGTCGGTAATCCTGGCCAAAGAAGACCGAGCCCGAGCCTTGGTTAAAGCCAAAAACGCCCGTCCGCACACCGTAAGTTACCCGTTGGCCGCCTTCTTGGCGATCCTGCCCAACGAACCGATTCATCTGGAACAGGCTGGTGGCATCAAGCTCAACATCCTGACTGTCTTCGTTGGGATAAAGCGGGTTTTGGCTGATTCGTGGCGCTGCTGTCACCGCCGCCATAGGTTCCACCAACGTCTGCGTCGACTCTCCGTTACGAACCAGCGGATAGGAAACCTTAACCTGCCCTTGGGGGAAAGCCCGATAAGCTGAACCCTGACTCATCCCAACGGTTGAAGTCGAGGTCGACATCACCGACGCCCCATCGGTATTCCAGCTCTCCGGTCTTTGGTAATTCTGGTAGTTCCAGATATCGGCCCGCGCCCTGGCATTGACCGTTGTCACCAATCCCGTATCGGAAACCAACTGCCGAGCCCATCCGGGTTCCAGCGAAAAGCGTGTCTGATCCGGTCCAGTTGATGTCCGTGTGAGACCGACCAAGCCAGTATCCAGGGACCAGCGCCCCCCCAACAGCGAGTCGGGCTCTCCCAACGCCGAATACTGGGCCAACGGGGCCACATTGGGCGCCGCCTGGGTGTTGTTGACGCGTAAGTCTTGGAAATGGTAGCCGCGAATAGTGGCATAATCACGACCAAAGAAATCTTCTGCATAAAGCCGACTGGTCAGCAGGCTTCCTGAATAACTGTAGTATTGCCGTAAGTAATTAGGATCGCTGGCGATATTAAGGTCACCGCCCATGCGCCACGTATCATTAATATCAAATAAGGCGCTGCCGTTAGCGTAGCCTCGCCAAATTTTATTTGGCGTTTGTCCCGAGGGCAGCAACGAGGCATCGGTGCTATCCGCGTGGATCAATTCACCGTCAAACTGAACCAAACCGCTATCAAAACGCTTACGGACCTCGCCACCCAGCATGGGGCCTTGCAAGGTGTAATAGGTGGCTTTCAACGTCGCATCAAGGTCAGGATTAATATCAAAATAATAGCTGTCGCTAAGAGAGAAGCCTAAATTACTATCGCTTCCGTAAATCGGGGTCAAAAACCCGCTCCGACGCTTCACAGTCGGGTCAGGGGTCGAAAAGTAGGGCGCATAAAAGACGGGAATACCCAAAAGGTCGATATAGGCATCTGTATAACGAATGTCTTTATCGACATTGTCGTGAACGGATTTGTCGGCTCGAAGTTGCCAGACTGGCGGCGTGCCGGGAGTTTCAGAGCACAAGTAGCAAGGCGAATAAGTGACGTGGTTCATGCGCGTGTAGCGGCCAAGGGTTCTGGCCGCCTCGGTGCCGGTTGTTCGGGAGGCGTCACTCATGATCACACGGGCGTCATGAATGAAGGCTTCCTTAAGATCGTCGGTCAACTCGGCATAGTCGGAAAACATCACCTCGCCATCGGGTTCAAACAGTCTGACATTGCCCGTGGCGATGACGACTTTGGTTTTTTGATTATAGGTGATGACGTCGGCCTGGATTTTCCGCTCACCTTGGACCAAGTCCACATGACCACGGGCCACCACCAAAGACAGGCTTTCATCCGATGTGAGATCGTCGGCGGTGAGCAGCGTCGGCTCGTGAGTCCGTTGGGCTGACTTTTTCCCGAGTGCGCCGTCGCCACCCTCCGCCGCTTGGCTCGTTGCTGCGGCAAGCAAGACACATAGGCCGGTGAGGGCGATGATGGTGGTCCGGTAGCACATTGGCGATCGGCCTCTTCGACCGCGCCGGGCGGTCTTGTCAGTGACAACACGCATAAGCGCACCTTTGGTCAATGCTGCCCCGCCTGTCAACAGCAGTGACCACCGGATCGCAAAGCTATCGACTGAAGCGCCTTGAAAGCAACCATGGTTGAAGAGGTTTTGGACACGGCTAACGCGACCGATTCGGTAGCATCTTACCAAAAAAACCACAGACCTTCGAAATATCCACCGCGAGAACCGGCCTGACTCGCCGCCTCCTCTGAAGGATACGCGGCGGGGCTGGTTTCAGGGGTGCGGACGGGAACAAAAACCGTCCGCACCCCTTTTATTCCTCAGAACTGAGAAGCTCTTGATCACGATTCGGACGGGCCGGACGCATTAAGAACGCTGGCATATGGTCGCCGAATCCCAGGACGGGCACGTCATCATCCTCGTCGTAACGGCGGCGCCGTCGCGACGGATCGATGCCGGTTCGTGCCAGAGGCTCCGGGCGGCGCGGAGCACTGCTAGGCCCACTTGCCAATCGCCCGCCCGTCAGAGAATCACGGCTATCGTCGCGGGCGGCGACCTTTTCACGGTTGCCCTCGCGACGGGGACGCTCCCGCTCCCGGCCTCGGCCACTCCGCTCGCGCCCCTCACCCTCGGGGGCCGTCGGACGTTCGGTTTCTTCACCCACGCCTTCCAAGCCCTCCAAGCTATCCAAAGCGATGCGGGGTATCTCACGCTTGATCAGGCGGGTAATGGCAGCAATCTGCTTCCCGTCTTCTCCAGTCGCCAGCATGAAAGCGCAACCGGAACGGCCAGCCCGACCGGTACGACCGATGCGGTGGACGTAATCTTCGGCGCTAATCGGCACGTCAAAATTGAAAACATGGCTAAGGCCGGCAATATCGAGCCCCCGAGCCGCCACGTCGCTGCAAACCAGCAGCGACAGTTGCCCTGACTTGAAAGCTTCCAGCGTTTCGGTTCGCCGATTCTGCGGCATATCACCATGAAGCGAGCCGACACTAAAACCGTGCCGCTCCAAAGAGCGATACAGGATCGTCACATCGCGCTTACGATTACAAAAAATCAGGGCATTTTTAACGTCCTGAGTTCTTAGTAAGTGCCGAAGCAGCTTTCGCTTATCATTACGTGGGGCAATGATCAGTTTTTGCTCAACGGTTTCTGCTGGCGATGCCGGCGGGGCCACCGTCACTTCACGCGGGTTGATCAGGAAGGCATCGGCGAGTCGCCGGATTTCCGGCGGCATGGTCGCCGAAAACATCAAGGTTTGGCGCAAACGTGGCAAGAGCGACACGATCCGCTCGATATCGGGGATAAACCCCATGTCAAGCATACGGTCGGCCTCGTCGATCACGAACACCTTGATGTCGCTCAACAGGATATTGCCACGATCGAACAAGTCCATCATGCGGCCCGGCGTGGCAATCAGCACGTCGACACCGCGATCAAGTTTGCGGACCTGATCCGAAAAGGCCTCTCCGCCGATCAACAAGGCCATGTTGAGCTTGTTGAACTTGCCATAGGTCTCGAAATTTTCGGCGACCTGCGCGGCGAGTTCTCGTGTGGGTTCCAAGATCAGCGAGCGCGGCATCCGCGCCCGAGCCCGGCCCGAGGCCAGGATATCGATCATTGGGAGAGTGAAGGACGCGGTCTTGCCGGTCCCGGTTTGGGCGCATCCCAAGATATCACGCCCTTGCAGAACCAGTGGAATCGCCTGTTCCTGAATTGGCGTCGGCTGGGTGTAGCCCGTTTCCTCGACCGCCTTCAGAACGTCCGGTCCGAGCCCAAGGTCTGAAAAACGCATCCTGCCTATTTCTGGTGTGAGAAGCGGGGGGAGATTGTGCGGCAAACCTCTGTAAGCCAGAAAGGCTGACCGTTATCACCCACTCTATTACCGGACCAGCATAGAAAGTCAAACCGATCTGTCAAGGTTATAACGCGGCCTGGCCCCTCGTCGGTTCGCTTTCATCTCGCTTGGCGGGCGGCTTGGCGGGTGGGGGGAGGCTGGATTACCATGTTCGTCAGGATGGCTTGGGGAAAGCAAGCCCGTTTGCCGTCAAGACCTCAAGCCTTTGGTGTATCAATGACCAATGCCAGTGCCGATGATCGCATTCCTTTGCTGTTTTTGCCCGGATTGTTGTGTGATCGGGCCCTATGGGAGTGCCAGGTGCGCCACCTCGCAGACGTTGCCGACTCGAGAGTTGCTGATCTGACTCAAGGGGATAGCGTTGCTGTGCTGGCCGAGGCGGTGCTGTCCCAGGCGCCCCAGCGGTTTGCCTTGGCGGGCCTGTCGATGGGCGGATATGTGGCGTTTGAGATCATGCGCCGGGCGCCCGAGCGGGTGATCAAGCTGGCGTTGGTCGATACGTCGGCACGCCCCGACACGCCCGAACAGGTGACGCGCCGACGCGCTTTGATCGCTTTGGCCAGCACAGGCCGGTTCCGGGGCGTGACGCCACGATTGTTGCCCTTGTTGATCCATCCAGATCGTCAGTCTGATAGTTCCCTGACCGTCACCGTGATGGCCATGGCCGAGCGGGTGGGTCAGGAAGCTTTTGTGCGGCAACAGACCGCCATTATGGGCCGGCCCGATAGCCGTCCGAGTTTGGGCGTCATTGCCTGTCCGACTCTGGTCATCGGAGGCCGGGAAGACGCCTTAACGCCGCCAGAGCGGGTTGCGGAAATTGCTGAGGCGATTCCTGGGGCCCGTCATATCATCATTGAAGACTGCGGCCACCTTCCGCCCCTCGAACGCCCCCATGCGGTTTCGGCGTTGCTTCGTCACTGGTTGATCTATGGCTGACGTCATCGGGCCCTGATGTTGTCCCCATCGAGGCTGCCCTCATACCCTCGAGCCTTGATGGTGACTCATCAAGGCTGCCCTCAGACGCCGGGCGGGCGCCTCCGCGCCCTTGGCTTCGCGTCCACGAGGACGCGGGGCCGCCGTCGCGGCCCGATACCGGCAGTGTGTCATCGTTATAGCTCGCCGGTATCAGACACTGGGCGGGCACATAGGCGCGCGAGGCTGCGATTGGCCCGAAGAGCGGCGACGTGTCGTTGTTCTCCGGCGCGCCGATATGATCCATAAGGCCCTGCATACCGGGAGGGGGGTTGCGCGTACACCGGAAGCTATGGCAATAAGCCCCAAGGTCTGGGCCGCTGCGCACAGGGGTGATGCAAACGTCATCGAAGGCCGCCGAACGTTTTTTCCTGACGAGATCTCCATGAAAAAACCCGTACTCAAGGCCGTGTTCCCGGTAGCCGGACTCGGGACGCGTTTCTTGCCCGCAACCAAGGCAATTCCCAAAGAAATGCTGCCTTTGGTTGATAAGCCGCTACTCCAGCATGCGGTTGAGGAAGCCCGAGACGCGGGTATTGAAGAGTTTGTCTTCGTGACTGGCGGGGGCAAGCGCGCTATCGAGGATCATTTCGATGCAGATAGCGAACTCAATCGGTTTTTAGAGATTAAAAACAATGTCGAGGGGCGGGAAGCGGTACGCCAAACTGAAATTCCCCCCGGAAAATTGTTTTATACTCGTCAACAGCAGCCCTTGGGGTTAGGGCATGCGGTTTGGTGTGCGCGCGCGGTGGTTGGGCGAGACCCCTTCGCTATTATTCTACCTGACGACTATGTGCTGGCCAATAAGCCCTGCCTTAAGCAGATGGTTGAAGCCTATCAAGAGGTCGGTGGGAATATTGTTGCGGTGGAAAATGTTCCGCGTGAGCATACCAATCGCTACGGTATTTTAAGGATTGGTGCAGATGATGGCCGGCTAGTGACTGTCGAAGGATTGGTGGAAAAACCGGCTCCTGCCGATGCGCCTTCGACCCTCTCGATTATTGGCCGTTATATCTTACAGCCAGAGGTCATGGATCATTTGTCCCGCCACGAACGCGGCGCGGGAAATGAAATCCAGTTGACCGATGCCATGGCCAATTTGGTTGGGGTCCAGCCTTTTCATGGGTTGCGGTTCGAGGGGACGCGATTTGATTGTGGTGGCAAGGTGGGATTTTTAGAAGCCACCATCGCTCACGCTCTAACGCGACCGGAGATGGCAGAGAATGTTCGACAGGTTCTGAAAAAATACACGTCCTGAGGAGTTGGCCGGGGTCGTCCGAGGACGGCAGCAAGGAGAGAGGGCGAAATGCGCATTGCCATGATCGGGACAGGGTATGTGGGGCTGGTGTCCGGCGCTTGTTTCTCGGAATTGGGCGGCACAACGATTTGCGTTGACAAAGACGCGGATAAAATTGCCCGGCTGAGTCAGGGAGAAATCCCGATTTTCGAACCGGGATTGGACGATCTGGTTCAAAAGAACGTCCAGGCTGGGCGGTTATCCTTCTCTCTTGATTTACAGTCTGCGGTGGCTGGGGCCGATGCAGTGTTCATCGCGGTCGGCACGCCGTCCCGGCGCGGCGATGGTTACGCCGATCTGAGCTATGTCTTCGGTGCCGCCGAAGAACTGGCGCGCGGTCTTGACGGCTACACCGTGGTTGTCACCAAATCGACAGTGCCGGTCGGAACCGGGCGGGAGGTCGAGCGGATTATTCGAAAAGCTCGACCGGATGCTGACTTTGACGTGGCCTCAAATCCCGAGTTTCTGCGTGAGGGCTCGGCTATCGGCGATTTTATGCGTCCCGATCGGGTGGTGATTGGGACCGAGTCTGAGCGTGCACGAGAGATTCTTCGTCGCCTATACCGGCCTTTGTATCTGATCGAAACGCCGATCGTGATGACCACGCTGGAAACCGCCGAGCTGACCAAATATGCGGCCAATGCTTTTTTGGCCACCAAGATCACCTTCATCAACGAGATGGCCGATCTGTGCGAGCGAGTCGGCGCCGATGTGCATGATGTGGCGCGCGGCATCGGTTTGGACGGGCGGATTGGCAAGAAGTTTCTGCATCCGGGGCCCGGTTACGGAGGATCTTGCTTTCCCAAGGACACCTTGGCGCTGGTTCGAACCGCGCAGGATGCGGGCTCCCCAGTGCGGATCGTCGAGACCGTGGTCGAGATCAATGATCGCCGCAAGAAGCAGATGGCCGAGCGGATCATCGCCGCTTGTGGCGGCTCGGTGGCGGGGCGGACCATCGCCGTATTGGGGGTGACGTTCAAACCCAACACCGACGACATGCGCGACAGCCCTTCGTTGGATATTCTGCCGGCTCTGCAAGCTGCCGGCGCCACGGTGCGGGCCTATGATCCCGAAGGCATGAGCGAGGCCAAGCGGTTGCTATCGGGGATTCATTGGTGCCAGGATGCTTCTGACGCTTTGACCGGCGCCGATGCCATGGCGCTGTTGACCGAGTGGAACGAGTTCCGGGCACTCGATCTAAGTCGTGTGCGCCGTTTGATGCGAGGCAACGTGATTGTTGACCTGCGCAATGTTTACAGCCCCAACGATATGGCGGCGGCTGGATTCGAGTATTCGTCGATTGGGCGTCCGGGACGGCGTCCAGCGGCGGTTGAAGTCGATCAATAGAGGATCAGGAATGACCGAAGCGCACCGTTTCCACCCGACCATTCTGCGCGAATATGACATTCGTGGTGTGGTTGGAGACACCCTGAATCCGGCGGATCTCCGGGCGCTGGGCCGCGCCTTTGGGACGCTGGTGGTGCGCCAGGGGGGGCGGCGCGTGTGCGTCGGCTATGATGGTCGGGTTAGCTCGCCGGACCTGGAAGCCGCCCTGGTTGGGGGGCTGGTGGCGTGCGGTCTGACCGTCGAGCGGATCGGCTTGGGGCCGACTCCCATGCTGTATTATGCCACTCGGGAACGGCAGGCCGATGCTGGACTGATGATCACGGGCTCGCATAATCCCCCCAACTACAACGGCATCAAAATGATGTTGGGGAAGGGGCCGTTCTATGGGCAGTCGATTCAGGATTTGGGAGCCGCCACGGCTGCCGCCGACTACGTGGACGGTTCGGGGGCCGCAGTTGAGATTGATGTTCGCGAAGCTTATGTCGAGCGGTTGCTTCGGGATTATGACGGCCAGCGCCCCCTGAAAGTCGCGTGGGATGCCGGGAATGGCGCCACCGGGGAGATTTTGCGCCGACTGACCGCTCGGTTGCCGGGCGAGCATGTCCTGTTGTTTGATGCCATCGATGGCACTTTCCCTAACCATCACCCTGATCCGACGGTTGCCGAGAATTTGGTTGACCTTCAGCGGGTGGTGGCCGAGCAGGGCTGCGACCTGGGGATTGGCTTTGACGGCGACGGGGACCGGATCGGCGCGATCGACCATTTGGGCCGCATTGTTTGGGGTGATCAGCTTCTGGCGCTTTATGCCGAAGTGGTGCTTAAGAGTCATCCCGGCGCCACCATCATCGCCGACGTGAAGGCGAGTCAGACCTTGTTTGACGAAGTGGCCCGGTTGGGCGGTCAGCCCTTGATGTGGAAAACCGGCCATTCCTTGCTGAAGGCCAAGATGGCCGAAACTGGCTCGCCCTTGGCCGGTGAAATGAGCGGCCATATTTTCTTCGCGGATAAGTGGTACGGTTTCGACGACGCTTTATATTGTGCGGTGCGCCTGCTGGCGTTGGTCTCCCAGGCCGGGGTTCCTTTGGCGACGTTACGTGACCGTCTGCCCGCCGTAATCAACACTCCGGAAATCCGCTTCCAGGTGAGTGAAGAGCGGAAATTTGCGGTGGTCAATGAGGTGAAGACACGGCTGCTTCAGGATGGGGTGACGGTCAACGACATTGACGGGGTGCGGGTCAACACTCCCGATGGTTGGTGGCTGTTGCGCGCGTCCAACACCCAAGATGTTCTGGTGGCTCGGGCGGAAGCCTTTACAGAAGCCGGGTTGGTGCGTTTGAAAGCCATCTTAGCCGATCAATTGACCCGCTCAGGGGTTCAGGCGGACCTCTGATACCGGCGAGCTATAACGATGACACACTGCCGGTCCTCGGGCCGCGACGGCGGCCCCGCGTCCTCGTGGACGCGAAGCCCCAGTGTGTGGACTCTAGGGGGCGCGGAGGCGCCCGCCCGGCGTCTTGAGGGCAGCCTTGATGAGTCACCATCAAGGCTAACCCTCAGACGCGAGGCACCCTTGGCTTCGCGCGCATGGGCGCGCGGGTGTCCTGGCTGCTGGCGGGGCGTAGGCAATCCGTCAGCTCCGAGAGCCTACGGATAAGCAGGTCGGCCTCGGTCACGGCACAGAAGGACGCCTCGGGGCGAATCAGCACCCGCTTCGCAACCCCAGCCGCCGCAGCGGCGGTCATGTCGCTGGCTTGATCGCCGAGGAAGATGGAGCGGGTCAGATCCAGATCGAGACTCCGAGCCGCCTCCAGAATCATCCCCGGATTCGGCTTTCGCCAAAAACTGTCGCGATCATAGCCAGGCATCTGGGCTCCGGGCAGATACGGGCAATGAAAAACCCCCGAAAGCGCGGCCCCACGATCGGCAAAGACTTGCGCCATCCACGCCGAAAGCCGGTAGAACTCGGCTTCGGAATAGTAGCCTCGCGCAATTCCAGACTGATTGGTGATAACGACGATCCGATAGCCGCAATCAATTGCACGATTGACGAGATCAAAAAGTCCATCACAAAATTGAAAACGCTCTGGAGTCCCGACATAACCATGGTCGTAATTGATCACACCATCACGATCAAGCAACAATGCCGGGACATAACTTCTGTTCACTGACGCACTCCTTTCTGCTATGGCCTTTATGACGATGATATAATGCCAGTTCTCTGGACATAACGGCGCCCCCCACGCGCGCGAAGCCCCCAGTGTGAACCGGGCGAGCCCATCCGCGCCCTTGGCCCCGCGTCCTCGTGGACGCGAAGCCCCAGTGTGTGGACTCTAGGGGGCGCGGAGGCGCCCGCCCGGCGTCTGAGGGCAGCCTTGATGAGTCATACCGGCGAGCCCTGATACTGACACATCGCCGGTATCGGGCCGCGACGGCGGCCCCGCGCGCCCATGCGCGCGAAGCCAAGGGCGCGGATGCGCCCGTCCGGCGTCTGAGGGCAGCCTTGATGAGTCATACCGGCGAGCCCTGATACTGACACATCGCCGGTATCGGGCCGCGAC
>CAIXKV010000215.1 GCA_903920145.1 uncultured Rhodospirillales bacterium
ATACCGGCGATGTGTCAGTATCAGGGCTCGCCGGTATGACACCATCAGGCCTTGATGTTGACTCATCAAGGCTGCCCTCAGACGCCGGGCGGGCGCATCCGCGCCCTTGGCTTCGCGCGCATGGGCGCGCGGGGCCGCCGTCGCGGCCCGATACCGGCGATGTGTCATCGTTATAGCTCGCCGATATCAGACGCTGGGCAGGCGCGTCCGTCTCTTCACGGCGCATGAAAAGAAAGAGCGGGCAAGAGGCCCGCGCTCCTAGGACCGCAACATGGCTCAGAAAGACTGGTATCAGTGAGCCTCAGCTTGACGACGATACAAATCGGCGAAGTCAATTGGATGAAGCAGCAATGCCGGATAGCCACCATTGCGCGTCGCATCGGCAATGATCGCCCGAACAAAGGGGAACAATAGTCTTGGCCCTTCGATCAACAGCACCGGACGCAAATGTTCCGGCGGTAAACCCGGCAGAGCAATCAAAGCAGCGTAGGCTACTTCGATTAGAAATACAATATCGGTACCAGTCTTGGCTTCTACCCTTAATTTCAAGGTCACTTCATGGACATTTTCGGCTTGAAGCGCACTTTCCAGGTCAACTTGGACGCTGATTTCTGGCGCCGCTTGGCCCTGCATCAGACTTTGGGGCGCCCGAGGATTTTCAAAAGATAAATCCTTGAGATATTGCGCCAGCACATTGATCGGCAACGTGGCCAATTTAGCTTGGCCATTGGCACCGCTGGCGCCATTGACGGGTGTTGAAGGCTGATCGGTCATGGTGACAAACTCCCGAGGAACGAGCGCACACGCTCCCGGTTAGGGGTTGCTGGTGGCTCCGGGACTGGAGTCACAGCCTTTAAACGGTTTCACGAGCTAACATGGATCACCGGGGATCGGCAACGGGCCGCTTACCGTCGCGACGACGGTTTCGGAGGAATATCTTCGAATTCCACATCAATAATCGGACCTTGGGGCATGACCGATGACGGCGGCGGCGGTGGCGATGAAAAGGCCGATTCCGACGGAGTCCAGGACGAAGGCCGCCCACGTCGCCGCCCCTGTAAGCCACGAAAAGCGATCACCGCCAAATAGATAATGGCCCGACGCACGGGAGGAATCAGCAGCGCCGCCGCGACTAGGTCCGTCACAAACCCAGGAATCAGCAACAACACACCGGCCGCAGCCAGCCACAGCTCGTCTAACCGCAAGCCTTCGGGCTGCCCCCCACTGTCCAGTTGGCTTTTGGCGCGCCGTAGCGATGCTAGACCATAATGCCGAAGCAGGAGTCCTCCCGCCAGCGATCCCAACAGCACCAGCCCTAGGGCATTCAAAAACCCTATGAGCATCCACACCAGGATGAAAGCGACCAGTTCAACGACCGGAAGAATGAGAAAGGGGACGAACGGGGCCATGGCTATCCTTGCTCTTTCTCGCGCGGCGGCCTATGTAGAGCAGAGGGCCGCAGGTAGAGGGCGGTTGTGCCCGGATGAGGTATCGAGTCCGACGCGCAACAGGTAATACCCTGCGGTCAATGGGTCCAGCTTGATCCGATCAGGACAGAGGCCATGGGCGAGGGTTTCTATTACGTGGATATTATCGTCTTTGCGCTAATCGCCGGGTTCCTGGTGTACCGGCTGCGTAGCGTGCTCGGCCAACGCAGCGGCGAAGAGCGGCAGCGGCCGAACCCATTTGCCACCGATGCGAACAACCAAGCGCCTCGGGATAATGTCATCCCCATGCCCGATCGGAGTCGGGTTGTGACGCCAGCGGTGCCGGTCGATGAACCCTTCTCGCTGAGTGCCGGAATCGTGCAGATTCAAACGGCAGACCCCAGCTTTGAGGAAAAGCGGTTTATTCAGGGCGCCGGCGCAGCGTTTGAAATCATCGTCAATGCCTATGCAACCGGAGACACCGCTACGTTGCGGCCCCTGGTTAGTGATGATGTTTACGACAGCTTCTCTGGAGAGATTCGCCGGAGAGTCGCGGCGGGAGACAGTCACGAAACTCATATCGAGCGAATCCGAACCGTGGAGCTGTTAGAGGCCCGGTTGGATGGGCGCAACGCCGTGGTTACGGTCAAGATCGTCAGCGATCAGATGAACGTAACCCGGAACGCTGCCGGTGTGATTTTGGATGGCGATCCAAATCGGCTGCTTGAAGTCACCGATATCTGGACCTTCGCCCGCAACACCCGCCTCAAAGACCCCAATTGGCTATTGGTTGAGACCAGAACCTCGAATTGAGAGAGGGTGGTAGGGCCCCATGGGCGCTAGGATAGGCTGATCTTGGGAGAGCGGGGGAGGGCGGGATGCTCGCCCTCCCCCGCTCTCCGGGGGCTATGCGGGATAGCCGTTGCCCAAGCTACTCGCGCTTCAGACGGCGTAGGATGTCGTCGAACTGATCCAAGCTTTTGTATTGGATCGTCAGGCTGCCGCCGTTGCCTCGGCTGGCAATACTGACCTTGAGCCCCAGCTCGGTGGCCAATTCCTGTTCGAGATGCACAAGATCGGCGTCCTTGGGTGGGGCGGCTTTAGCCACCATGACCGGACGCAAGGCGTCTTCGCCTCGTGCCAATTGCTCGGTCTGACGAACATTCAACCCCTTGGCTACCACCTCGTCGGCAATTTCCAAGGCATTCGGTGCTGTCAGCAAAGCACGGGCATGACCGGCTGTGAGCGCACCGTCATAAACCAGGCTCTTGATCTGATCGGGTAGCGCCAACAGCCGCAGTGTATTAGCGATATGGCTACGGCTTTTGCCGACCACGCGCGCCAACTCTTCCTGTGTGCGTTGGAACTCTTCCAACAACCGACGATACCCCTCGGCCTCTTCTAACGGACTGAGATCTTGTCTCTGGACATTCTCGATGATCGAGATTTCCAGGGCCTCGCGATCGCTGAGATCACGAATAATGACCGGAACTTCATGCAGACCAGCGGCCTGAGCCGCCCGCCAACGACGCTCTCCGGCAATGATCTCATAGGAATTGGCTTGATTCAGGTCTCGACGAACCAACAACGGCTGAAGAACACCCTTTTCCTTAATCGACTGGACCAGATCGGCAATCGCGCTCTCGTCAAAACGTCGACGTGGCTGGAATCGACCCGCGTGGATAAATTCAACCGGAAGCTGCTTATCCGACGATGGCCGGATGCGATCCGGGGGCGCATAACTTTCGCTGGCTTCGCCGAACAGAGCACTGAGCCCACGGCCTAAAGAATTACGCTTTCCGGCCTCTGGGCGTTTGAGCGGTTCGTTCACGCCACCATCCTCTTGTTTTCACGTTTCAACACTTCACCGGCCAGCAGAATATAAGCCTGACTGCCAGGGCATCGCATATCGTAAATGATGACCGGCTTCCCGTGGGACGGTGCCTCGGAGATTTTGACATTGCGGGGAATCACGGTGTCATACACCTTATCACCGAAGAAACCCCGAACGTCTGCCGCCACCGAATCCGAAAGGTTATTCCGCTTATCGAACATGGTCAACACCACCCCTTGAATATCCAAGGTGGGATTGAACGTTCGTTTCACTCGCTCGATGGTCCGAACCAGATGACTGAGACCTTCCAAAGCGTAGAACTCGCATTGCAATGGCACCAACACGGCATCTGCCGCCACCAAGGCATTCAGCGTCAACAGACCCAGCGCCGGGGGGCAATCGATCAAAACATAATCGAAATTCATGCGGCTGGCATCCAGGGCCTTTCGAAGCCGAAACTCCCGATTCTCAGCCCCGACCAGTTCGACCTCGGCACCGGAAAGCTCGACCGAAGACGTAATCACGGCCAAGTTCGGAATCGCCGTCGGAATCACCGCCCGATCCAGTTCCAAATCGTCGAACAACACATCATAGATACCGATATCCCGCTTGGCGGAGGAAATGCCAAGACCTGTGGAGGCGTTGCCTTGGGGATCGAAATCGATCACCAAAACCGTCTTGCCGACGGCGGCCAGTGCGGTTGCCAGATTGATAGTCGTGGTGGTTTTGCCGACGCCGCCTTTTTGGTTGGCAATGGCAAGGACGCGAGATCGCGACATGAACAAGGCTCCTGGTTAGAATCCTAGGGTCAAGGGATGCGAAAGCGGCGAGAGCGCACCAAGGCGAACAATAACGCCGGTCGGATCGGAGCGACTGGGAAGACGTTCGACGGTCATCGACCACTTGGCCAAAGCCTCGGCCAACTCCGGCTCCACCTGCTGCCCCTTTAAGAACAGACAAGTCCCCGTAGAGCCCTCTTGGGAGCGAAGCAAAGGTAACGCATATCCGATCAGAGACGCAAGGGGCGCCAGCGCCCGCGCGGTGATCACATCAGCCGCCAACGGCGGTACCGTTTCGATTCGTGCGGCATGGATGGTGATCCGTGTGGCCGTTGCCGCCGAGACGGCCCGCAAAAAGGCGACCTTGCGTTGGTCGCTTTCGATCAGGTGAACATCGGGGACGCCCAAGATAGCCAGCACCAATCCAGGAAACCCGGCTCCGCTTCCCAGATCAACCAAACGCTCGGTGGCCTCGGGAAGCAATGGCAACAGTTGGGCTGAATCGAGGAAATGCCGCCGCCAGCGATCCCGCAGAGTCGCTGGCCCCACGAGGTTGATGCGTGGCTGCCATTTCTCTAGAAGCGCGGCGTAGGTTTCCAGGCGGGCCATGATATCCGATGAAACCGCCGTCAGACGTTGAAAATCCGGTGCCGTCAACGGGCTTTCAGCGAGCGCGGGCTGTCCGCCCTCACGTCCGGCCTCCCGTCGAGGGAAAGGCTCCCGGTCAGCGGGAGAGCGGGTCATTGAACGGCGGTCCTTCTTTTCAAGAACCGCAGAATCGCCACCACCGCCGCCGGTGTCACTCCGGGAATCCGCGCCGCTGCGCCCAAGGTTGCCGGGCGAGCCTGACGCAGTTTGGCCCGAACTTCGGTCGATAGGCTGCCGATGGCGTCAAGGTCCAGATCAGGAGGCAGGGTCAAGGCTTCGTCTTTGCGGAAGGCTTGGATATCCGCCGTTTGCCGATCCAGATAGCCGGCATATTTGGCGTCGATTTCGATCCGTTCGGCCACAAGAGGAGGTAGAGTGGCCAGTTCCGGCCATAAGGTCGCCAAGCGCCCCAGAGTCACCTCTGGATAGCGCAACAGATCGGCAGCGCACCGCCGCACGCCATCGAGATTCACTGGAATGCCACGCCGCTGCAATTCATTCGGCGTTGCGGTCAATCGCTCGACTAAGCCTTGACCGGCGGCCATCTCCTCAGCCCGAAGGGTAAAATGAGCCGCACGTCGTCCTCCGATGCAGCCCAGTTCCAGGCCTCGAGGTGTCAAGCGTTGGTCGGCATTATCCGCCCGCAACAGCAGCCGATATTCCGCGCGGGATGTGAACATTCGATACGGCTCACTGGTGCCGAGCGTCACCAGATCGTCGATCATCACGCCGATATAGGCTTCGGCGCGATCCAGAGTGAAAGAGCGTTCCCGACCCCCTGCCGTCAAGGCCGCATTCAGACCCGCAATCAAACCTTGGGCAGCGGCTTCTTCATAGCCCGTGGTGCCATTAATCTGGCCAGCGAGAAACAGGCGCGGAACTCGGCGGGTTTGAAGCGTCGGCGCCAACTCCCTGGGATCGACATAGTCATACTCGATGGCGTATCCCGGACGCAGCATCACCACCCGTTCGAGACCAGGAATCAAGGGCAGAATCGCCCTTTGAATATCTGCCGGCAGCGATGTTGAAATACCGTTGGGATACACCGTGTCGTCGTCCAACCCTTCCGGTTCCAAAAACACCTGATGACGATCCTTGTCGCCAAAGCGCACCACCTTGTCTTCGATGGACGGGCAATAACGCGGGCCAATGCCGGTGATCTGGCCAGTATAAAGCGGCGCCCGGTCGAGATTATCCCGGATCAGCGCATGAACGGCGGGCGTGGTCCAGGTGACGCCGCAATCCCGCTGAGGCGTGGTGATACGATCGGTCAGGGTGGAAAAAGGGGGGGGTGGATCGTCGCCGCTTTGGCTTTCGATGGCTCCCCAATCGATGCTGCGCCCATCCAGCCGAGGCGGCGTTCCGGTTTTCAGTCGACCTAACGGAAAGCCCAAACGGGCCAGAGCGGTAGAAAGGCCAATGGCCGGCGGTTCGCCGTGACGCCCACCAGGACGGGTGTCAGTTCCGACATGGAGAACGCCACATAAAAAAGTCCCGGTGGTGATCACCACCGCGCCCGCGCGAATCTCCTGACCATCTCCGGTGACAACGCCCACAGCCTGGCCGGCGTCGTCGGTCAACAGGTCTTCGACGGTTGCCGCCAGCAGATGCAAATTGGCCTGCTCGTGGAGCAATGCGGTCATGGCTCGGCGGTACAAGGCCCGATCCGCTTGAGCCCGAGGACCGCGCACCGCAGGCCCTTTGCTGCGGTTCAGGATACGGAATTGGATACCCGCCTGATCAATCGCCCGCGCCATCACGCCATCCAGCGCATCGATCTCGCGAACAAGGTGCCCCTTGCCCAAGCCCCCAATGGCCGGGTTACAAGACATTTCGCCGATCGTATCCAATCGATGGGTGATTAAAAGGGTTCGAGCGCCCAAACGAGCCGCTGCCGCAGCGGCCTCGCAACCGGCATGACCCGCTCCGATCACGACCACGTCGTGAAACTTCATGATGTCCGGGAACCCCTGCTATGGTGTTTCACGTGAAACACCATAGCAGGGAATGTTTGTCGGTTCCAAGAGCTTTGCCCATCGAGTCGATTCCGCCCCTGGGGCCCCAACCCGTTTGGGTGGTGAGGAGCATCAGGGAATCAGTACGGTTGCCCCGGTGGTGGATCGAGAGATCAAAGCCTGATGGGCCAGCGCCGCATCGGCCAAAGGAAAATGTTGTCGGACATCAAGCTTCAGCCCTCCAGTCCGCACCGCCTCGAAAACAGTCGCTGCCGAAGCCAACAACTCTTCCCGACTCGCGATATAATGAAAAAGGCTGGGTCGAGTCAGAAACAGAGAGCCCTTGGCCGAAAGGATTCCGATATCGAAGGGTGGAATCGCCCCAGAGGCCTGTCCAAAGCTAACCATCATTCCGCGAGGCTTCAGGCACTCCAGGCTTCCCTGAAACGTGCTTTGGCCAACACCATCGTAAACCACCGAAACCCCGGCCCCTTTGGTCAGGTCACGAACCCGGCTGACAAAATCATCCTGAGTGTACAGGATCACATGATGGCAACCCCGAGCCCTGGCTAACTCGGCCTTGGCTTCGTTCGAAACCGTTCCAATCACGGTCGCTCCCAACCGATTGGCCCACTGGCACAGCAGCAGACCAACCCCACCCGCAGCGGCCTGGATCAGAATTTGGTCGCCTGGCCCCACTCGATAGACCCGGTGGAGCAAAAACTCTGCCGTCATTCCTTGGAGCATCAAGGCTGCCGCTTGGGTATCATCAAGCCAATCGGGCAACAGCACCAGCCGATCCGCCGCAATCACGCGGGACTCGGCATAGGCGCCAAGAGGCCCGGCATAGGCCACACGATCACCAGGTTTGACCGCCGTGACCTCTGAACCAATGGCCTCGACCACGCCAGCCCCTTCGACTCCCAGAATTGCCGGCAGACTCGGCAAACGATACAGTCCCGAGCGGTGATAGGTATCGATATAGTTCAAGCCAATGGCCGTCTGTCGGATCCGAGCCTCGGCTGGTCCTGGCTCGGCAACCATCACCTCCTCCCAGCGAAGCACCTCAGGTCCACCGACCTCGTGTATTCGAATGGCGTGCGTCATGCTTTGCCTCTTGGTTTTTGTTTCACGTGAAACAAGCAGCGCCTTGCCGTTATGCCGATCTCACCAGAGATCGAGCCAACGCTTCTGGCTCGGTCACAGGAGGGCCGCAGCGACTCTCTGCACAAAGATACGCGGTTGCGATACCCCCGGCCATAACCTTTCCATAGCCCGGATGGGTAACCGGCAACCGGGCATCCGGAGTCACCACCACCAGCACGAAATCCGGGCCAGCGCCAGTCATCGCCGCCCGTCGCAGAGCTTCGGTATCATCGGCCCCGGCCTTGCCAACAATCACCATGACGGTCGGCGAATCCAGAGTCTCGATGTGATTGAGCAAAGCCGCAAACCCCAGCGCGTCTCGGCCAAGCTGTCCAGAAAAGGCCCGAATCAAGGCATCGGCCCGCTGACGATAGGCCACTTCGCCGGTTAGGTGATGCAGCCGGGCCAACACCCCAAGCATCAAGGCATTGCCATTAGGCGTGGCGCCATCCGAGGCGCTTTTGGTCCGCACCAGCGTCACTTCGGCATCGTTTGCCGAAAAGAAATAGCCGCCGCTGTTCGAATCCCAAAAATGCCGATCTGCTATGACCACCCAACGCCGGGCTTGGTCGAGATAGCTCGAATCGTCCGTGGCTTCGAACAGCGTTAGGGCCGCCCCACTCATCGCGGCGTAGTCATCCAGCAGTCCCGGAGCCCCCAACCGCCCCAGTCGCCAATGATGATGGAGTCGATCCATGACGGTCATCGCCTCTTGAACGAAGCGAAACGCCCGCTGTGCCGACGCGATCCACTCTGGGCGTCCGAACGCCATCCCCGCACGGGCTAAAGCTTCGATCATCAAGCCGTTCCAGTCCGCCAGAACTTTATCATCCTTCCCCGGCGGGGGGCGTTGCTTGCGTATTGCTAACAGGCGGGCCCGCGCGGCGGCCAATTGCGCCTCGATCTCTGGCGATTCGGGCATCGCCGCCCCTACCGTCTGCCCGACATCTGAGGGCGGCGATGGGATCAACCTTTCAGTCCGGTTGAGGATGCACACCCCTTCCCAATTGCCCAACGGATCGACTCCATAGTGATCCTTGAACAAGGTCGCCGTATCCCCCAAGCCGGCGTCGATCTCGGCGGCGGTCCAGACGGCAAACTTGCCTTCCTGATGTTCGCTATCCGCATCGATGGAACTGGCAAAGCCACCATCAGCGGCGGTCATTTCACGCAGCACCCAACCAATCGTTTCCTCAACGCGGGCGGCGTACAAAGAAAGGCCGGTCCCTTGCCAGACCCAAGTCAAGAGGCCGATCAGCAGGGCGTTGTCGTAGAGCATCTTTTCAAAATGTGGGACCAGCCATTCGTCATCGGTGGCATAGCGGGCGAAACCGCCGGCTAAATGATCATAAATACCCCCCTGGCTCATCCGAGTCAGGGTTGTGATCACCGCCTGCCGGTAGGGCCCCTGCCCCGTGCGCCTCCAGGTCCGCCACAGCAATTCGAAGACGGGAACGTGAGGGAATTTTGGCGCACTCCCCACTCCTCCCCAGATCGGATCGACTTCGTGAAGCAGGCGTTCGGCAACCCGATTGATCAGCGCCACCGACACGGCCCCACCCCTCTCCCCTTCCCCCAACGGGGACAGAGCCTCGTGAATCTGGCTCGCAGCTTGGGCCACGGCCTGGGGCTGTTGGCGATAGGCATGGGCAACCCGGATCAGAACATCGCTGAATCCCGGTCGGCCATAACGGGAAACCGGGGGGAAATAGGTGCCGCCCCAAAATGGCACCCGCTCCGGGGTTAGAAACAGGGTCAGAGGCCAACCTCCTGGCTGGCCCAACACTCCCAAGGCCGCCTGATAGATTTGATCCAAGTCGGGCCGCTCTTCCCGATCCAGCTTGATGTTGACGAACAAGGCATTCATCAAAGCCGCGATCCTGGCATCTTCGAAACACTCCCGCGCCATGACATGGCACCAATGACAGGCGGCATAGCCTACCGACAGGAGAACCGGCTTTCCCTCACTCCGCGCCCGAACAAAGGCATCGTCGCTCCACGGAAGCCAATGGACCGGATTTCCCTGATGTTGCAGCAGGTAGGGACTGGTTTCAAAACCAAGCCGATTGGTGGCGGGCTCGATATTTGCCATGGTGGGATGCTTTCCTCGTGGCGGGGGCTATTCTATAGTCGGCATCCGCCGGACCCTTGGTAATCTAGGTCGGGAGTCGCCAACATGAAGATCACCGTCAATCTCGAATGTACCCCCGAGGAGGCGCGCGCCTTTCTCGGCCTACCGGATTTGAAGCCGATGCAGGAGGCCCTTCTGACACAGCTTCAGGAACGGTTAACCGCCGGGCTTCAGGCGGCGGATGCCGATATGCTCATTCGCAACTGGCTGCCGACAGGCGTCCCTGGTATGGAACCTCTGATGAAAGCCATGTTCACCCAGTTTGAAGCCTTTCTTGGCCGGGAAGCCCGAAAATGACCGAATCCACCCCCACCCCGTACTATCGAGCTCATCTGTTTTTTTGCACCCACCGCAAACCCCCTGATAATCCCCGGAAGGATTGCGCCCGCTATGATGCGGCGGCCTTGGCCCAATATCTCAAAGAGCGGATCAAGGAGCATGGACTGAAACAGGTCCGGGTCAATACCGCCGGCTGCCTGCATCGGTGCAGCCTAGGGCCGGTGCTGGTGGTCTATCCTGAAGGCGTCTGGTATACCTACCAAAACGAGGCCGATTTGGATGAAATCCTGGACTCGCATCTGATACGCGGCCAACCTGTCAAGCGCTTATTGCTCCCCGAACGGGGGGAGAATGTCGAAGCCCACGGATCCACGTCCTGACAGCCTCCCGTCCCTCCCCAGCGCATCTTACTTTTGGATCGTAACGTGTCGACATTTAGCGGAACCATCTTCGCTCTCGGCACGGGGGTTGGGCGGGCGGCTCTGGCCGTGGTACGGCTGTCGGGCTCCGACGCCGGCCCGGCCCTGGACGCCCTTACCCGAACTCGCCGGCCTGCGCCCCGCCACGCCACACGGGCTACGCTTCGGCACCCGCGTAACGGCGAAATTCTGGATCAGGCCCTGGTGCTATGGTTTCCCGCTCCGGCCAGTTATACTGGGGAAGATGTGGTGGAGCTGCATCTTCATGGGGGCCGAGCGGTAATCCAAGGCGTCACCGAGGCCCTAGCGGCCCTGCCCGGCCTGCGCCCCGCCGAGCCCGGCGACTTCACCCGCCGCGCCTTTGCCGCCGGGAAATTCGATCTGACCGAGGCCGAAGCAATCGCCGATCTCATCGATGCCGACACCGCCGCCCAACGCCGCCAAGCTCTCCGGCAATTGGATGGCGCGTTATCCGCGCTTTACGACGATTGGCGGGACCGACTGATTCGACTGCTGGCCTATCTGGAAGCGGGGATCGACTTTCCCGAAGAAGACCTCCCAGACGGCTTGGACCAAACGGCCCTGGCCAATCTTTCGGCCCTGATCGATGACCTTAACCGGCATCTTCAGGATGGGCACCGGGGCGAACGTTTGCGCGACGGTCTGTCGGTGGCCATCATCGGTCCTCCCAATGCCGGCAAATCCAGCCTGCTCAACCGATTGGCCCGCCGAGAAGCCGCCATCGTTTCGGCCCAATCGGGCACCACCCGCGACGTAATCGAGGTTCACTTGGACATTGCCGGTTATCCGGTGATCCTCGCCGATACCGCCGGGTTGCGGGAGAGTGCTGATGCCGTGGAAAGCGAGGGCATCCGTCGCGCTCTCGAGCGGGCGGCCCATGCCGATATCAAGATTGCCGTGTTCGATGGCGCCTGTTGGCCGAATGCGGATTCCGTCACCGCCGGACTGGTTGATGACGATACTCTGATGGTGGTCAATAAACTCGACCAGCATGGTGTGGCGGTGCCGCTGATGGACGGGCGTATTGGCATCGGGGTTTCAGCCCAATCGGGCGTGGGGCTGTCGATACTGATTGAGCGGCTTGGCGCCATGGTCGCGGCGCGCCTTGACACGGCAGGGCGTCCCCCCTTAACCCGCTTGCGGCACCGGATTGCTCTTCAGGACTGTCACGAGGCTTTGGTTCGGGCCAAAACCGCAGCCCTACCGGAACTGGTGGCCGAAGATGTTCGGTTAGCGGTGCGAGCCTTGGGCCGCATCACAGGCCGGGTTGCGGTCGATGATGTGCTTGACGTGATTTTTCGGGATTTCTGCATCGGAAAATGACGCCATTCCCTTGGCGTTCCCGGCACCCGTAAAAAGAGGGGGGCAGAGCCCACGAAAAGCTCTATCCTAACATCCATAGGACTTCGCCCCCGGAACTTCGAGACGTTATGCGGGTCTATCATCATGAACGCGGCTAATCCCCTGGTTTTTCTCCTGCCCGATGAAGCGGCCACTCAGCGATTGGCAACGCGGCTAGCTCCCTATGTTGCGAGCGGCGGCGGTCTCGTGACGTTGGTCGGAGAGCTGGGAGCCGGCAAGACGGCGTTTGCCCGAGCCCTGATTCGGGCCTTGACCGGCGACCCCAATGAAGAGGTGCCAAGCCCCACCTTCACCCTGGTTCAGAGCTATGACACCCCCCAAGGGCTGGTCACGCATTTCGACCTGTATCGGATCACCGACGCCGAAGAGCGGATCGAACTGGGATGGGACGATGCCGTGGCCAACGGAATCGTGCTGGTGGAATGGCCCGAACGGCTGGGGACGTTCTTGCCGCCCGAACGTCTTGAAATCACCCTGTCTCCTGATCCCGCCGCTGGCCCCGATGCCCGAATCGCAACCCTCACCGCCCATGGCCAGCCCCAAAGCCGTTGGGCGAGTGTGCCATCAGCCCTGGCTGATCCCATGATACCGGCGAGCCCTGATACTGACAGATCGCCGGTATCGGGCCGCGACGGCGGCCTTGCAGACTCCGAGCCTCCCCTCCTCCGGTTCCTGGCCGCTCATGATCTGATGGCGGCGGAACGGCAGACTCTTGCCGGCGATGCCTCGACCCGGCATTACCAACGCCTGCGCCTTTCAAACCGACCATCCTTGATTCTGATGCAAGCCCCCGATCCCGAGCGGGAGCTGCTGCCCTTTATCACCGTCGCCGAATGCCTGCGTCCGCTGGGCCTGTCGGTGCCGGAGATTTACGCCGTCGATGCCGATGCCGGTTTGATGCTTCTGGAAGACTTCGGCGATGCTTCTTTTGCACAGTGTTTAGACGCGGGCGCCGAACCAGAGCCGCTGTATCGTCTGGCCGTGGATGCCCTGATCACACTGCATAAAACCTTTATCCCCGATTCTGGCTCCGGTTCTTCCTCTGCAACGGCGACGCTGCCGATTTTCGACGCCGCCCGCTTTCTCGATCAGGCCATGCTTTTTGCTGAATGGGCCCCGCCTGCGATGAGGGGCCATCCCCTGGACAGCGCTGCCCGCTCCGCATTCGAAGCCGCTTGGCAGGCGGTTCTCCCCCAGGCCCTCACCCGGTCAACCCTGCTATTGCGCGACTTCCACGCCGGCAATCTGATGCACCTGCCCGATCGGGCCGGAGTGCGAGCTTGTGGTTTGCTGGACATCCAAGATGCCGGACTTGGCCCGGCGACTTATGATCTGGTCTCTCTGATCGAAGATGCTCGCCGTGATCTGGCCCCGACCGTGGCTGAAGCCATGATCGGGCATTATGAGGCCGCCTTCCCAGACCTAGATCCGGCGGCCCTTCGGCGGGAATGGTCGGTGCTGGCGGTCCTCCGCCATACCCGCGTGATAGCGGTCTTTCTGCGCCTTGCTGCGCAGGGCAAACGGGGCTATCTGGCCCACCTGCCCCGTGTACAACGCTATTTAAGTCGGGCATTGGCGCATCCCGCCCTCGCCCCCATGGCGGATTGGTTTGCCTGCCACATGCCGATGATCCATGGCGATGATACCGGCGAGCCCTGATGCGGGATTTGAGAACCAAACCAAGGAAGAGCGGACCCTATGACGATCCCTCATCAGCCAGAAGCCAAGTGCGACGGCGACCCATCAAGGCTGCCCTCAGACGCCGGGCGGGCGCATCCGCGCCCTTGGCTTCGCGTCCACGAGGACGCGGGGCCGCCGTCGCGGCCCGATACCGGCGATGTATCAGTATCAGGGCTCGCCGGTATTATTATGATGCTTAACCGCTCTCATCGGGACCACACAACGGTCTCGATGAGAGCGCGCCAGATATCACGCCTCGGAGGCCGTTTTGGCGTAGCCTAACGTCCGAAGCGCATCGGCGATTTCCGGCAGAATGGCCGGATCGTCAATGGTTGCCGGTGCCTTAAACGGCGAGCTGTCGGCGATTTTTTGCATAGTGCCGCGCAAAACCTTACCCGAACGGGTCTTGGGAAGCCGTTGAACCACCAAAGCCCGCTTGAAGTCAGCAACCGGGCCAATCGTATCGCGCACCGCCTGTACGACTTCTTTAATAATTTCGTCGTCGGAACGCTTGACTCCAGCCTTCAGAACCAGGAACCCGAGCGGCACCTGGCCCTTGAGCTGATCAGACACCCCAATCACCGCGCATTCGGCAACATCCTTGTGGGATGACAGCACCTCTTCCATGGCGCCCGTGGACAGGCGATGGCCGGCAACATTGATGATATCGTCGGTTCGGGCCATGATGCTGATGTAGCCATCATCGTCGATGAATCCGGCGTCCCCGGTCTGATAGTACCCAGGATACTCGGTCAAATACGCCTTCAGGAAGCGATCATCGGCATTCCATAAGGTCGGCAATGATCCCGGAGGCAGCGGTAGCTTGATGACAATCGCGCCGATATCTCCGTGCGGCACTTCTTGATTTTCAGCGTTGACGATCCGCACATCCCATCCCGGCAACGGCTTGGTCGCCGAGCCATATTTGATCGGGAACAATTGGATTCCCAGTGGATTCCCCGAGATACCCCAGCCGGTTTCGGTCTGCCACCAGTGATCGATCACCGGCACCTTGAGCTTGTCTTCGGCCCAATGCAGGGTATCGGGATCGGAACGCTCTCCGGCTAGGAACAGGGCGCGAAAACCGCTCAGGTCATATTTGGCAAGATGGGTTCCCTCTGGGTCTTCGCGCTTGATCGCCCGAAACGCCGTGGGTGCGGTGAACAGAGTGGCAACCTTATGCTCGCTGATGACCCGCCAAAAAGCGCCGGGATCGGGAGTTCCCACCGGCTTGCCTTCGTAAAGCAAGGTGGTGCAACCGTACAGCAGCGGCGCGTAACAGATATAAGAGTGACCCACCACCCATCCCACGTCAGACGCCGCCCAAAACACCTCGCCTGGTTTCATATTATACATATAACGCATGGTCCAGGTCAGTGCGACCGCGTGGCCGCCATTGTCGCGGACAATGCCCTTGGGCTGGCCGGTGGTGCCGGACGTGTAAAGGATGTATAGGGGATCGGTTGCGGCCACCGGAACACAAGGCGCCGGTTCCGCCGCCGCCGCACCCTGGACCCAATCGACATCGCGCCCGGCGATCATCGGCGCCGTTTCCTGGGGCCTCTGGAAGATCACCGTGTGCGCCGGCTTATGGGCCGACATCTCGATGGCGGCATCCAACATTGGCTTATAGGGCAGCACCTTCTTGCCCTCGATGCCGCACGAGGCCGAAACGATAACTTTGGGCTTGGCGTCATTGATCCGGGTCGACAGTTCGCTGGGCGCAAAGCCGCCGAACACCACCGAGTGAACGGCCCCAATGCGGGCACAGGCCAACATCGCTTCGACCGCCTGCGGGATCATCGGCATGTAGATGATGACCCGATCACCTTTTTCGACCCCCAATTGAGTCAACAGGCCCGCAAAACGACTAACCCGATCTTGCAACTGGCGATAGGTTATGCTCTCTCCGGCGGCCGTGACGGGACTGTCATAAATGATCGCAACCTGATCGCCCCGCCCCCCTTCTACGTGACGGTCAACGGCGTTGTAGCAGGTGTTGAGCAGACCGCCCCTGAACCATCGGTAAAAAGGCGGATTGCTTCGATCAAGAACCGTGTCCCAGGTTTTATCCCAATGGATTGCTGCTGCGGCATCCCCCCAGAAACCATCCGGATCAGAGATCGACTGCGCAAACATTTGTTCATAGAGAGTGGTCATGTCGTACCCTTCTTGCGCTCCCCGGAGCCTATTCGTTATTGGTCGCGGCGTTTGGCCCGCGTTCGCCAAGTGTGCGACAAAACAGTGATCCAATGCAAACCTTGTTTCTTTGCTGCACTGCCGCAAGTGGTTGGTATTCGCGCCAGCATATCTTGATCGTGCCGCTACGGCCCGTCATTGGGAAAGAATGATCACTACCAATTCAAGGATGGCGTCGTCACAATCGTCTTCAGTTTGTAACAGTCGAACCGAACCCATCTGGCGATATTCAGACACGTTCTGATAAATTGCAAATAACCGTTACCAGCTAGGTATGGTTAATATCCTTACCATACTCAACCGCGACATCATGACCGATTTGCAGCTAGATCTTGCTAGTATAAGATGATCACTTACGTATGAACAAAAAACCCGGTTGCGGTGCGCGTCGTAAGGCGCGAACGAGGCGCCAGGGATATAAAAACAGGCTGAAAAGCCTTTCCGGGAGATCCGCCGATCATGTCGATCTTAAAATTGCAAATAGGCGGTCGCATTTTGCTGATCGTGGTCGCAGCCGTCGTGGGCATGAGCGCCGTTGCAGCCCTCAGCCTCAACCGGCTCCATAAAGTCCTGTTGCAGGATCGCCAGGACAAAGCCCAGCAATTGGTCGAAACTGCCTATAGCATTCTTTCAAGCTTCGATGCTCAGGTTCAAGCTGGTATTCTTAATATCGATGATGCAAAGAAGAAAGCACTCGCCACCCTGGCTCCATTACGTTTTGGAGGTGATAATTATTTCTTTATTACGGACTATCAGTTAATCATGCTGATGCACCCAACTGTTAGTTTGGTTGGAAGAGACATGACTAACGATAAGGATTTCGACAATAAGCCTATTTTTATACAAATGATCCATCTTATTCAAGAAAAAGGCGCTGGTTTTGTTTCATATTTATGGCCAAAACCAGGATATGACCAAGCTGTCGCAAAAATAAGCTATGTTAAAGGGTTTAAACCCTGGGGATGGATGGTTAGTACAGGGATTTATCTGGATGATGTCGATTCTATTTTCCAAAAGCAAATCCGCATTTTGGGCGGTACGATACTCGCATTGATGCTTCTCGTGGTCGGCCTGTCGCTGCTGGTATCCCGTGGCATCGTCCGACCGATCCACAAAATGACCGAGGCCATGGCTCGATTGGCCCAGGGAGACCTGGATGTCGTTATTCCTCCGCATCACGGGGCCGACGAAATCAGCGCCATGAGTCGCGCCATGGCCGTCTTCAAAGCCAATGCCACCGAAGTGCGGCGTATGACCCAAGAGCAGGAGCGAGTTAAGACCGAGGCCATCGAAGCCCAGCGACAAGAGCGATATCGTCTGGCTGATGTTTTTGAAAGCAACGCACTATCCGTAATGGACCTAGTCCGGGCCAACTCCAAGCGAATCGTCAGCACAGCGGGCAAGATGGGAAAGCGGGTGGGCACATCATCCGACCAATCCATGGATGCCGCTGCGATTTCTCAACGGACGGTCGACAGCATCCAGGCGTTGACCAACGATACCCGGCAGCTCAGCGAATCTTTTGCCAGCGTTTGTCGCCGGGTTTCCGAATCGAGCGCGATCTCCCATCAAGCCGTCAATCAGGCTGAAACCACCAATCGTCAGGTGGACGGATTGTCAGAATCCGCCGAACGCATTGGTCAAGTGGTCAGTTTGATTTCAGACATTGCCAACCAAACCAATTTGTTGGCACTCAATGCGACCATCGAGGCTGCACGGGCCGGTGAGGCGGGCAAAGGGTTTGCGGTGGTAGCCACCGAAGTCAAAAATCTGGCCGGACAAACGGCTAGGGCAACCGAGGAAATATCCAATCAGGTTGCGGCGATCCAGGAGGCCACCAAAAACGCCGCCGAAGCTATCACTGAAATTTCGAGGATCATCGCCAGCATGTCCGATATCGCCAGCGATGTGGCCGGCTCGGTCGCGCGCCAGGATGATGCCACCGCCGATATTCTGAGGCGGGTTCAAGAGATTGCTCGTGACGCCGAAGTGTTCACCAGCCGCTTCAGCATGGTCGCTCGCACATCGGCATCGTCTTACGCTTCAGCCATTAAGGTGATATGGACCGCCAACGATCTATCGAAACCCACCGATGCCTTGATCAACGAGCTGGATACCTTGATGCGGGCACTGCGAGTATAAAAAAAGGGGCTTGCAGAAAAGCAAGCCCCTCAAGATGCCGATCAGAACAGGGATTATACGGCGAACAGGCCGTGATTAGATGGTGAACTGAGCACCATTGACCGAGAACGTCGCGCCGTTGACGAACTGGGCTTCGTCAGCAGCCAGGAACACCACGGTGCGGGCAATTTCGCTCGGCTCGCCGAGACGGCCAGTCGGGATCTTGGCAACGATCTTGGACAGAATGTCCGGAGCAATCTTTGCCACCATCTCGGTGTTGATGTAGCCGGGGCAGATGGCATTGGCCGTGATGCCCTTGGCCGCGCCTTCTTGCGCCACCGCACGGGTAAAGCCCAACACGCCGGCCTTGGCTGCCGAGTAGTTGGCCTGACCGAACTGACCGACCTGACCATTGACGGAGCTGATGCTGATAATCCGGCCATAGCCCTTTTCACGCATGCTCTCGATCACCTGACGGGTGACGTTGAACATGGAGTTCAGGTTGACGTTGATCACCGCATTCCAGTTCTCGGCGCTCATCTTGTGCAGCGGGGCGTCGCGAGTGATGCCGGCGTTATTGACCACGATCTCGATGGGGCCGTGCTCGGCAACGATCTTGGCAATGCCTTCCTTGGTGGCGTTAAAATCGCTGACGTCAACCAGATAGACGGGAATGCCAGTCTTCTCAGTAAATTCTTTGCCAGTTTGTTCGTTCACGTCAATAGCAACGACGCGATGGCCCGCTTCTTTCAAGCCGACGGAAATCGCCGCGCCGAGACCACGAGCGCCACCAGTAACCAGTGCCAGACGAGCCATAGAGTATTCTCCCTAATGAGTTTGACGGTTTTAAGATCCTTGCGGATTAGTCTTGACAGCCGACGAAGCCACCGGAGCGAATCAAGCCGGCGGCACCGCGACCGTATCTTCGATGTTCATACTCGCAACGCTCGCTCCAAGCAACGGGCAACCGAGCACCGGACATCATTATTGCAATGCAGCAAAGTCAACGTGGTGGAGTTTCTCGGATGCCGCCTTGGTAACGAAGGGAAATTACCGAAACGGCATCGAATTACGAAATTTTGCTGCCTGACAACCAACCAAGTCTTGGCAACGCCTGAAATGATGGCTCACGAAGTCTTGAATCAAGGGGCTTGCCTGATCCCAGCACTCGGCCCCTGAACCCTCTTAAAAAGCCACCTGTTCCCGGTATCGATTATCAGAGAAGCAACTATTCGGCGGCGTCCCGGCGCCCATCCCCTTCCTGCTCCGCCTTTTCGTTCTCCACCTCCTCCTCTTCGAGGCTAAACATCTCTGCTTCGTCGTCATAACTATACAACACGGCGTAGCGGCCCCAACTGATCGCTGCCAGCAAGGTCTCTTCGGCATAAGATTCGCTGAGTTGATCTTCCAATTCAGGCTCAAAACGTAAACGCGGAGCCCGATGCCGAGGCCGACCTTCCAAAACCCGCCGAATATGAGCAACCAGCGGCACATATTTCAGAAGATGCTCGCCAAAGAGCGCTTTGCGGTCATCTGTGTCTGCTTCTGCGAAGGCAAAGGCCGCAGGCAGCAACCGGATATCTCCTTCGGCCAGATCGGCAAAGCGCAAGATATGCAGAGCCTCGGCAATCGGAAACAACTCGTCAACCTCCATTTGAAGGTCTTCCGAAAGCACTGGTAGGTCAACATGTCCCTGATACGGTGCCGCTGCCAAAGTTTCGATCAGACCAGCCAATAGGTTGGCCGAAACTTGTGGCAGCTTGTCGGCAATTCCCGACAAAACACCAACCTGTCCTGACACCGGAGCTGCCGCTAGAACAGATCGTTGAGTCATCAAAGCATAAATATCATCAACCAATTTACGGAAATCCGGGTCCAAACGGTTGCGTGGATGCTTAAAAGGAACCGGAATTTCCGCGCGAACTCGTCCAGGATTGGTTGAAAAGACCAAAACCCGGTCACACAATAGTACGGCTTCTTCAATACCATGGGTAACCAGGATCATTGATTTGATCGGAAGCTTCCCCTCACTCCACAGTTCGATTAAATCTGTACGCAAATTCTCGGCGGTCAGAACATCTAAGGCCGAGAACGGTTCATCCATCAACAGTAGATTGGGATTGACCACCAGCGCCCGAGCGAATCCGACTCGTTGACGCATGCCACCCGACAGTTCGCGAGGATAGGCCGACTCGAAACCATCAAGGCCGATCAGCTCAATCGCCGCCTCAGCCCGCTGGCGTTTTTCCTTGGACGGAACCCCGAGAGCCTCCAACCCGGCCTCGACATTCTCCAGCACAGTCAACCAGGGAAACAGAGCAAAGCTCTGGAACACCATGGCGATGCCCCGCGCCGGCCCACGAACCAGCTCCCCCTGGTAACGCACGATGCCACTGCTAGGGCGAATCAGACCGGCGACCACTCGCAGCGTCGTCGATTTGCCCGACCCCGAGCGCCCTAACAAACCGACGATCTCGCCCTCACGCACCGTCATATTGACGTCGTCCAGAACCATCAACTCACCGCCTGCCGGCTTCGGGAAGGCCTGCCGAACGCCCACAAGCTCAAACAAAGGCGGCGTTGCCGTACCCTTGGTCATGGCAAAGTTCCTCTAAAAGATCATTCGGAAAAGGCTCAACCCAGGCGCATCTTGCGCTCGGCATAGCGGTAAAGGGGACGCCATAACAGACGATTAAACAAGATGACGTAAAGCGACATCACCGCAATTCCAAGTACGATATGCGGGTAGTCACCAGACGCGGTATTATCGGCAATGTAAGCGCCGATTCCAGCGGCTGATAACTTGGTATCGCCCCAACTGACGACCTCGGCGACAATACTGGCATTCCACGCCCCCCCCGAAGCCGTGATCGCACCAGTCACATAGTAAGGTAAGATGCCGGGCAGCATTACAGTCCGCCACCACTGCCAACCGGAAATTCGGAAATTGACGGCTGCTTCCCGCAAGTCATTGGGAAAAGCTGTGGCTCCAGCAATGACATTGAACAGGATATACCACTGAGTCCCAAGGATCATCAGCGGGCTTAGCCAAATGTTGGGGTTAAGACTAAAGGTTACAATGCCGACAACGGCCACTGGAAATAACAGGTTGGCTGGAAATGCGGCAAGGAACTGCGCCAAAGGCTGAACCCGCTCGGCCAGCCGAGGCCGAAGACCAATCATCACCCCCAACGGCACCCAGATCACCGTAGCAACCGCAATCAACAAGGCAACCCGGATCAAGGTATAAAGGCCGAGGATCGCGACCTGTTCCAGTTCGTTCCAACTGACCGATGCCGAAACATAATCGATCACGGACCAAGCGACCCAAGCCGCACCGACCGCCACGAAGATGTACCAGATAACGTCCATGGCAATCATCGCAATCCGCCATCCCAACCCATCCGGAGACGGCAGACGCAAACGCGAGGGCAATCCCGGCAAAGCCGGCATCAATCGCAACCGTAAATCCGAAAGTGCCTGAAATCCCGCCGCCAGGCTCCCCGTCAAGCGAACCAAAAAGCGGGTCCGCAAGAAGATATTCAGCACCCAGGATTCCGGCTTGGTCTGAGAGGCAGTCTGATCACAGCGAAACTTGTCGGACCAAGCCACCAGCGGGCGGAACAAGACTTGATCATAGATGATGATCACGACCGTCATGGCCAAAATCGCCCAGCCAACCGCAGCCAGATCACGTTGCTCGATAGCCGTCGCCACATAGGCACCGATGCCTGGCAAGGTGATGGTTTTATCCCCGACCGTAATCGCCTCTGACGCCACCACAAAAAACCAGCCCCCGGACATGGACATCATCATGTTCCAGATCAGGCCCGGCATGGCAAACGGCACCTCCAACCGCCAAAACCGTTGCCAGGCCGAAAAACGGAAGCTACGGCTGGCCTCGTCCAAATCCCGAGGCACGGTACGCAAAGATTGATAAAAACTAAACGCCATATTCCAAGCTTGGCTGGTAAATATGGCAAATATACATGCCAATTCTGCGCCCAAGACTGAACCAGGAAATAGCGATAAAAAGAATACAACGGTAAAAGAAATATAACCAAGAACCGGAACGGATTGCAAAACATCCAATACTGGTACCAATATCATTTCAGCATATCGGCTTTTTGCTGCCAGCGTTGCATAAATAAAAGTAAAAATGAGAGATGCCGCCAAAGCCGCCAGCATTCTTAAGGTGGTTCGTAAAGCATAATCCGGTAAATTAGCCGGGTCTAATGAAACCGTTGTCCCCTCGATCTCGCCAAGCGGGACAGACGCTTGGTGCAAGCCCAGCAGGATCAACACCACCGCACCCAAAACCAACGGGATCGCCACCAGATCCCAGCGATTGGGCAGAAGCCCTCCGGCTTTTCGACCAAGAGCAAGATAGGGATGCGCGTGCATGGTCACGTCCTCCAAACGCCGTCAGGAATCAGCCGCCGGAGTAGGCTTTTTGAAACACCCTTATGTCAAATGATAGATTTATGATTAATACCATCAAGCTTTAATGTTGACCCATTAAAGCTGCCCTCAGACGCCGGGCGGGCGCATCCGCGCCCTTGGCTTCGCGTCCACGAGGACGCGGGGCCGCCGTCGCGGCCCGATACCGGCGATGTGTCAGCATCAGGGCTCGCCGGTATAAGACTCTGTCATCCTGTGGGGGCGGAAACGCAGGTCTGGGCAACGGACTCAACTGATATCCAAAGCGCCTTATCTCGGGCTGTATCCTCAGAAAAGCGGCCTGCCGGCCTTACGTTCGCGGCGGGTACTGGCAATCCTCACAGGTTCTGTGTTAAGGACCGGACATGATGTTTCCCAGAGGGAGAGCCCCCATGCGCATCCTGGCCCTTGTTTTTGCCTGCCTGCTTGCCACACCGGTCGTGACGGCCGTGACAACCGGGACCGCCCTGGCTCAGGTTCAAACCGAAGCCCAGCAATCCCAGGAAGCCGTCGATAATATGCGAACCCAGGCACGCGGCGCGCTGAATACAGCCCGCCAGTTTCTCGGAGATTTGTTCGTCAATACCAAAGAAACTCTGGGGATGAATGACGAACAGTTGTTTGGGGCTGGCGTCGGCATCCTGACGGGGTTACTGGTGGCCGATATCGTCGGCTCTGGCGGCTTTGGCAGCTTCGTCTTCGCAGCAGCAGGGGGGTTGTTCGGAAAGTGGGTCACCACCCCCAAGTGACCGCTTTTGCCACCGCTGCCACAAAGCAACCCTCCAGTGACCGGGCACTGGCACGGCGGGACTAGGCGGAATGGCCGGCGACCGTTATAAGACGGTGACCGGACGGAATTGTCCCCTCTCCCGGCGACGGGAGAGGGGTTTGTCGTACATCGTCCCCTGAGAAACAGACCGCCATGCCCAAACGCACCGATATTAAATCCATCGTCATCATCGGCGCCGGGCCGATCGTCATCGGCCAGGCCTGCGAATTCGACTACTCGGGCGCCCAGGCGTGCAAAGCGTTACGCCAGGAGGGGTACCGCGTCATCCTGGTGAACTCTAACCCGGCGACGATCATGACCGATCCGAGCCTGGCTGATGCTACCTATATCGAGCCGATCACCCCCGAGATCGTGACGCTGATCCTGGAAAAGGAGCGTCCCGACGCGCTGTTGCCGACCATGGGTGGCCAGACCGCGCTCAATACCGCTATGACGTTGTCCGATAATGGTACGCTGGCGCGTTTGGGGATCGAACTGATCGGTGCCAAGCGCGACGTCATCGCTAAGGCCGAAGACCGGCTTTTGTTCCGCGACGCCATGACCAAAATTGGTCTGGAAAGCCCGCGTAGCCGAGTCGTCCGTTCCGAAAGCGAAGCCCTTGCGGTACTGCCCGATATCGGCCTGCCGGCGATCATTCGGCCCAGCTTCACCTTGGGCGGCACCGGCGGCGGAATTGCCTATAATCGCGGTCAATATGAAGAAATCGTGCGCGGCGGTCTCCGAGCCTCGCCCGCCCACGAAGTTCTGGTCGAAGAGTCAGTGCTGGGCTGGAAAGAATATGAGATGGAAGTCGTCCGCGACAGCGCCGACAACTGTATCATTATTTGCTCCATTGAGAATGTTGATCCAATGGGGGTCCATACTGGCGATTCCATCACAGTCGCGCCGGCTCTGACCCTAAGCGATAAAGAATACCAGATCATGCGCGATGCCTCGATCGCGGTTTTGCGCGAGATCGGGGTGGATACCGGCGGCTCCAACGTCCAATTTGCCGTCAATCCGGAAACAGGTCGCTTGGTGGTCATCGAAATGAACCCACGGGTCAGCCGATCGTCGGCGCTGGCCTCCAAGGCCACTGGTTTTCCCATCGCCAAAGTCGCGGCTAAACTGGCGGTTGGCTATACCCTTGACGAATTGCTGAATGACATTACCGGCGTCACGCCAGCGTCATTCGAGCCAACCATCGACTATGTCGTCACTAAAATTCCTCGCTTCACCTTTGAAAAATTCCCCGGCGCCGAGCCCCTTCTCACCACCTCAATGAAGTCGGTCGGCGAAGCCATGGCCATTGGCCGCAGCTTTGCCGAGTCGGTTCAAAAGGCTCTGCGTTCGATGGAAACCGGCTTGACCGGATTCGACGAGGTTTTCGGCCAAGCTGGGGAGGTCGTGGACTCTAAGGCCGTGTTAGCGGCGTTGTCCAAGCCGACGCCCGACCGGCTGTTGCTGATTGCCGACGCCTTCCGTTGCGGTCTTTCGGTCGCGGAAATTCAGCGCACCTGCAAATATGATCCGTGGTTCCTGGAACAGATCAAAGCCATCGTTGAAACCGAGCAGGCGATCCGTACTCATGGCCTGCCCACCACGGCTCAAGATTGGCGTCAAATCAAACAGATGGGGCTTTCGGATGCCCGGTTGGCCTTGCTGGGGGGCGTCACCGAAACAGCCGTCGCCCTGTCCCGGCGGCGGCTCGGCGTCACCCCCGTCTACAAACGAATTGATACCTGCGCCGCTGAATTTGCCTCGCGCACGCCTTACATGTACTCGACCTATGATAGCAACGCCGACGGCAAAACTGAATGCGAAGCGGAACCTAGCGACCGCCGCAAGGTTATCATCCTTGGCGGGGGTCCGAACCGGATTGGGCAAGGAATCGAGTTCGACTATTGTTGCGTTCATGCAGCTTACGCCCTGCGCGAGGCTGGCTTTGAAACCATTATGGTCAATTGCAACCCGGAGACAGTGTCTACCGATTACGACACCTCTGATCGCCTGTATTTCGAGCCTCTGACCGCCGAAGATGTGATCGAGCTGGTGCGGGTCGAACAGCGGCGGGGTACATTGTTAGGGTTGATCGTTCAATTTGGTGGCCAAACCCCACTTAAACTTGCCAATCGGTTGGAAGCCGCCGCGATTCCGATCCTGGGAACATCGCCTGATGCCATTGATTTGGCCGAGGATCGTGAACGGTTCCAAAAACTACTTCACCAGCTCGGCCTACGGCAGCCCGACAACGGCTTGGCCCGCAGCCTTGCCGAAGCCGAAGCCATTGCCGAAACCATTGGCTTTCCGTTGGTCATTCGCCCGTCCTATGTCTTGGGCGGACGGGCCATGGAGATCGTCCATGATCGCGCGGGCCTGACCCGTTACATGGGACAAGCGGTGCGCGTCTCCGGTGATAATCCGGTGTTGATTGATCGCTATCTTCAAGACGCGATCGAAGTTGACGTGGATGTTGTGGCCGATGGCGACGGGCAGGTCTACGTCGCCGGCATCATGGAGCATATCGAAGAAGCCGGGATTCATTCCGGTGACAGTGCATGCGCTCTGCCCCCCTACACCCTGCCCCCCTCTATGGTTGCCGAGATCGACAAGCAGGCTACGATACTTGCGCGCGCCTTGCATGTGGTCGGCTTGATGAATGTGCAGTTCGCGATTAAGGACGGTACAGTTTATGTCCTGGAGGTCAACCCCAGGGCCAGCCGCACCGTTCCCTTTGTCGCCAAGGCCACCGGGACCGCCATTGCCAAAATCGCCGCCCGAGTCATGGCTGGCGAATCGCTGTCGGGCTTTACTCTGGCTGGACCCAATCCCCCCCACACCGCCGTCAAGGAAGCCGTGTTCCCCTTTGCGCGCTTTCCCGGCGTCGATATCCTATTGGGGCCGGAAATGCGTTCGACTGGCGAAGTCATGGGGTTGGACCGGGATTTTAACCGGGCGTTTGCCAAGTCTCAATTGGGTGCGGGAACGGCTCTGCCAACAAGCGGAACGGTTTTCATCTCGGTTAAAGACCGCGATAAGCCAGCTTTGGCGGTCGTTGCTGGTGCTTTGCACCAAATGGGTTTCACGCTGCTCGCCACCGAAGGAACCGCCAGCGTCTTTGCCGCCGCAGGACTGCCGGTCAAACGCATCAACAAAGTTCTTGAAGGCCACCCCGACATCGTTGACGCCATGATCAATGGCGAGGTTCAGCTTGTCTTTAACACTACCGAAGGCGCCCAAACGATTTCTGATAGTTTCAGCCTTCGGCGCACCGCCCTGGTCAATAATATTCCCTATTACACCACTGTCGCCGGGGTTCGTGCCGCCGTCGCCGCAATTACCGCTCTCCGCAACGGCAGTCTTGAAGTTGCGCCATTACAATCGTATCTTACCGGCTCGTACTAGGCGAATTCACCGCACGGCGGTCGTTGATCGTCGTTGCGGTGCCCGTTGGTGTTGGCGTGTGGATGTTGTGAGTTCTGCCCTGCTTCTCGGGGTGACGGGTTTGACGGTGCGGCCCCGACCATAGGGGGCGCTCGTTCTGGTTTAGCTTACCGAAATGGTTTCAAAGTGGATGCCCGAAGGTTCGGTATTATAAAGTACGGTACCGAACCGGCTCGAAGCATCATGAAAGGGTGATGGACCGGGGACGATGGAAAAAATCCCGATGACCGTGGCGGGGTACAACCGCCTACAGGAGGAATTACGGCATCTGAAGACGGTGGAACGGCCGGCCGTGATCAAGGCGATTGCCGAGGCTCGGGAGCACGGGGATCTTTCTGAAAATGCCGAATATCACGCAGCGCGTGAGCGGCAAAGTTTCATTGAGGGCCGTGTTCTGGAGCTGGAAGACCGGATTAGTCGCGCCGAAGTGATCGACGTGGCGAAGCTGTCGGGAAGCGCCATCAAGTTCGGTGCCACTGTGACCGTGGCCGACGAAGATACCGACGAAGAGTCCGTGTTCCAAATCGTCGGCCAGGATGAAAGCAACATTAAAAACGGCTTTCTTTCCATCACATCGCCTCTGGCGCGAGCCTTAATCGGCAAGACTGTCGGTGACAATGTTGAAGTCGCCACGCCCGGCGGTTCCAAAAGTTATGCCGTCGTTGCCGTGACCTACCGTTGACGTTAAGAGCCCCTGTCGTCGCCTTGGGTTTTTGCAGGGCTTTGCCCTGCGCCCATGGGGGGAGACTCTCTCCGGCTCTGGCATCCTCGGGGTGCCAAGAAGACTGAAAGACCTTGCTGGGCCCCCGCTTTGCGAAGTGGGCTGGGGCTTGTGGGCGTCGCTTTAGGCGCCCACAGAGGAGCCGCTAGCCCCTACCACGCGCCGCCGGTTCTGGCCTAGGATTTTTCGACCAATAAGGTCGCGCCGTTCGCTCCCGTCACCCTAACGGTTGCGCCGGCTGGCTGATCGCCCCCTTCCACCGACCACAACGTATCACCGACAAAAGCCCGGCCACGACCGTTGATAATCGGCGACTCCAAAACAACCAACCGACCGATATACTGATCGCCCCGCCGATTGAGGGTTGACCGATCCGACAGCCCCGGTAAACGCCGCAACAAGGGACGAGCCAACACCAGGGCGGCTATTGCCAAGCTCGCAAAAACCAACATCTGCCCTTGCCAGGACATATCTGAAAAGACAAAAACGACCAGCCCCACAATCAGCGCGGCGACCCCAAGCCATAGAAAAAACCCGCTTTGGGCGAGCATATCCAAGGCTCCGAAGGTCGCCGCAAGCACCCACCAATGCCAGAACTCGATCTCATTCATGGCACAGTCCCGAGTGCGACCCTAGGAATGCGGGCGATGATCCAAAGAGGTCGCACCACCGAAAGCTTCACGAGCAATTTCGGCAATACCACCAAGCGCACCAATAACATTGGCGGCTTCCAATGGCAGGAACAGAACTTTCTGATTCGGGGCAGATGCCACCGCCTTCAACGCCCCGACATACTGCTGGGCGACAAAGTAGTTGATGGCCTTGACATCACCATTGCTGATCGCCTGGGACATCAAACGCGTTGCTTCCGCTTCGGCCTGGGCTTCCCGTTCGCGCGCCTCGGCATCCCGATAGGCCGCTTCCCGCCGACCTTCGGCCTGAAGAATAATCGCCTGCTTTTCGCCTTCAGCCCGCAAAATCGCCGCTTGGCGCTGACCTTCGGCCTCCAGAATTGAAGCCCGACGATCCCGCTCGGCCTTCATCTGGCGAGCCATACTGTCCACCAAATCGCGCGGAGGCTGAATGTCCCTGATCTCGATTCGCGTGACCTTAACGCCCCACGGCGAAGTGGCGTCATCCACCACATGCAGCAACTGAGCATTAATCTTATCGCGCTGAGACAACAGCTCATCCAGATCCATCGAGCCCATGACCGTCCGAATATTGGTCATGGTCAAATTCAGGATCGCCAAATGCATGTTGCTGACCTCGTATGAGGCTTTGGCGGCGTCCAGAACCGAATAAAATACCACGCCATCGACCGTCACCATGGCGTTATCCTTGGTGATCACTTCCTGAGAAGGCACATCAAGGACAGTTTCCATCATGCTGATCCGATGGCCGATTTTGTCAACCAAGGGCACAATCAAATGCAGGCCGGGAGAGAGGGTTCGCGTATAGCGACCAAAACGCTCAACCGTATACTCCTTGCCCTGAGGTACGGTTTGAACTCCGAGCCAAACCAAGATCAGCGCGAAAGCGAAGATCGCAACCGCAAAGAGCGTAAAACCGGTAAATTCCATCGTAATCCCCTCGTTTGGGCCTCTATACCGATCATGCCTGAGTCCGCACTGCGATCAGCTGCGAACCGTAATGAACAAAAGCCAGAGCGCCGCCCCGTTGCGGACCCGCCCTGCCCGACCGAAACCCATCCAGCGCGGCAACGCCAGATTAATCCAGCCCCCTGCCAATCGCCAGATGATTGTGAACCGTCCCGCCTCGCCTCGCCAGAACCCCCAAGCCCCCTGCCGACGCGGGTTCCCTAGGGTTTCTTTATGCCTCCGTTGGCCGCCGCTGAACCGGCCACCACATAGAGACCACGCTGATTCTCCAACGGTTTGAACCGCTCTGTAATTCCAAGAACGGTCTCGGCCCCGCCCAAATACAATAACCCGTCAGCCGGCATCAGTCTCGCAATTTGCTCCAGCACTCGTGACTTAGTTGGTTGATCAAAGTAGATTAAGACATTACGACAAAATACCACATCAAATTGCCCTAACGGCATCAAATCTCCCAGTAGATTAAATTCTCGGAAGCTTGCCATCTGGCGAATTTGGGGGCTGATCTGCCACTTATCGCCATTTTGTTTAAAATGCTTAACCAACATCTGAATAGGCAGACCTCGCTGAACTTCAAATTGGGTATAGATCCCAGATTTTGCACGTTCAACCATCTCTGCCGAAATATCGGTGCCGATGATCTCGATTCGCCAGCCGGCAATTTTAGCCGCTTCATCTTGCAGCAACATGGCCAGAGAGTAAGCTTCCTGACCACTCGAACAGGCCGCCGACCAAATGCGAATCTGGCGACGAGACGAGCGACTCTCCAATAACTGCGGCAATACCAAATTGCGAAACAGATCAAACGGCTTCTGGTCGCGAAAGAACGACGACTCGTTGGTGGTCATCGCCTCTGTGATATCCCGCAACAGCGCCTCTTCCTTGCGCATTCGCACGGTAACAGCCAGCTCATCCAGCCCCTTCATGTTCCATTTGCGGGCAACCGGCATCAGGCGCGACTCAAGCAGATACGCCTTGTCCTTGGTCAGGACCAGGCCCGAACGCTGCTTCAGCAGGTTGGAGAACATGTCGAAGTCTTCGACCTTCATGCCGCGGTCCTCAGTGCAAACTTGCGAATGTAGGGTCCAATCTCCTTAAGCGGCAGAATGGCGCTGCATAGACCGGCCTGCGCCACCGCACCGGGCATGCCCCAAACCACACTGCTCGCCTCGTCCTGCCCAATCACCGCGCCGCCAGCGGCCGTTACGTCTTGGCATCCCTTCAGACCGTCTTGCCCCATCCCGGTCAGAATCGCGGCCAGCACCTTGCGCCCATAAGCTCGAACGATGCTGCGTAACATGGGATCCACGGCCGGCCGGCAAAAGTTCTCAGGGGCCTCTTTACTCAAAGACAACACCAAACCGGCCCCACGATTGACCACCAACATGTGATAGTCGCCGGGCGCAACATAAGCCCGCCCCTCCATGATCGGCTCACCGTCTTTGGCCTCGGCGCACACGATACCGCATTGCCGGGAGATATGCTCCGCTAGAATGGTGGTAAAAGTCGCGGGCATATGCTGAGTGATTAGAATGGGCTGACTGACACCACCCTTGAGATGGGACAGCACCTCGAACAAGGCTTGCGGACCGCCGGTTGAACTGCCGATAGCTATTACATCAGGACGAATTGGCAGAGTCGCCGTCCGCAAGCTAGGAATGGCAGAAGGTTCAACTTTTGGGCGAATTCCTCCCCCCACAGGCGGTAGGACCGTCGTTCGCACGTCGGTCCGAGCCCGCGAGCCAGCCCGGCGAGCGGTGGCCCCCAATGCTTTGACCTTAGCAACCAGTTCGGTCTTAAAAACGTCTGCCCCGCTGATCTCTCGAGTCGTCGTCGGCTTCGGAATGTAATCCGCCGCCCCGGCCTGAAGCGCCCGTAAGCTGATATCGGCGTTGCGGAGGGTCAGCGTCGAAGCCATGATGATTTTGACGGAGGGGCTAACCGCCAACAGCTTGGGAATGGCCGTCAGGCCATCCATCACGGGCATTTCAACGTCAAGCACGATGACATCAATGGCGTTCCGCTGGAGTGCATTGATGGCCATCTGACCATCCCCCACCGACGCCACCACCCGTATTTCAGTGTCCCCTTCCAAGGCCCGCGTCAGCAATCCGCGAATAACGGCGGAATCATCAACCACCATGACCCGGAACGGATCCTGATTGGAAGCGCCAAACGCACTCTCCGGCTTCACTGGGGGGCGACCCCTGTTGAAAAATTCGCTCATTCCCTGCGCTCAAGTCCTTATAATAAGCCAACCTGAGCGAATTTCGTCTGAATGATATCGCTGTCGAACGGCTTCATGATGTATTCATTGGCGCCGGCACTCAGGGCTTCCTGAATATGGGCCAAATCATTTTCAGTCGTACAAAAGACCACCTTCGGCTCGTGACCGCCGGTCATTTTGCGCAAACGACGCAGAAACTCAATGCCCGTCATGACCGGCATGTTCCAGTCAAGAAGAATGGCATCAGGCATCTTGGCCGCGCACAACTCCATGGCCTGTTTGCCGTCCTCCGCCTCACTGCATATAAAATGCAATTCCTCAAGTATCTTCCGCGCGACTTTGCGGACAACACGACTATCGTCAACAACCAGACAGGATTTCATCGGGCAAGCCTCGGCCAGGGCATCATTGGCAAGGGCCAAAGCCCTACGCCGCCTCCATGTTGGCGAAGTTCAACAAGCGGGATACATCCAACACCACCATCAACTGATTATTCAGCCGATAGATACCGGTCGAGACCTCCCGCCAGCGCATATCCAGCGTCGCCGGATTGCGCTCGAAATCTTCGGAGGACAAACTCAGCACTTCACCAACGCTATCGACTATGAGGCTATAAAGCTCCCCGCGCAAGTCCACGACGATACTCATCTTCGGTTTATCCTTGGGCCGGGATGCCAGCCCCAGGCGAAGACGCACGTCAATGGCAGTCACGATCCGTCCGCGCAGATTCAGAGATCCAGCAACCTCTGGTGGCGCCAACGGAATGCGCGTAATCCGTTGATGCCCCAAGACATCCTGAACCTGGAGCACGGGAATGCCGAACATCTGGTCGGCAATCGTCATGGTCACAAAGTCTTGGCTACCGCTGACGATTGTTTCTTCGCTCTTGCCCCTTTTAGCGGGCAATTTGGCATTGCTCATGCTGCACCCCTATGCTCGGAAAGGGTTTGCGCTAAGGTATAAAGCAGCGCATCCCGATCGAACTTGGCTACGTAATCGTCGAAACCAGCCTGTCGGCCCCGATCAAGGTCGCGAGCCGAAGCATGACTGGATAGCGCGACCAATGGCGTGTCTTGCCAACGGCTACCATTCCTCACGGCCTGAGCAAATTCCAGACCACTCATCCCCGGCATCTCAATGTCACTGACGATGACATCGAAGGTCTCTCCGGCTTCACAAAGATTCAGAGCCTCATTGGCGCTATCCACCGTGGTCACCGCATAACCGGCCACACTGAGTAAGGGCGTCAACAGGTTACGGAAGAACGGACTGTCATCAACCAAAAGAACCCGATGCGCCCGCTCCTCTTCGAAGGTCTCGCCACTGCTCGATCCGAACCAATCCTTATAAGCCCTAGTCAGATAATGACCGGCATCCAGAACATCGGTAGCCTTTCCAGCGATGATGGCGCTACCCATGTAACCAGGGCGATCCGCCGCCAACTGGACCATCAACTTTTCTTCAACAATGTCGAGAATTTCATCGACAATCAGCCCCATCGAGCGATCGCCATCCGCGAACACCAACACGGGCTGGCGACCTTCGCCATGACGTTCAAAGGCCGGATCAATGGGCACCAACGGCATCAACTTCCCGCGATACTGAACCACCGGCTGGCCATTGGACAACTCGATGGACGCCATGTCCACATCTTCCAAACGGGCCACCAGAGACAACGGAACCGCCTTGGGTGCGCCGCCGCCAGCCATGAACAACAGCAACGCCATCCGATCATCCTGACGCGCCGTCTGAACCGCTGTGGTTTCGCCTCGACCGCCTTCAGAAATGGTGATTTCCCCGCTGGCCGACGCAATCCCGTTCGGATCCAGGATCATAATCACACTGCCATCGCCAAGGATGGTATTGCCCGAGAACATCTCGATATGGCGCAGAATTGGCGCCACCGGCTTGACCACGATTTCTTCGGTATCGAACACCCGATCAACCATGATCCCGAAGGTATAAGTGCCAACCTGGGTCACAACGATAAAGGTCTCGTCATCGTTGGCGTTATCCTCGCGCTCCAAACGCAGCAAAGACTGCAAGGACACCAGTGGCAACAACCGATTCCGCAACCGCAAGACCGGCGTCCCTTTTAGGCGCTCGATCGTATGCTCGCTGTCCGAAGCCGCCCGCACCAACTCGACCACACTGATCTGCGGGATTGCGAAACGCTCGCCGGCACATTCGACAATCAACGCCGAAACAATGGCTAGCGTCAGCGGGATCTTAATGATGAAAGTCGACCCTTTGCCCTTGGTCGATTTCATCTCGATGGTGCCGCCGATCTTCTCGATATTGGTTTTCACCACATCCATACCGACACCGCGTCCGGAAACGCTGGTGACCTTGGCTGCGGTGGAGAAGCCTGGCTTCATAATGAATTGCTGGATCTGCTGATCCGACATGGTGGTCAATTCGGCCTCGGTCGCAAGGCCGTTCTGCACCGCTTTTTGCTTGATCTTCTCGATGTCGAGACCGCGACCATCATCAGAAATCTCGATGATGATGTGACCGCCTTCATGGTAGGCATTGAGCGTAACCCGCCCGGTCTCGCTTTTACCAGCCCGTTGCCGTTCAGCGCCAGTTTCCAAACCATGATCAGCCGAATTGCGGACCATGTGGGTCAGAGGATCTTTGATCAACTCCAACACCTGGCGATCCAATTCGGTATCGGCGCCCAGCATTTGAAGGTCGATCTTCTTACCCAATTCATGCGCCAGATCGCGCACCAACCGGGGCAATTTTGCCCAAGCGTTGCCGATCGGCTGCATCCGGGTCTTCATCACCCCTTCCTGAAGTTCGGAAGTGACGTGATTGAGCCGCTGAAGGGGCGCGGCGAACTCGCTATCTTTCTGGCTCCGCAGGATCTGCAACAACTGATTCCGGGTCAGCACCAACTCGCTGACCATGGTCATCAAATTTTCCAGCAGATCGACGTTGACCCGGATGGTCTGGGCCGCAACGGCGGATTCCTTGTTGGCAGCATCCCGAACATCGCCACCATCACCAGGAGGCGGAGGCGGCGTCTCGGGCTCATGCACCGCCACTTCACGCTTGGGTGCGGCCTTGCCTTTATTGGCCGCAGGGGCCGGTGTCGGAACCGAGGGGGCCGGCACGGGCGCCGGTTCCGGCTCGCGAACAACCGCAACAGGCGGGGGCGGCGGGGGTGGTGGCGGGGGCGGGGCTGCCGCCGGCGCAGACACCGGCGCGGGGGGCGTAACAGGCGGCGGGGGTGGCGCGGGTGGCGGCGGCGAGGCTGCCACTCCCATCGCCGAGACTTCCTTACCGCCTTCCACGTCACGCAATAGGGCAATCAACACGCCGTCGTCGCCGGGGGGCTCGGCTTCGGTGGCTTCCAGCACCGCCAGAATGCCTTTGATGGTATCCAGCGACCGCAGAATCACAGACACCGCGCCGGGTGTAATGATCAGCGTCCCGTCGCGAAACTTTCCAAGCACATTTTCCGAGGCGTGAGCAACCCGTTCCAACCGGGGCAAACCCAGAAAACCGCATGTTCCCTTGATGGTGTGGACCAGCCGGAAGATATTGCTCAACAGCTCTGGGTTATTCGGATTTTGTTCCAGACGAACCAGTTCCACGTCGAGGACCGACAGGTTCTCCGCGGTCTCCGTCAGAAATTCGCTGAGCAAATCATCCATGTCGCAGTTCCCAACCCGTTGTTGCCGCTACCATCACCGCCCCTACACGCAGGTGTCCATACCATCATACTTTAAGGACCCTGGGGGATTAACGTCCCCACCGTGCTAACCCTTAAGCAACGCCCTTCGTCCGATCAGCGCCCGCATTCAACGCACCCACGTCTCCGGCCACGAAGCGACGGCTCATGATTCCAGAATATCGATCGGCAGGCAAATGCTGTTTCGAGTATCCTAAACCCAATTCAACCGCTACAGCGAAGCCATCAAGGCCGATGCCGAGAGCGACGCCGACACTCTACCTGACGAACGCATCAAAAACGAGGACTGACATCAATGATCGATGAATACGTCGCAAAAACCGTCCGTGACGCACTGGCGCGCCTCAACGAAGCGCTGGCCGAGGCCGCCCGTGCCGAACTCTCCGTCACGCTCCGCACAACCACTCATCAAACCACCACCGCAGGAATCGAACAGGTGGTGGTTGAGGCGCGAATCTGTAAGCTTTTGTAGACATGATCCGGCAGACTTCGACCTTTCCCGTGAAGAATTGGCACATCACCATGATAACCGGAGGCTCAAGCTTTCGCTGTCGGACTGCTCCCATGTCACAATCATGCAATAATGCGCTGCGAATCGACCCGTGATGGCAGCATGGACAGCGCGTGAACTCGCCTCTCGAGTCTGCCAATCGGTTAGAGCTGTAGCCATGTCCGGGAGCCAATTCACCGTGCGACCCGTGACGGTAACGGTAGCCGACCCGGTCGTTACCGTTCCGTTGCCGGCCACAGTGACCACACCTCCCAGAGGGATGGTTTCGACGGCCAAAACCACCAAATTCAAAAGCAGCCGGCCTAACCCTGGTCGCGCGGCCAGTTTGTCTTCGGGGTGACCGGCAGGCCAGTGCAGAGTCGTCCGCCCACCATCCAGCCAATCCCGAGCGGTTTCGCGCACATCGGCAAAGCTGCTCGCGTCTCGACCGGCCCGGCCATAGGCCAATCGGAAGAGCCGCAATCGCCGGGCCCCCTGTTCGGCGCTGTGGCCGATCAGGTCTAGCGCGTGATCATCGCCACGGGTTCCTTCTGCTTCACTGATCAATTCCACTCCGTTACGAATGGCTCCGATCGGGCCCGCCATGTCGTGGCACAGCCGGGAACAAACCTGTTCCAGCAGTTCCATTGACAGGACAACACCGGCCTCTGGTTCCCGCCTCATCACGTCTCCCCAAAAGCATAGCGAGATTTAAAGGCCATGACGGGCCCACCACGAGCGCTCTTCCAGTGCCGCCAGAACACCTCCAATACCCGTAGCAACCCAATCAACCGGAGCCCTGCCCCTAGCCAGCCCGGTTCGTCCACCCAAATCCAAACGCAACCACCCACGCGACTCGGTCACCGGACGCAAACGGACCTTCGGACCGAAACGCTCCTGCAACTTAGAAGAAAGGTCGCCGAGTCCATCCACCAATCCCAAAGCCATCCCTCGCCGCCCGGTCCAAAACTCACCCGAGAATAATATATGCTCACGGCCTTCATCGTCCAGCCCCAGACGATCCCCCCGCCGATGCCGAACCATTTCCTTGAAACTCTCGTGAATCTCGACCTGAATCGCTTTCAAGCGCTCCAAATCGTCGGGGCTTTCCGGTTGGAACGGATCCAGCATCAGCTTACGCTCGCCTGCCGTATGCACCCGCCGCTCGATCCCGTGACGAGCGATCAAATCCTGGAACCCAAAACTGGCGGAAATCACTCCGATCGAGCCGACAATGGAATTTTCATCGGCATAAATCTCGTCTGCCGCACAAGCCAGCCAATAGCCGCCAGAAGCCGCCACATCTTCAACAAAAGCCAGCACCGGCACTTTTTTCTCGTCGGCCAGAGCCCGAATCCGCTTGGCGATCAAGGCCGACTGAACCGGAGAGCCCCCTGGAGAATTGATCACCAGCGCCACCGCTGCCAACCGTGACGGCGCAAATGCCCGTTCCAGCAACGGCGCCAGCCCCCGGATTGTCAGCCCGCCTCGCATGGCGGAATCGACCCCAATCACCCCAGCCAACCGAATCACCGACACCGTCGGCGGCCCACGCCACCATTTCCGACACCGCGCAACAAGCGAAGAAGCGCCCGCGAACAGACTCGCCATGTCCCGAATCCCCCTGATAGCAGTAAAGGTTGCAATGCTTTTGGGAGCGTTCCCCTTGTCGGCCCGCCTCTTTAACTTTCACAGATCCAGCCCACGGCCCCCGCGTAACACGGCGTCCGCTTCGGCCGTAAAACGCCCATCGCCTTCATGCAGCACCAAACCCGGCGCCAGCCGAGCCGGTGATGCTGCACCGCGTCGTCCCGTCACCAGAATACGCCGGGCCGCGACCCCGGTCCGTGGCCAAACCGGAAACAGCACCAAGGCCCCAAAGTCCTTATGCATCAATGCCAAGACTTCGTCCAGCCGATCGGCCCGATGGATCAGGGTCAGAACCCCGCGCGGTCGCAACGCCAGCGCCGCGCAACGCAACCATGCTGCTAACCCGGCCTCGCCCTCGCCATTGGCGACGGCTCGAGAGGGATCGATGGCCCGTGTGTGGGCGCCGGCCCGCATGTAGGGCGGATTCGCCATGACTCGGTCAAACGAGCCGGGTTTCAGGGGAGAACGGGCGACATCTCCAACCACCACCGAGACCCGTCCGTCCAAAGCGTTGTCGGTGATGTTGGCGGCCCCCAAGGCCGCCAACTCGAGTTGCAGCTCGAGTCCAACCACGCAAACCTTGGGAACCCGCGTCGCTAGGCATAAAGCCGCCCCTCCAACGCCGGTTCCCAGGTCCGCCACCCGTTCGCCGGGCGTTGCGGCGGTGGCTGCCGCCAACAAAACCGCATCCACCGCAACCCGATAGCCCCGGCGCGGCTGCCTTAACCGAACCAAGCCATTCAACAGCGCATCATTGGAAACCCCGTCTGATGACGAGTCCCCGGCTTTTTCGGAAGATTCAGTCAAACTGGTGTCCGGGGGACACGCCTTAACTCGGGACAACGGCCCCTGATCGGTGGTACGAAGCATTTCCTGCATTTCATGCCGTTGCGCACCGGCAGCGCGCTTGACCCTGGGAGTGTGGTCGTTATGCTCGCCCTGCCGAGAGCTGTCGTCATTGACCGTATGGTGGAGACCGAGTTGGCGGTTGTAACGAATTTGGACCCGAAGCGACACGAGGCGCCCTTGCCCCAGGCCCCTTCGACCCCGGCCCCGTCGACCCCGCTGGACGCCCTCGCCGATCTGGTTGCCGATGACCTCTTGGCAGTCAACGAGCTGATTGTCCAGCGCATGCATTCATCCGTCGAGATGATTCCGCGCTTGGCCAGCTATATCGTTTCGGCGGGCGGAAAGCGGCTGCGTCCTTTGCTGACCCTGGCTTCGGCACGTCTGTGCCGCTACACCGGGGATCGCCACCTGGGCTTGGCCGCTGCGGTGGAGTTTATCCACACCGCGACTCTGCTGCACGACGATGTGGTGGACGAAAGCAATTTGCGTCGGGGCTTGGCTTCGGCAAATGCCGTGTTCGGCAATAAGTCCAGCGTGCTGGTCGGGGATTTCCTGTTCTCACGAGCCTTTTTGCTGATGGTCGAGACCGGCTCGTTAGAGGTTCTGCGCATCCTGTCCCAAGCGTCGGTGGTGATCGCTGAAGGCGAAGTGCTTCAACTTCAAACCACCAACGACACCAACACCACCGAAGAATCCTATCTTGAGGTCATCTGTGCCAAGACGGCGGCCCTGTTCGCGGCAGCCTGCCGGTCTAGCGCGGTGGTGGCGGGGCGACCAGAGGCAGAAGCCGCCGCTCTTGACGACTATGGCATGAATCTCGGCATCGCCTTCCAGTTGGTGGATGACGTGCTGGATTATTCGGCGCTCCAAGCCCGGTTGGGAAAGACCGTCGGGGACGACTTCCGGGAAGGCAAAATCACATTGCCCGTGGTTCTGGCCTTCCGGCGCGGCAGCGAAGAGGAGCGGGTTTTCTGGCGGCGAGTGCTGGAAGACACCGAACAGACCGAAGGCGACCTCGATCACGCGATCCGACTGATGACCCAACACAGGGCCTTGCGCGACACCATGGACCGGGCGCGCCAATACGGCACCCTTGCCCGTAACGCCCTCAGTGGGTTCGACGACAGCCCCGAGAAGCGCATTTTGCTAGAGATCATCGACTTCGTGATTGATCGGGAATACTGATACCGGCGGAGCCATGACGCTGACACATTGCCGGTCCTCGGGCCGCGACGGTGGTTCTGCGTCCTCGTGGACGCGAAGCCAAGGACGCGGACGCGCCCGCCCGGCGTCTGAGGGCGCCGCAGACGTGTCAACGTCCAAGGCCAATGAGCCCCTGCCCGATCCCCTCGCCTTGAAGAAGCGTCCCGAATAATGGCCCAACAGTCGTAAAAGTCCTTGCGGTGAGCCGGAGAAGCCGTTATACACCCGTCTCACCGGCGGTCGGAGAGTAGCTCAGCCTGGTAGAGCACTGCTTTCGGGAGGCAGGGGCCGGAGGTTCGAATCCTCTCTCTCCGACCAGATCTTTTCAAGGGCTTCCGGGAAACCTCGGGAGCCTTTTTGGTTTTCTGGGGCCGTATCGCGCCCACTCGCCGGATGGAAATCAACGCGCGCGCCAGCACCCCGGCTCAAGTTTGCGATCACGGCGGCGGCGATGGCGATACGACGATGCAGATCGGGCGGTAGCGCCTGTGGATGGATCGAAAAATCGTGCTACCCTTAAGGCCGAAGGTGAGCGATGGCGGCGGTGGCGTTCGATACCTACAAGATGGTCAAGCGGCTTCGTGAGTCGGGGTTCACCGACGTGCAGGCTGAAGCCGTCACGGCGGCCGTCCAGGAGGCTGGCTCAGTCGATCTGTCTCACTTAGCGACCAAGGAAGACGCGGCCACGGTCAAGACCGAGGTCGTCGCTGTAAAGGTCGACGTCGCTGCGGTGAGAACCGAAGTCGCCGCTGTGAAGACCGATGTTGCTGCGGTCAAGACCGAAGTCGCCGCTGTGAAGACCGATGTTGCTGCGGTCAAGACCGAAGTCGCTGCGGTCAAGACCGAAGTCGCCGCTGTGAAGACCGATGTCGCTGCGGTCAAGACCGAAGTCGCCGCTGTGAAGACCGATGTTGCTGCGGTCAAGGCCGAAGTTGCCGCTGTGAAGACCGACGTTGCTGCGGTCAAGGCCGAAGTCGCCGCTGTGAAGACCGATGTTGCTGCGGTCAAGGCCGAAGTCGCCGCTGTGAAGACCGATGTTGCTGCGGTCAAGGCCGAAGTTGCCGCTGTGAAG
>CAIXKV010000216.1 GCA_903920145.1 uncultured Rhodospirillales bacterium
CCTTGATGGTGACTCATCAAGGCTGCCCTCAGACGCCGGGCGGGCGCATCCGCGCCCTTGGCTTCGCGCGCATGGGCGCGCGGGGCCGCCGTCGCGGCCCGATACCGGCGATGTGTCAGTATCAGGGCTCGCCGGTATCAGCCCATTGCGTCGAATCTTGGGGCCCTGACGCGTGGATCGGCCGTGGTTGCGGCTGCGAATCCTGACCGAATCGCCCCTTCTATGGTTGCAGGCAAGCCGGTCGCGGTCCAATCGCCAGCCAAGAACAGATTGGGCCAGCGCGTCGCGGCTTTAAGCCGTCGGCGCTGGTTGGCCGGTGTTTGAACAAATGTTGCACGTTTTTCCTTGATGATCCGCGCCGGTGGAACGGGGGTTGTTGGTAAAGCCAGGACACGGGCAACATCGGCCCATAACAGGGTGGCCACATCCTCCGCCGACTGCTCGGCCAGGGCCCCAGCCCCGCTGACCGTAACCGACGCCACATCACCGCGCACAAAAATCCAATGGGACGGCGCCCCGATCACACCAATAAAAGGCGCGTTCTCGGGGAGAGTTGGGGAATGCTCTAAACGAAAATGGGCGTTGACAATGGCGTGACCGTCCTCGGGTACGGGCAGATCGGGTAGCAGATCGCCGACGGCAGAGGCGGGCAGGGCCAAGATCACCCTATCCTCGGGTTCTACGGGCAGAACGGCACCGCCAAAATCCAAGGCCGCCACCCGTCCGCCATCAAACAGCACGCGACGCAGCCGCCGACCGAAGGCCGGTCGGACCTGGTGCTGGGCAAGATACGCCAGAGCCGGGTCAATCAAGCTGGGGCCAAGGCCATCGCGGGGAATCAAGGGACGGCAAAAAGTCGCACCTCGGGCGAAGGTTCTCAAAAGCACCGCACGCAAGGGCGCGGCTGCCGCCACTGCTGGTTCAGCATTCAGAGCTGCCAGTGTCAGCGGTTCCCAAAAGCTACGGTAGAGTGGGTGAGTGTCGGGAATGCAGTCGGCCACCGTGGCATTGGGGCCTGCGGTGAGCACCGCAAAGCCGGACTTCAGATAGTCGACGAATCGGGAGTTGGGGATGCGCCGTGATGCCGCCAAGAGCCACCAGGGCAAAAGGCCCTGGTTGGGCCGCAGCACCCAGCTCTGTCCCGAGTCCAGGTCGATAAAGGGGAAAACCGCCGCCGACGGCCCGCTCACGGTGTCGGCAGCGCCAACGCGGTTCAAATAGGCCAGAGTGGCACAATTGGCACTGAGCAACAGGTGGTTGCCGTTATCGATCTGTCGCCCCAAACTTTGGTCAAAAAACGAACGGCAACGACCGCCCGCATTGGGGGCAGCTTCGTAAAGGGCAATCTTCCGATCATGACCGGCCAGCGTCACGGCACAAGCCAAGCCAGCCAGACCAGCACCGACGATGTGAGTCGTCGTGCCATTGTTAGGGTTGGCCGATATCATAGGGATCTCAGCAGCCCTCGAGAGAAGGCTGCCCACAGCTTGGCGCCTTTAGACAGGGGCGGTGGGGGCTGGTCGGGATTCCAGCCATATCGCTCCAGGTGATCTAGAATGGCCTGATAGATCGCCATCATCAAGAGCGCCGGTCTGAGTCGACGGCGGTTGCAGTGACGGAGGGCCGCATTGGCTTCGCCGTAGAATCCGCGCGCCCGCGCCGTCAGCTCACGAAAAACGGCGGGAAGGGCAGGATGGCGCAGCACGGCGGCTGGAGCGAGTGTTGGGTCGATGCCGTGGCGCTCCAGGGTCTCACGGGGCAGATACAACCGATCCCGTTCGGCATCTTCGGCCAGATCGCGCAGGATATTGGTCAACTGGAGAGCATCACCAAGGGTCAAAGCAAAGGTTCTGGCTTCGGCTTCGGTTGCGCCAAATACGGGCAGGGACAACAGGCCAACCGTTCCGGCAACCCGCCGGCAGTAAAGCGACAGCATGGTCGCAGTCGGAGCCCGCATGGTTTCGCGAGCATCCATCTCCATCCCGTCAATCAAGGCCAAAAACTCTTCCCGAGGCAGACCGAAGCGCCGAATCGGTTCTAAAAGCGCCAGGGTGGTCGGACGTGTTGGTTGGTGATCGTAAAGGCGATGAACTTCTTCGCGCCAACGCTCCAACTCGGCCAAGCGAACTTCGGTTGGGCCGCCGTCGTCGGCCACGTCATCCACCTCTCGACAAAAGGCATAGATCGCATACATGGCCTGTCGCCGCTCGGATGGCAGGATTCGCATGCCTAGGGAAAAGGATGAGCCCGAGCGTGTCACCACCTCCTGGACATGCTCTTGGGCCGCAGTCAGGGCGCTCATGGTGTCGCCGCCCGACCGACAGTGGTCGCGGTGTGAAGACGACCGCCAGCGGTCAAGCCATGAAATATCCCGGTGATGCCGCAGCGGGCAAAGTCCAGACGCGACAGCTTAACCCGACCAGCGATGGGGTCGCTGCGCCGAAGCCGGTGAGTCAGTCGTCGGGCCAAGTGCAAAATAACCGCCGACTCCATGGCCAAAGAGCGATCCCGCAAGCGGGCCGGCAGAGTTGCCGCCGTCGCCAACAGCTCCTCGGTGCCGGTCAGGCACATATCAATCACCGCCCGCACCGCGCTGTTGGCCTTGCTGGCTTGAAGGTCTTCCACCCGACCCGCCTGGGCTGTCAACCAATCCAGCGGCAGATAAACCCGGTCCATATCCCGGTGATCGGCTTGGCAATCCTGAAGATGATTCAAAATTTGCAATGCGTTACACAGCGCGTCGGAAGCTGGGTAGCCCTCTTGGCTTTCGCCGTGAAGGTCCAACAGAAAGCGCCCGACCGGCGATGCTGAAAGAGTGCAGTAATCAATCAGCTCGTCCCAATTGGCATAGCGGGTCTTGACCGCATCCTGCCTGAACGCCGCCAGCAGATCTAGACCGTGGCGAGCGGTCACGCCCGTTTCGGCCAGACAAGCTCGCAGAGCCAGGGCCTTGCCATACAGGCGAGGGTGGCCGGTGCCAACGGACAAAGCCTCGGCGAAGCCGTCCAGGCGGGCGATCTTGTCTTCGGAGGTCAGCCGGGGATTGTCGGCGATGTCATCCGCAGCACGCGCAAAGGCGTAAAACGCGGCGACATGAGGCCGCAGAGACCGGGGCAGCAGCCAGGATCCAACCGGAAAGTTCTCGTCCTTCGCGGTTTTTCCCGATGGTGTTTCGACCGTTGCCGTCACTCGATCGGTCTCCCTGCAAGAGTTTCGGCGGTTCCATCCAGATTGGTCTGGGTGACGCGCCCTTTCCACTGTCCGCCGCGACCGCGCCAATGACGCACTGCCGAAGCGATGGTCATCAAGCTATACAGAAATCCGACCACGGGCAGCAACCACGCAGCCATCCTTGGCTTGCGATAGAGCCGCAACGTCGGCTGATACGCAACCACCATCAGAAACCAAGCTGCGATCCCAAACAGCGCGGCCAAATCGGCCTGATGGAACGACCAAGTGAGAACCACAATCGGCGCCGTCAGATAGGTCAAAATCATGCCAAGAATGGCCCCGGCCAACAGCCAGGGAGAATGGTTAAGCTGGGTATAGGCGCTGCGGATTACCATGTCCCAGATTTCGCGGAAGCGGCTATAAGGACGCAGGCTCACCGCGCGCGTGCTGAGACCCAACCAGAGTCGCCCCGGTTGTCCATTGACTCCGGCCTTGATCACGGCACCGAGAGTGCAATCATCGATCAGGGCGCCACGAATGCGGGCAATCCCGCCCACGGCATCAAGAGCTTCTCGGCGAACCAGAATGCAGCCCCCAGCGGCAGCGGCTTCCGGGCGGGTGGAGCTGTTCACCCAGCGGAACGGGTAAAGCTTTTGGAAGAAGAAGACAAAGGCCGGGATCAGCAACCCGGCCCATAGGCCCCGGTGATTCAGCAGAACCATCAGTGAGACGAGGTCGAGCCGTTGGGCTTCGGCCTTGGCCACCAACCGGCGCAGATTGCCGGGATCGTGTCCGATGTCGGCATCGGTTAGCCAGACATAACGGGCGTCTGGGTCTTGGGCGGCGGCTTGCTGGAGCCCTTCGGACACGGCCCACAATTTACCAGACCAACCGGCAGGCAGCGGGCGAGCCGAGATGACGGTCAGGCGATCATCGGTTTCAGCCAATGCCAACGCAATGGCGCGGGTCGCATCCCGGCTGGCGTCGTCCACCAGGATCACGCGGAAACGACCGGGATAGTCTTGGGCCAAAAGAGTCGACAGGCTGGTCCCGATCACACCATCCTCATCTCGGGCGGGAACCACCGCCACCACCGACGGCCACGCGGCCGGGTCCGGGTCCGGGGGCGTGCCGATGACGGGAAGGCGTTGGTCACAGAGCCAGAACCGGCCCCGGAACAAAAACAGATAAAGCCATACCAAAAGCGCAAGTCCGCTTGCGACCGTAAGAGCCAAAGACATGATCAGGAACAGCCTCAGTTGGCGGGGGCGGACAGAGAGAAGATGTTTTTGTTCTGGCGGTCATGAAGAGACGTTAACAGGAAATCACCGACCACCATCGAAACGCCGCCGATCAAGAATCCGACCGAGCAGCCCGTAGAAATATAAGGGACAGCAGCAATCACCGAGACTCCTGACAGAGTCATGAGGCCTGTGATCGCGCCAAAAGTCGCCCCGATCAAGCAGCCGCCGACGAAATACTTATCCATTTCATAATGATATTGGATCTCTTGAATCTGATCGTCGGTGAGCTGGCGGGTTTGGGCCGTCGCCGGACCAACCACAACGGCCAGCATCAGAAATGCCAGAAATACCAATCGAATCACGCCTCTCTCACCAAAGACTCCTGGCCTTTGCTGAGGCCGGGGGCATGCTTCGGTGGAGATCCAGGGGCAAAGCCCCCACAGCGGCTTATGGGTCATGCACAAAGCCCAGTAGCGCGGAGCTCGGCAGGGCGCAGGGCTCGGCGGAAATCATTCTCGCCGCAGAGGTACCACGACGACGGTGACCATCCTACCATATCCGATCCGTTGACACGATTGCCTTGCATGCGCCGTGATCGGGTGCGGACAGTTTGGCTGCGAACCGAACAAGGAGGCTTCCCAAGGCCGGTCGCCTGCGTCATGGTGTGCCCTGAGGGGAACGGGTCGATGTTCGACGCGGGGGGATAGATGGCGGCGTTGGTCTCGATGCTGGCGAGCCTGTCGGGGCCGGTGGTGGTGCTTGACCTGGAATTCACCGCTTGGGAAGGATCGCACGCCACCGGCTGGACTCGGCCCGGAGAGTTTCGGGAGATCGTCCAGATGGGTGCGGTTAAGTTGGCCTCCGATTTCAGCGAGGCGGCTTCGTTCAATCGCTTGGTCCGTCCAGCCCGAAATCCGCTGTTAAGCGATTATTTCATCGCCCTGACAGGGATTACCCAACACCGCCTGGACGCCGAGGGGGATGCCTATCTGCGGGTCTTGGAAGCCTTCATGACGTTTGTCGGTGACGATTCCGTTGCGATCTGGAGCAATGGCAGCGACGGTGCGGTGATAGCTGAAAATTGCCAGATGATGGGAAGCTCCTGTCCCATTCCGACCAGCCGATTCGTCAATCTGCGTCGACCGTTGGCCGAGGCTCTGGGCGTTGATCTTGCCGCAGCGGACAGTGGGCGCCTACTGGAATTGATCGGACTCCCGGTGGCCAATCAGCGCCAGCATGATGCCCTGGATGATGCACGAGCTGTGGCGGCAACGGTGCGCCATGTGTTTGTGCAATCCAGCCCGTCGCCATAAGCATAAGAGCCCAGGAACAGACAGTATGAGCGCGGAACAGGGGGAGACGGTTCGCGTGGTTGGGACTGAAAGGCGTCCGCGTCGGCGGTTTGGCCATGGTGCCGTGGAGCCGGTGGTGCTGGCGGTTCTGGTTTTGGCATTGGCCGCCTGCGCCGGGCCATCACAGCGAGGGCCGGCGACAGTGAGCGGTGGTTCGGGCGGCGGCTACAAAATTGGCAAACCCTATCAGGTGGGCGGCATCTGGTACTATCCGGCGGAGAACTATAGTTATGATGAGACCGGGATTGCTTCGTGGTATGGTCCCGGCTTTCACAAAGAACGCACTGCCAACGGTGAAATCTTCGATCAAAATGAAATGTCGGCGGCTCATAAAACCTTACCAATGCCGTCCCTGGTTCGCGTCACCAATCTAGACAATGGCCGCTCTATCGTGGTCCGTGTCAATGATCGTGGCCCGTTTGTCAATGGTCGGATTCTTGATATGTCTCGGCGCTGTGCTGAATTATTGGGATATGAGCGGGTTGGAACCGCCAAGGTTCGGGTTCAGATTTTGGCGGCGGAGAGTCGCGCTATTGCGGCGGCGGCTCGAAACAAGTCTTCCACGGCGTATGCGGCGGCTGGTTATGGCGGGGGCGGAGCGTCGGTGGTAACCACGCCCATCGTGACCACTCCAGCGCCATCGGCAGCGATCACGGTCGAAACTCTGCCGCCCAAAACCACCGGCCCGGTCCTTTCCGGTAGCACCGTCGATGGCCGTTTCCTGCCGGCCCCCGAGGTGGCCCAGCACTCGGTGAGCGGTGCCCGGCGAATCTATGTTCAAGCCGGCGCCTTTTCCCAGTATAACCGCGCCAGCCTGCTGCGGGACAAAGTGGCAGCCATTGCGCCGGCGGCCATCAGTGAGACCCAGGTTGGTCAAACCAAGCTCTTTCGTGTGCGCCTAGGGCCCATCGAGTCGGTTTCGAGAGCCGACGAGATTTTGTCCCAGGTGGTTGGCGCCGGTACCACCGAAGCTCGGTTGGTGGTTGATTGACGACACAAAAAGGCCCGTCGTAATGCGCAAGGCCCGTTGTAAAGGGATGATATAGTATGGCTTTTGTCCGCTTCCTGTTCCGGTATGGCGTCCGTCCCGCTTTGGGTGCGGCCCTGCTGCTGGTTGTTGGCGCCGTGGCGCCAGCCGTTGCCGCTGACATCGACACTCAAGGCCATAACGTCATCCTGCTCGATGCCACCACCAATACCGTCTTGTTCGAGAAAAACGCTGATCAGCACATGCCGACCTCATCCATGAGCAAGGTCATGTCTGCGTTCGTAGTGTTCGAGGCGTTGCGGGCTGGCCGCCTCTCCCTTGATGATATGCTACAGGTCAGTGAGCATGCTTGGCGGATGCAAGGCTCCAAGATGTTTGTCGAGCTGGGAGCCAAGATCAAGGTCGAGGATTTGATCCGGGGCATGGTCATTCAGTCGGGCAATGATGCGGCGATTGTGTTGGCCGAGGGGCTAGCCGGGTCCGAAGACGCTTTTGGTGTTCAGATCACCAAGCGCGCCCACGAGTTGGGCATGAATGATAGTAATTTCGTCAATGCGACTGGCTGGCCTGTCGAAAACCACTATTCAACCTGCCGCGATTTGTCCACCTTGGCCAAGGCCATGATCGACACCTTTCCCGAGTATTACCATTATTTCTCTGAGCGGGATTTCACCTATCACGGCATCAAGCAAGGAAACCGCAATCCATTGCTGTATCGCAATATCGGGGTTGATGGACTCAAGACCGGCCATACCGAAATTGCGGGCTTTGGTCTGATTGCCTCGGCGGTTCGTGATGGCCGGCGACTGATCTTGGTCATCAATGGGCTTCAAAGCATGCAGGCTCGTGCCGATGAACCGGCCCGGCTGCTGGAATGGGGATTCCGAGAGTTCAACGTGTATACCCTGTTCAAGCCCGGCGAGCCGGTTGATGAGCTGCCGGTGTGGCTCGGCCAGTCGGCGACGGTGCCAGTGATAACCGGCGGTGGATTCAAAGTCACCCTGGCTCAACAAGAGCGGCGGGGGCTGAAGGTCACCATGCAGGCCCAGGTGCCGCTTCCGGCCCCCATCGTCAAGGGCGCGACGGTCGGAAAGCTGGTGATTACGGCGCCGGGCTTTGTGACCCGCGAAGTGCCGCTAGTGGCTGCCGCCGACGTTCCACGCCTAGGGTTTTTGGGACGCTTGGGGGCCGCCGCTCACCATGTGATGTTCGGGGGGACGTAAGGGGAGAGCACCATTTGTCTTGGCTTTCGCAGGGCTCTGCCTTGCGAAAGCCAAGAGGTACGGCCTCTCCTTATCTTTAAATATCATTGGGTTAGGCTCGCGGGTATGACTCGGGGACGGTTTATCACTCTGGAAGGCGGCGAAGGCGCCGGCAAATCGACTCAAGTCGGAACGCTGGCCGCCGCTCTGCGGGCGCGCGGATTGGACGTGATCACGACTCGCGAACCGGGGGGTTCAGCCGGGGCTGAGGAGATTCGCACACTGCTGGTAACCGGCGGCGCTGGGCGGTGGAGCGCGCTCACCGAGGCGCTTTTGCATTTTGCCGCGCGCCGCGATCATCTGGAGCGCGTGGTGTGGCCGGCCTTGGCAAGCGGATGCTGGGTGGTTTCCGATCGCTTCGTCGACAGCACCATAGCCTATCAGGGCTATGGCCTTGGTTTAGATCGGGCGGTGATCGGGCAATTGTCCGCGTTGGCGCTGGAGGGATTTAGGCCGGATTTAACCCTGGTCCTGGATCTGCCGCCGGAAATCGGGCTGAGTCGGGCCCTGGCACGGGGACTCGCCGATCGCTATGAGCGCATGGATATGACGTTTCACCAGCGTTTGCGCGATGGTTTTTTGGACATCGCTCGACAGGCTCCCGAGCGGTACGCGGTGGTGAACGCCGAAGCCTCTCCGGTGGCGGTGGCGCAAGCGGTCCTGTCGGCGGTTGATCAGCGGCTGTCGCTCCCCGTGACTGTGAGCGTTTAACCCGTGAGCATTCCGTCGCCCCGTGAAACCTCCGAGTTGTTTGGCCATGAACAGGCCGAGCGGGTGTTACGGGCGGCCTGGGACAGTGGTCGGCTGCCTCACGCTTGGTTGATCGGCGGGATTAGCGGAATCGGCAAGGCCACTCTGGCCTTCCGCTTTGCCCGCTTTGTTCTGGCCCAGGAAGGGGATGCCGTCGGCAAAGACGACGAGGGCGGTGGCGGTGGAATCGGCCTTTTCGGCCCGTTGCCAAAGCAACCCTCTTCGGGTTTGTTTCTGGCGCCTGACCACCCGGTGTTTCGTCGGGTGCGGGCCGGCGGCCATTCCGATCTTCTCACCATCGAACGACGGTTCGATGATAAGCGCGGCAAGATGAAAACCGACATTGCGGTCGAGGACGTCCGCGATGTTACGGCCTTTCTGCGCCGGACTTCAGGGGAAGGCGGCTGGCGGGTGGTGGTGATCGACGGCGTGGATCGGATGAACGCTCATGGCCACAATGCCCTCCTGAAAATCCTGGAAGAACCGCCGACCCGTGCCTTGCTGTTGCTGGTGACCGAGGCGCCGGGTGGTTTGCTGCCCACCATTCGTTCGCGCTGTCGGAAACTGACGCTGGAGCCATTGGCGGAGTCGGTGCTACGGACGCTGTTGGACCGTCACCGGGCCGAATTGCCCGAAGCCGATCGTGTGGCCTTGGCCCGCCTGGCGGAAGGCAGCATCGGTCACGCCTTGGCTTTGGCTGATGCCGGTGGCCTGGACCTGTACCGTCAGATGATCGCGGTTCTGGGAACCTTACCCCGGTTGGACCAGCGAGGCGCTCATGCTTTCGCCGAAGCCTTGGGACGCAAGGGGGATGATGCCTTTGAAATCGCTTCGGGACTGTTGATCTGGTGGCTCACCCGACTGATCCGCAGCGGTGCCCGCCGGAGCCCCATTATCGATGTTGTTCCAGGAGAGGGGGCGCTGATCGCACGTCTGCTCGGTTCCAGCAGCGACGGCAGCCTTGATCGTTGGCTGGATGTATGGGAAAAAGTTTCCCAGTTGTTCGCACGCGCGGACTCCGTCAACCTCGATCGCAAACAGGTGGTGCTAAACGCCTTGCTTGGCATCGAAGCCGCCACATCTTGATGGCACTGCGGAGGGGCGCAGCGGGGGCGAATCGTTTGCGTCCATTCGCTCGTGTTCATTCGTGAGGAAAATCCTTCATGTCCGGTCAGTCGCCCTACTATCTGACGACACCCATTTATTACGTTAACGACGTTCCCCATATCGGTCACGCCTACACGACCTTGGCGTGCGATGTTTTGGCGCGATTTAAGCGATTGGATGGGTGTCCGGTCAAATTTCTGACCGGAACCGATGAGCATGGCCAAAAGGTTGAAAAATCGGCGCGGCTGGCCGGCATCGACCCCCAGGCTTTCGCCGATCGGGTGTCGCTGAATTTTTCCGATCTGTTGACCCTCATGAAATTCACCAACGATGATTTCATTCGGACCACCGAGCCGCGCCACCATAAGGCGTGTCACGCGCTCTGGCAGGCGTTGGAGGCTAGCGGGCATATTTATCTCGGTTCCTATTCCGGCTGGTATGCTGTACGCGACGAAGCCTTTTACGGCGAAGATGAATTGCGCGATGGGCCCGACAGCAAAAAGATTGCTCCGACTGGTGCCGAATGCGAATGGATGGAAGAACCCAGTTACTTCTTTCGACTGTCGGCTTGGCAACAACCTCTGCTTGACTTCTACGAAGCCAACCCAGATTTCATCTTGCCAGCGGGCAAGCGGAACGAAGTGATGGCGTTTGTGCGCGGGGGGCTGCGGGATCTGTCGATCAGCCGAACCACCTTTGATTGGGGCATTCGGGTGCCCGGCGATGAGCGCCATATCATGTATGTCTGGCTCGATGCTCTCGCCAATTACATTACGGCAGTGGGCTATCCCGAAACCGGAGCCGGAACCGATTACGCGCGCTATTGGCCAGCGGATCTGCACATGGTCGGCAAGGATATTTTGCGGTTCCACACGGTCTATTGGCCGGCCTTCCTGATGGCTGCCGGATTGGCACCGCCCCGCCGGGTGTTTGCCCATGGTTGGTGGACCATCGAGGGGCAGAAAATGTCTAAATCCTTGGGCAATGTCATCGCCCCGGACGCTCTGGTTACCATGTATGGGCTGGATGCCACGCGCTACTTTCTGATGCGCGAAGTGCCTTTCGGCAATGACGGTGACTTTTCTCATCGGGCAATGGTTAATCGGATCAACAGCGATCTGGCCAATGGTTATGGCAATCTGGTTCAGCGGGTTCTGTCGATGATCGGCAAGAACTGCGGTGCCGCAGTGCCCCAACCAGGGCCGTTGGCTGAAGCCGACCAACGACTGCTCGACGCTGCTTACGCTCTGCTGGAAACCGCGCGAAGCGAGCTGTCGGTTCAGGCGTTCCACCGGATGTTGGATGCCTTTTGGGCGGTGATCGGCGCAGCCAACCGTTATATGGATGAACAGGCCCCTTGGACGTTGCGGAAAACGGATCCGGCCCGGATGGCCACCGTGCTGTATGTGCTCGCCGAAACCATTCGGCATCTGGGCATCCTGACCCAGCCTGTGATGCCCGATGCTTCGGCCCGTATCTTGGAGCAATTGGCGGTCCCCGAGGAGGCTCGTGGTTTCGATCGGCTCGGCCCCGCTCATGCTTTGGTGGTCGGAACGCCGTTGCCGCCGCCTTGCGGTGTGTTTCCGCGTTACGTTGAGGAGCCTCCCCGAAGCTGAGGACGCGCGCATGCTGGTTGATAGTCATTGCCACTTGGATTTTCCCGACTTTGCCCCGGATATGGACGCCGTGGTCGACCGTGCCCGTGAGGCCGGGGTGGGGGTTCTGGTCTCTATCTGCACCCATGTCAGCCGGTTCCTCGAGGTGCGTGCCGTGGCCGAGCGGTATCCCGAGGTGCTGTGCTCTTTAGGGGTTCACCCCCACCATGCCAGCGAGGAACTGGAGTTCGCCACCGTTGATGGCCTCGTGGCGCTGGCTGGGCATCCCAAAGTGATTGGGTTGGGTGAAACGGGGTTGGATTTCTTTTATAATCACAGTCCGCGTGCGCAGCAGGAAGAAAGCTTCCGGCGTCATTTGCGGGCCTGTGTCGCAACCGGCTTGCCGGCCATTGTCCATAGTCGGGATGCCGACGACGAGACTTTGGCCATTCTGGCTGAAGAAGGAGCCGGGCAGGGGCTTACCGGCATCATCCACTGTTTCAGCGGATCGGCGGTCATGGCCGAACGCGCCTTGGCCTTGGGGTTTCTGCTGTCGATTTCCGGGATCGTCACTTTCAAGAAGGCAGAAGCATTGCGGGACGTCGTGGCAACGGTTCCGCTCGATCGGTTGTTGGTGGAAACCGATGCCCCTTATCTGACCCCGAATCCCCACCGCGGACGGCGCAACGAACCCGCTTATGTGGTGCATACCGCTGAAGCTGTCGCTCGGATCAAAGGGGTGGACCCGGCGGTTTTGGCGGACTCGACCACCCGAAATTTCTTTCGGCTGTTTCCCAAGGCTCAGGCCGTGTTTGGGCCCGCGTCATGCGCGTAACAATTCTTGGATGTGGCGGATCGGCGGGAGTGCCCACCATCGGCGGTCATTGGGGGGCTTGCGATCCCACCGACCCCCGCAACCGTCGCCGTCGCCCTTCGGTACTGGTGGAGCATGCTGGCACGGTGATTTTGGTTGACACCACCCCTGACCTCCGTGAGCAACTGATTGATGCTGGTGTTACTCGGTTAGATGCGGTCCTTTACACCCATGAACACGCGGACCACAGCCACGGTTTGGACGATCTGCGCGAGATCAATCGGCTGATGGATGCGCCGATTCCTGCTTATGGCCGATTGGAAACTCTGGAGGATTTGAAACGACGCTTCGGGTATTGTTTTGCGCCGCTGTCGGCCAATGCCGCCACAGTTTATTATCGTCCGGTGCTGGAGCCCCAGGTTCTTTCGGGAAGCGATCCCTTTACAATCGGCGCTGTGCACGTGATGCCGTTTGTCCAGGACCACGGCTATATGATTACCCTGGGCTATCGGTTCGGAAATTTCGCCTATTCAACCGACGTTGTGCGCCTGGATGAAACAGCCTTTGCGACGTTGGCCGGTATCACCGCCTGGGTGGTGGATTGTGTGCGCGAAGAACCCCACCCGGTCCATTCCCATTTGGAGAATACTCTGGCCTGGATTGACCGAGTCAAGCCGCGCCGCGCTTGGTTCACCCATATGAACAATAATTTGGATTATCAGACCCTCCAGAGAAAGCTGCCGCCAGGGATTGCTCCGGCTTATGACGGGTTGGTGATCGACGTCGATGCCTGCTGAGTGGAAGCCGGCCAAAACGCCGGAACTCATACCATCGAGCCTTGATGGTGACTCATCAAGTCTGCCCTCAGACGCCGGGCGGGCGCATCCGCGCCCCCTAGAGTCCACATTGCGGCCCGATACCGGCGATGTGTCAGTATCAGGGCTCGCCGGTATCATTCATGTCCGATGCGGCGATGACTGTCTTGAAACCCTGCGATTATCGGGCTTGCCGGGCACGATTCTGCGCTGGATGGATCCGCTTTGCGAAGGTCCAACTCCGACGGATTTAGATGACGATGGCTTTCGTCGGATTCGAGCTGATTGGTTGGCCGAACGCTATCACCTGAATAGTGACGCTCTGTTGGCAACCTTCCGGGAGCAAGACCAAGCGTTAGAACGTGCGGCAATCGACAGCCATGAGGTGCTGCTGTGGATTGAGCCGAACCTGTTTGACCAACTGATCCTGATTCGTTTGCTTGATCGCCTGTGGCCGTTGGCAGGTGGACGACTCTCTTTGATCAGTGTTGACCGTCGCCCTGGCGGTGGACGCTTGGTCGGTTTCGGTCAGTTGGGGCCGGCAGCACTAGCGGCGCTGTTTCCCAGTCGCCGCCGGGTAACGGCAACCCAAGCCGCAGTGGCCTCGCAAGCGTGGCGGGCTTTCACCGCCACAACGCCTGAGCCCCTGGAACGGTTGGTGATGACGAAAAAACTGGAGACGTTGCCGTTTCTCAAGGCCGCCCTGGATCGTCACCGCCGCCAATATCCTTGGCGACGTCATGGTTTGTCTCTGACCGAATGGCGAACCTTGGAGGCGGTGGCTGGTGGCGCCACAACATCGCGAGCGGTCTTCGCTTTTCTTCAAGCCCGTGAGCGGGCCCCCTGGCAAGGCTTGGCGATGATCGAGGCCGGATTGCGGGATCTGGCCAGCGGTTTCGCTCCGGCACTGACCCTGAACGCCGATACCCCGAACGAAAGGCCGTTGGCTCTGACCGAAACAGGCCAAGCGATTTTAGAAGGCCGCGAAACAGCGCCCCCAAGGGAACGCTGGCTTGGTGGGGTTCATCTCGATGCCCTGAATTCCGAGCCCGATCGGACCGTGTGGTATTGGGACGAGGGAAGCCGGAGTCTTGGTGTCCGTGCTGGCATCGGAATTTCTAGATAGTATTTTCCTGTCTCGTACAATCATCCGAGCCTTGATGTTGACTCATCAAGGCTACCCTTAGACGCCGGGCGGGCGCAGATGCGCCCCCCTAACGTCACACGGGAGCTTCGCGTCCACGAAGACGCAGGGCCGCACATCGCGGCCCGATACCGGCGATGTGTCAGTGTCAGGGCTCGCCGGTATCACTGAAACTAACGCCATGCTCCCTGAAGATCGGCCCCTTTGAAGGATGCGCCCTCCACGGCACACCCTTTGAGATTGGCGTTCCGTAAATTAGCCCCGCTCAAACTCGCCTGGGATAAATTCGCGTCACGTAAAACCGCACTGTCCAGATTCGATGGCCACATGCGGCTACCATTGGCTAGCGGCAAAGGGTCAAAATTGGCCTTGACCAAATTGGCCTGGGTCAGATTGGCCTTACGGAGATTGACGCCGCGCATGTCGCTGTTTTCCAACTGAATCCCGGCCATGTTGGTGTAGGACAGATCGGCCATACTCAGATTGGTGCCGGTCCAGTCCCCGCCATCGACTCGGCAGCGCCGCAAGCGGCATCCGGCTAGATTACGGCTGGGAACATTGGTGGCCCGGATCTTCATTTCGCTGTAGTCGAGACGTTTGCCACTGGCACCGCTACTTTTGATCCATTCTTCGTGATCTTTAATGGCAGCCAGGAACGTATTCGTGTCGATGGTCCCAACATAGGGCTCGACCGTCCCACCAATCGCCGCGATCTGCTTCGCCGACACCGGGTCCACGGCACCCAAGTCAACCACCATACCGGAGAGATTCGCCCCTTCGAGATTGACCCCAGCAAGATCGGCGCCAGTGATCACCGACCCGCTCATGTCGGCACCGCGAAGATCGGCTTCAACCAGATCCGCACCGGATAAGTCACAACCGGTGAGTTTGGCTTGACACAACACCGCCTGATCCAGACGGGCTTCCGTCAGAATAGCCGCCCCGGAATCCTGCCGCAACCCTTCGCGGGTGTCGGCATTCTCTCCGGCATTGGCACCGAGGTCCGCACCCCGCAAGTTGGCGCGGGTCAAGATCGCCCGGTGAAGATTGGCCCCCCGCAAATCCGCGTCGGACAGGTCCGCATCGGTCAGGTTAGCCCCTTCCAGATCGGCCCCCACCAGAATTGCCCTGGACAGGTTGGCAAGACGCAGGTTCGCTTTCGATAGATTAACCCCGGTCAGAAACGCCGACTCCAGTCGCCCGCGCTCTAAATTCATCCCGGCTATATTCTTGAACTCCAGATTCGCTGGCCGGCCTCCTTTGCCGTTCAGCCAATTCCGGTGGAGCATCAGCTCCCGCAACACATTCGCACTATCGTCATTGAGATAGCGATTGATCTCTGCGTCAAGAAGGCTTGCAGCACTGCCGCAGTCGCGCGAAACACCGATTACATCGTCGTTTTGCATGACATCTCCCGTATCTCCACCCTTTGTCCGAGCGCGCCCCCCGTCCGCATGCGGGCGAAACCGTCCGCGCCAGGTGGTCTGGATTTCCTCGGCGAAATCCAGGCGTTCCGACCCCTAACCTGTGCATCGCGCCCGATGCTACCTCATGTTCCCGGCCTCTGGCAATCTGAACGAAGGCTTCGGGTTACAACGGGAGTTCGGAAAGAGTATTGCTTTAACCTGTTAAGAACGCTCTCTTTTCGCGCTATGCCGTGAATCCTGAAACGGATCGGATCGCCATGGCAGCCTTGCCGATCCCGGCAGGATGGACGACAAAGGAGGAGAATCAGGGTACGGCGGGGTGCATCAATCCAGCCAGAAAAGACACCGGACAGGAAAAGATGAAAAGAAGAAGGACGCGCAGATATGCCCGGTAATGATGATTTAACAGCAAACACATTCTCGGTTCGAGCCTTGACAATGCTGGCGGTGGCTCTTGGGCTGGGAGCCGTGGCATTCGCCATGACGGCGCAATTCCTGGGGCTTTGGGTCTTGCCGGAGACTCCCGCCAACGATCTGGCGATGCACACCGCCATGGTTGACGGGGTATTGGATGCGTTTCGGTCAGGACAATGGTTGCCGCGACTTTTAAGCGCACCCGGTCATGTTCCTGATATTCCGGTGTTTCAATATTACGGCTTGGCGACTGGGTTGTTGGGGATCCCTGGTGCGTTACTCGGCCTGCCGGCGTTTCCGGCGTTGATGATTGGCCTGCTGGTGGCGCGGGGAATCGGGCTGTGGGGGGTTTATGCATCGGCTCGGCTGCTGGGGGGCGGGCGGCCTGTGGCGATGCTGGCCGCGACGGTCTATGGACTGACTCCGTATCTGATTTCAAATCTCTATGGCCGGATTGACATTGCCGAAAGCCTCGCCCACTGCGAGCTGCCCTTTCTGGTGCTGGGCCTGTTGTTGGCGCAGACTCGGTCGGTGGCCACCGGGGCCGCCGTCATTGCCAGCACGATCTTTTGTCTGGCGCTGACTCACCCGATCTTTCTCCTTTACGGAGTGCTGGGATTGGGTGGGATGGTTTTAGTCGGGTGGTCCGGTCGAGGGGGAGCGGCGGCGGTTGCCGGAGGCATGATCGGTCTGCTGCTGTCGGCCTTTCAATGGGATCCGGCCATGATGGGCGATGACCTGTTGTCGGGTCATTTCCTGAAATACTCGCCCTTTCACGCGGCAATCCTGACATCGGCCAGCGGCCTTTACGGCCCGCCCTTAAGTATGGCCGATCGGGGATGGACTTCGCCTGAAGCGGCTTACGTCTTTCACACGCCCGGTTGGTTGACCTTGCCGATGCTGGCGGTGCTGATTTTCTGGCTGTCCAGGACGGGCCATTCATCCGAGCGGACACGGTGGGCACGGGTGGTGCTGGCATCAGGTGCCGTTTTTCTGTTTCTTTCTTATAGTCCGGTGGATGTCTTTCAATTTCTGCCAAAGCAAACCTGGGCTCTGCAAATGCCTTACCGTTTATTGGCGTTTTCGGCTCTATTTACCGCCTTGGCCTTACCATTGGTCGCACCGCGTCTTGGTCTTGCGCCCTGTTTCTTGTTGTTGGCGGTCACTGCGGCTCAGAGTGCGCCGCTTTTGCTGCACCCGACCTATCAGACACCATTGGCGGTTCCGGCTTCTACCTATGCCTCAATTGACTATTTGATGAGGGATCGCCGAGGATTAACGACTCCCGATGGTTGGTTGGTTCATTATGCCGTGCCGCTTTATCCGCATCCGTCATCCCGCGACGATAAACCTGGCACCAAAGCCAACGGCAATGACGATCTGGCTTTGGTTGACTCCGAGGGGTGGCTTCGGCTCGATAACCGCTGGTCGGTTCGCCGGATCGACGGTCAGCCATCGATGATTCGGATCGAGGGGGTATCCAGTCTGCCCGATATGGGTACCCGACTCTGGTTAGCCGCCGCAGATCGACCGGAATGGCCCCTGACTCCTCAAGTTCCCATTACTCCCGGTCGTGTTTCGGTTGTTTTCAACCTGCCATCGGGGGAAGGGCCGTTTCGGTTGGTCACGGATCCCCCATTGCCGCCCCCGGTGGGGCACGGCGCTCGTCAGGGACTGCATTTGACGGCCATTGAAGGCCATCCGGGGCGAGTCTTGCATCGACCTTCGGCACCGATTCCGGGCGTGTTGCATGTGGCCGGTCACACCCGACTCACCGATGGACCGACCATGCTGTGGTTGGCTGCACCGAACGCTCCAGATCACCCCTTGACCACGCGGGTTGCGGTGGGGCCGGGTGCTTTCGACACGGTGATCCCATTGCCCGATGCGGTGGGGGATTATGTGTTGGTGCCATCCCGATTCGAGGTTCCCGCGCAACGAGACCCGGAGTCCACCGACCAACGGCGGTTAAGTGTGTTGTTGGAGCTTGTCGAGATAGAAGCGGTATCGGCAACCGGAACACCCATCACGCCAACAGTCATTCCAGAGACGGCTGTCAATCGCAGCGTGATCGGTGCCTATGATCGTCGGTATCGGATTGACATCAGCATGTGGTTGCAATCGGGTGGTCACTGGCATGAGGGTTACGGGTCTTTGCAAGCGTCGGTTCCGGTAACATTGCCCTTGGCCTTCAATCCGTTCTTTGAACTGGTTCAAGCCGGTCATACCCTAACCGCACAGCCGGATCGGGCCGGGCGGGCCGTGATTTCGACATCTGACCTTGTGGACCCGATTGAAGCCCATTACCGCTTGCCCTTGTTCTGTTGGCTGGCGGTCACGCTGGGGATCGTTATGCTAACTTTCCTTTGGCGATTCGATCGCGTGATCTCGGAACACTTAAAGGTCAGAGACGATTATTAAGGCTGCTTTTTGACGCTAGGCAGGTACGGCTATAACGGATCGTACCTGCTCCTTTTTTTGCAACGTCGTGGCCAATATGGTTGCATCGGAGCGCGTGTTTCGGCAAGCTGCCCGGCGACAGCGAGGACGGGTACGCCGTTCATGTGGCGCTGGCGGATGAAGCATGATGCCCCAGGCGATAAATGTTTCGCGAGATGCTCGTATTGATTTTTTCCGGGGCCTTGCCCTGGTCTTTATTTTCATCGACCACATTCCCGACGATGTGTTGAATGACTTCACGCTGCATGCGGTTGGTTTTTGTGATGCAGCGGAAGTCTTTATTTTTTTATCCGGCTATTCAGCCGGCTTGCATTATGGAAAAGCATTCTGGCGCGTCGATTTAATCCATGGCGAAGCTTTATTATTACGAAGAATTTGGACACTTTATATTGCACATATCTTTGTTTTTATGATTTATACCGCAACCGTATCTTATACGGTCGAGACTTTTCATAATCCAATGTATAGTGAGGAGTTGCAGGTTGGTGATTTTTTAACATCAACTCATGTAGTGATTGTTAAAGCTCTTTTATTACAATTTCAACCGGCCTACCTTGATATCCTTCCGCTTTATATTGTGCTTCTGGCTCTTCAATTGGTCTTGATGCCGCTAGAGCGTCGCCGTCCTCTGATCTTATTAATTCCTTCGGCCATTGTTTATCTGGTGGTTCAGGTTTGGGATTGGCCGAATTTGCCGGCTTATCCCGAAGATCGGACTTGGTATTTCAATCCCTTTGCCTGGCAGTTTCTGTTCTGTCTGGGCGTGGTGCTGGGACTGAGCCGTCTGTCTGGGCGCGTGTTATTTCCCCGTGATCGGCGATTGTTTATGCTAGCCGTGGTGGTTGTGGCTATTTCCACCGTTATCAAGACCAGTTGGACTTTGCATTGGCATTTCGAAGAAATTCCAGCCCTACTAATCGGCTGGTTGGAGCCAATCAGCAAGACCAATCTGGCGCCATTACGTCTGATTAATTTTCTGGCTTTGGCCCTCATGGTCGAATGGATGATGACGCCCCAGGCTCAGTTTTTAAAAATGCCTCTGGCTCGGGCAATGATTGCATGCGGTAAGCTTTCGCTCAATATTTTCTGTCTTGGGATTTTGCTATCTGTTACCGGGCATTTCGCTTTGGTTGAATTTGGGAGCGGGTTTGCGATGCAAGTGGCTGTTAATGGTGCTGGAATCAGTATCATGGTAGCGATTGCATATTTTATCTTGTGGTTTCGGCGAGCGGAGCGGCCACCGGCCACAGAATCCTTGAAGGCCCCGTCGGCAGTTCGTGGAGAGTGAGTTTTTCGCCATGAGTCTCTTTCTGCGGTTCGGGCGTAGCGTGCGGGTAGTGGCGATCAGCGCCGTGGTGCTGTCGGCAGCAGCCATGGCCCATGTCACGTCGGTTGATGTGGACCGTTGTGCGGTTCCGTCCGAGTTTCTGCCCCACGAGGGCGGGTTCGTTCGCTTGACCGATCGACTACGCCAAGGGCTGCCGGTGGTCATCGCGGCCATCGGAGGGGCGTCGACTCGAGGGATTGGCCCGCTTGAACAGTCTTATCCGGCCCGGCTTCAGGCCGAATTGTCTCGTCGATATCCGAAGGTGCCGATCCAGGTGGTCAATTTAGGCGTTGCCCGCGAAACGGCCTTGGACATGTTCCACCGTCTGTCCAGTCAAGTGTTATCGCTGAAACCAGACTTGGTCATTTGGGAGACTGGGACCAATGATGCCGTGTCTGCTGTCATCCTTGACGATTTTGTTCAGGCTCTGAAGGATGGATTGGCCCTCTTGAAGACGACGGATGCTGACGTTCTAATGATGGACATGCAGTATTCAAAACAATCAGCCGAAGTTATTAACTTTGACCGATATATGGAAGAAATGCAAAATATTGCCGAAGCTGGCGATGCTCGGCTGTTCAAGCGTTATGCCATCATGAAATACTGGAGCGAGAGCGGTGCGTTTGACTTTGATGGACCGATGGCAGCACGACGGGATCTGGCAGCACAGGTTTATGACTGCATTGGTCGCCGTCTCGCGGATGCTATTCTTGTATCTGATCCCTAACCAGCCCCAAGCTCGAAGGGCAGGGGAGACGTTGGCGGCGCTGCTGCTGATGGTCGCCGTCGTCTTTCCTGTTTCTGTGGCTCAGGCGGCCCATAGCGAAGGGCAAGGGCGGTGTGCGGCTCCGGCCTCGTTAGAGCACTTACGCCCTCTGCCGCAACACACCGTAACTCGGCTGGCCCAAGGCGAGTCTGTGGTTGTTGTGGCGATTGGGTCTTCATCGACCGAAGGCATAGGTGCTACATCGCCGGCAGGCAGCTACCCGGCTCGACTTCAGGTCCGATTGCGCCAACATTGCCCAACCTGCGCCATCACCGTAATCAATAAAGGAGTTGGTGGCGAAACGGTGGACCAAACTCTGGCCCGCTTTGACCGGGATGTTCTGGCTTTCCGGCCTCATCTGGTCATCTGGCAGGTGGGTAGCAATGACATTCTGCGAGATGAAGACCTTGAAGCCTACTTGGCTGCCGTGGTTCACGGTCTTGAGCGATTGCGAGCCGCCGGTATTGAGGTTGTGTTGATGGATATGCAATTCGCCCCCAGCCTGCTGATCCATCCTCAAGTTACGGCCATGGAGGCCCGTTTGGCCGAAGTTGCACAGGCGCAGAGGGTGCCTTTGTTTCATCGTTTTGACATCATGGAACATTGGATTGTCGGAGGGCGATTCCGTTTTTCTAACATGTTGTCCAAGGACTCTCTTCATATGACCGATGCCAGTTATGATTGTCTGGCACGCTTGCTGACCGGCGCCCTGTTGCCTGAAGCTCAAGACTCCCTTCCTTGACGCGGATTGGGATTTGCCGCTCGCTTGCCAACTGGTTAAGGTGCCGCCGCCGTGTCCTGGCTGATCGGTTGCCTGGAGTCGATGGTTTTGGGAGGTTTGAAGTCGATGTCGCTGGAACGCGGCGACGATTCCCGCATGGGCTCTGGTTTGCGATGGCCAGGATCTACACGGGTTTCGCAGGGACTGGTGGCCATCATGGTACTGCTGGCCATAGCCATTGGGGGCTCGGATTCTGCCGTCGCCGGTGCCCAGGCTGTTCTCAAGAGTGACGACACTGCGAGCCCCATTGAAGCCTCACCGTCGGAAACGGTGTTTCGGGATTGCAGCGATGTCGATTCGGCGGGAATAGCCATTTGCCCGGAATTGGTTGTGATTCCTGCCGGTCATTTCCAGATGGGCTCGCCGTCATCCGAAGAAAGCCGGCACGGCAACGAAGGGCCTCGGCATTTGGTGTCAATTGCGGCGCCTTTGGCGGTTGGCCGTTTTGCGGTAACATTCGGGGAGTGGGATGCCTGCGCGGCGGCTGGCGGCTGCGGCAAGCGGCATCCTGCCGATAAAGGCTGGGGACGAGGGTGGCGCCCCGTGGTCAATGTGTCATGGGACGATGCCCATCAATATGTCGCGTGGCTCAGTCAGTACACCGGGCAGCCCTATCGTCTGTTGAGCGAAGCCGAGTGGGAGTATGCAGCACGGGCCGGCAGTACAACGGCTCGCTATTGGGGGGACTCCATTGGCCGTAAAGCCGCAAACTGTAATGGTTGCGGCAGCGCCTGGGATGGCGGCAGAACCGCGCCGGTCGGCAGTTTTCCACCCAACCGATTTGGTCTGTTCGATATGCTCGGCAATGTCTGGCAATGGGTCGAAGACTGTTACCATGATGATTATAACGGAGCTCCTGTGGATGGTAGCGCCTGGACCTCAGGACGATGCGGATATCGGATGCTCCGGGGTGGATCGTGGTTCACCACCTCCAACCATTTGCGCTCGGCCTATCGGGGCGGCAGTTCATCCAGTTATCGCGGTGATGACCAGGGATTCCGTGTCGCTCGACCGATTCAGTCTAAAACATCCCCCTAAAAATTCTCTTCTATAGAAGATTTTCCACCACATGCTTAATCCTTTGATTATGTCCTACCCGTTGGTAGCGTTCCGGTTGGCGATATCAGATCGCACACCCTTAATGGTAGTGGTTAGCGCCACACTCATTAAGCTTCTGATTATACTGGTTCTGGTCCATCCGGTCTTATCCGGCGAAGGTGACGCGCCAGGCTATTTGGCCTTTGCCCAATCCATTGCCGGGGATGGCCAATGGCTGCATCCGCCTTCGTGGGTCGGTGATCCTCTCCCAACCTTTCTGATTCGGCTGGTCGGCTATCCACTGGTGATGGCTGGCGCCATGAGTATAGGCGGTGAGCATTTTGTTTCGGTGCTGCTGTTGTTCCAAATTGCCGTCAGTACGATCGCACTTCTGGTGATCGTCGGGTTAGCAGCGGCAATCATCGAATCCCGGATCGCTCGGGTGATCTTTGCCATCGCCCTATGCTTTGGCTCGCCCTTCCTTTATGATCTGGTCGGCTTAAGCGATGGACTTTACGCCGCACTTTTTAGTTTTGTAGTCTTTGGGATTGCTGGAGAAATTGCCGGGATCTGGCGTTTGGGATTCGTAACAGTAACGATATTAGGGATAATCTGGGCATATTCGATTTTGATTCGTGATGCTGGTCTCTACTTTACTATACTTCCTTTAATCGGCCTTTTATCATTAGATCTTTGCCAAAATAATATAAATTATATTTATAGGTTACGCCGATCTATCTTATTTTTAATGCCAATTATGGTAACTGTTCTGGCTTACTGTGGTTTTAATCAATACCGTACCGGCCATTTTTTCTTTAGTGTGGCCGGCGTCGTCAATTACCTGCATCCGGTTTTTCGGATCACTGAAGCCGGATATGCTCAACCGCTGGATGGCCAAGACCCGATTTCAACCACCTACCATCAAATTAGCGCTCAACCTGATCTTGCGGGTATTGTTGCTACGGTGTCCACCCTGATGCAGACTCGAAATCTTAATACCTTGGATGCCGCTGCCATCACCAAAGAAAAACTTGTTGATACTATTCATAAATTTCCGAAAGCTTATGTTCATTTAGTATTGGTTAACTTAAAATTGGATAAGCAGGCATTTAATTTAACAAATCCGACCTATATTCTTAATGATTTATTGGCATTCGGTCCTTTTGTCGGAGCAAGGACGATGCCTGGGTTTCAGCAAACATTCAAAGAGTTACGTCATCATTTTTCCGTTGGGATTCTGCTGACATTTGCCGCCACTGAATTTTTTGATATTCCCTCACTACTGCTCTTTGCCTTATTTCTGATCGGAGTGCCGGTTATTATTTTTCTAAGTATGATAAAGTGGCAAGCTGTTACAAAGAAATGGTGGCTTGCATTCTATTTGTGGTTAGGTTATGTCGGCTTGGTATTAGCTTATGCGCTGGTTCATTTCGAAATTCGTTACATGTTACCTGTGGTTCCCTCGGCTCTGCTCACCATGACGATCACGGTTGAATCCCTTCGAGAACGCTATCGTCCTCGTTCTTTGTAGCCGTTTTTAGAGCCATTCGTCATTTGCCTGTTGGAAGGCTTGTTCTGATGTTCAAAGCCCTGATCCCGGCCTTTCTGATTGCGGCCCTGGCTGGTGCCGTCGTTTTTCCAGCCACGCCCGTGGTTGCCCAAGCCTCTGCCGAGGCGGTGAATCCGCAACCGCTCTCTGCCGAGGAAATCGAAAGCCTGCGCCGGGATAAAAACCAGCTCGCCCTTTATCACTATGGCAGTCGTTACGCTTTCGATTCGTTATTAGGCGGAATCATAGGCGGTATCGCTGGGGCTGTGCTGCGAGGCGGTCCCGTGGCCACCATCATGGGCTCAACGGTAGGGGCGTCGCTGGGTATCTTGTGGTTTCTCGATGGTTACGCTGGTGAAATGATCGATAAACATGGCTGGTAAAATGATCAGTAAACGTCCAGCCTGGCGTCAAGCCCTGTTGACCCTGGCGCTCGCTCTTTCGGTAACTGTCATTGCCGATCCAATGGCCATGGCCGAGTCGTCGGGTTCTGGCAAACCAGGAGCGTCAGAAGCGGTCACTGTTCCTCCTGCACCGCCCGTTGTAACGACGCCAACACCCCCAGCAAAACCAGAGAGTGTCAAAGTCGGGCTGTTCCTGACCCAACTTTATGATCTTGATATGCCTCGGCGATCGTTTAATGCGACATTCTGGGCTTGGTTTTTACACACCAACGAAAATTATAAGCCGATTGATACCGTAGAAATTGTCAATGCCAAAAATTCGACGATTCGTTTTCCTTCGGTGACACCAGAGAATGACGTTCTATGGGAAGGTGAGAAAAGCAAATTATTTTGGACTCAAGGAAAATATGCTGCTACGTTATCTCAAGATTGGGATATTACAAAATTTCCTTTTGATCAACAAACTTTGAAAATTATGTTTGAAGATGCTCAGAATGATGCAACTCAAACTGTTTTTGTTGCCGATTCTGATAATAGTAAAATTGATGATGCCGTTAAAGTTCCTGGATGGCAAATTGTTTCATTTGATGTTAAATCTGGAGATGCAGTTTACAATACGACGTATGGTGATCCAACTTTGCAAGGAAATAGCACTTATTCAAGAATAACAGCAAGTATTTTGGTAAAACGAGACGGCATACGATTGCTTGGTAGTATGTTCATTGGATTTTTTGTTGCTTTTTGCCTCACGTTCTTGACATATTTTCTTGATACCGAGTTCATGGCAGGCTCTCGCATCGGCCTATGCGGCGGTGCCATTTTTGCTTCTGTTGGTAATAAATTTGTGGTGGATACATCTTTGCCGCCAGCTTCGACATTTACTCTGGCCGATGCCATCGAGGCTTCGACATTCTGCGCAATCGTCTTCGCCATCTTGATTGTGGTGTTGGTCCGGGCAACCCAAGATCGAACCCCAAGGCTGGCTAGAGGAATCAATGCTGCCGGCGCCGTGATCAGTGCCGGCAGCTATATCACCTACAACAGCATGATGATTTTGTGGGCCATGCATTAGCGGTCGTCGTGACGTTCAAAAACTCTTGATTTTCAGAGCCTTACCATTCCTAAAACCCACAAGCCCGCAGGATGAAAACGACGCCGAGAAGGGTGAAGCCAAGAGCCGCCCCAATGTGAATGGCCCTCATGGGCAGACGATCGGCAAAAGCCTGTCCCAGAAAAATGACCGGAACCACGGCCAGCATTAAGCCACAGGTGGTTCCGGCAATCACTGCCGGCAGATTGGGATAAGCGGCGGCCAGAGCGACGGCAGCGATTTGCGTCTTGTCTCCGATCTCGGCCAAAAAAAAGGCAACCAAGGTTGCCTTAAAAGCATCGACGCGGTCGATCTTGGTTTCATCATCCAGGCGATCGGGAACCAGCGTCCATAGCCCCATGCCGATCATGCTGATACCCACCACAGCGTCCAGCAAAGTTGGCGTCAAGAAGGAACCAAAGCTGGCGCCAACACCCCCTGCGGCTCCATTACTAGCCAGTGTTGCCAGGAAGACGCCAGCCAGAATCGGCCAAGGTTGGCCATACCGTGCCACCAAAACCAGGGCCAGAAGTTGCGTCCGATCGCCCATTTCAGCGGCGGCAACGGTGGAGATTGAAACGAAGAAGGTTTCCACTTGGGATATCCTGATCGGGCGGCAGAAAACAACGGCGAACCCCACCCCGCCCGATCGCGGAGAGGTCCAACCGTTGGTCTCGCCATGCCAAAAAAGGCCCCACGCGCCATGGCAATATATTTTTGCCAAGCCTGTTGACGCGCGGCCCGATCGTGATCGTCGGGCGGCTACTCCCCAAAGGACGTGGCGGATTCTTAGCGGATATTGGCGCGGATGACAATGCTCCCGATACCGGCGGTGATTCGCGAAGCCCCCAAGTGCGATCCTAAAAGGGCGCGAACGGAATCGCCGCAACCGGCCATGCAGCCGCTTCGCTTGCCAACGGGGTTCGGGCGATACAGATTACCTGGGTGTCCACAACCACAAAGTGGGCGGCAAAATGGGGCGTTGAGAGGGCGGCCCGAGCACCATAACATGGGAGCGTTGCTGACCTCACCAAATCAAGGGTCTTCATTATATGAAACGCGTCATTGTGTCGTTGATTTTAAGTTAAAATTAAGAGTAATACTGTATCACCTATGTCGAAAAGGCGTGGTCAAGGAGGGTTCGTTATGGCTAATCCGACAAATTCCGACCTGTTGCTGGGCGATCGTGCTCCGTCCTGCATTGGAATTACGGCCAAGGGATCGCTTTATGCCTTTGAAGAACAGGCTGGACGGGCGGTCGTTGTCATTTTGGCGCAAACCCTGGAGGACTCTGGGCTATTGCCCCTGCTATCCGCTTTTTCGGCACGAGCCGAAGAATTTTCCTCACGCGAGGTCGATTTGGTGGCCTTGACGGGTGAAGACGTCGAGCGGGTTTTCGAGTATAACTTCCACCATCCCAGTCGCGTTGTTTTGGTTGGCTCTTTGAACAATTTTCTTCGTCGGATCAATTTTGATAGTCCTGCGGCGGAAGTCATGGTTCTAGATCGCAATCTGAGAGTGGCTCGACGCATCGGGACCGGAGCCCCAGAGGCTATGGTCGCCGAAGCTGCGATGGTGGCCAAGGGGCTGCCGAGTGAAGTGCCACATGATATTTGTGCTCCGGCTCCGGTCTTGTTACTGCCGAATGTCCTGGAACGGGAGCTGTGCCAAGACTTGATTGACATGCATCGGGCTGGGCCGACGTTCGAAAGTCCAGTTCTGACCACCGACGCCTTGGGACGGGCTCACAACAAAATTGATCATACTTACAAGAAACGTCATGATCTACTATTAGATCGTGATCATCCTATGCATGTTCGCCTTGCCGGCATTATTCAAAAACGGTGTTTTGCCGAGATCAAGCGATCTTTCCAATCAACTGTAACCCATACTGACCGCTTCTTAATCGCTTGTTATCCAGGAGATGGTGGCCATTTTCGTCGTCATCGCGACAATCGGCCCGATATCGTCGCATTTCGTCGGTTTGCGATCTCCATTAATTTGACCCTTGATGCGAACGGTTACGAAGGTGGGCATCTTCGACTGCCCGAATTTAACAGCAATCCCTATCGCTGTCCGACCGGCGGCGCGATCATTTTTTCTGTGAATCTGTTGCACGAGATTACGCCGGTGCTACGCGGTGATCGCTATACATTGGTTACCCATCTGCATGACGATGAAGGCGAAGCCCAGTGGCGGGCCTATCGTAGCTCTATGTCCACAGTTGGGACTGCCGACTAAGCGAAAACAGATCAAAGAGCACAAATAAAAGGATAACGGGGGTCTTGCGCCCCCGTTTTTCGTTATTAAGGGCATCGAATCAAATTGCCCACAGAGAAAACAATCCGCCTATTGAGCAATCATCCCACATGAAAAAAAGACATTTGCCTACGAAAATAGCAAGCGCCGGCTCTGGGGTGTGACACATTTTGCCGCACTCGCACAAAAATAGTTGCAGTGCGGTAGCGGAAGTCTTGGCAAGGCCGTGGGTTTCAGGCAGGCTTGACCCCTGTTAGACCGCCCCAGGGGGGGGACGGTCTGAAAATGGGAAGGTATGCATGAAAATCGCCATACCCAAAGAACGGCGCCCGAACGAACGCCGTGTTGCGGCCTCTCCGGAGACTGTCAAAAAACTAAAAGGGTTGGGTCTGGACGTCGTCGTCGAAAGCGGAGCTGGGATAGGGGCTGCATACCCCGATCGTGCTTACGTTGAAGCCGGTGCCGTGATCGAGACAGAGCCGGCTGCGGTGTTCGGCGATGCCGACATCGTGCTGAAGGTGCAGCGACCTCTGGGTATGGCCGAAGGTGGCCCGGATGAGGTCCATCTGTTGAAGCCCGGCGCTATCCTGATCGGCATTCTGGCACCTTACGGCTCGTCAGAGGCTCTGAAAGCCTACGCCAAGGCCAAGGTTACAGCCATTTCCATGGAATTGATGCCTCGGATCACCCGAGCCCAGGCCATGGACGTCTTGTCGAGCCAAGCGAATCTCGCGGGCTATCGGGCAGTGCTGGATGCCGCCAATGAGTTTGGCCGGGCCTTTCCGATGATGATGACCGCCGCCGGCACCGTGCCACCCGCGCGATGTCTGGTGATGGGCGTTGGCGTCGCGGGTCTTCAGGCCATTGCCACCGCTCGCCGCCTAGGAGCCGTGGTCAGTGCGACCGATGTGCGCCCCGCCGTAAAGGAACAGGTTAAGAGTCTGGGCGCGACGTTCGTTGCCGTTGAAGATGACGAGTTCCGCCAAGCTGAGACAAAAGGCGGATATGCTAAAGAGATGAGTGCAGCGTATCAGGCAAAACAGGCTATTCTGATCGCTGATACCATCAAAAAGCAGGATATTGTTATCACAACAGCACTGATTCCTGGCCGAAAAGCACCAATTCTGATTAATTCAGAAATGGTTTCATCTATGAAGCCGGGCTCTGTGATCGTCGATTTGGCGGTTGAGCAGGGAGGTAATGTTGAAGGGTCGCGTAAAGGTAAGATCATTATCACGCCCGGCGGTGTTAAAATCGTTGGTCATTTGAATGTTCCGAGCCGAATCGCCATCGATGCTTCTGCATTGTATGCCCGTAATTTGCTCAAATTAATCGAATTGATCGTGGATCAGAAAACCGGGAACGTCGTCTTGGATTGGGACGACGAGATCATCAAGGCCACGGTGCTAACCCACGAGGGCCGAATCATCCATCCCGCCTTTGTCGAGGCCGAAGCCGCCGCCACAACCAGCGCCGCGTCGACACCCCCGACCGCTTGACGGAGATCGAGATCATGGATTCCAATGAACTAACCAACAGCGTCGCAGCCCTTCAAGCTGAACTGGATACGCTGCTGAAGAAAACTGATGCTTTGACGACCGCTATTGGACAGGCTAGTCATAAAGCATCTGATATTGCGACGGCAGCCTCTCCGCATGGTGCCTTTATTCTAACCGGACTTACTGTATTCGTACTGGCCGTTTTTGTTGGATACCATGTAGTATGGCGTGTGACACCGGCTTTACATTCACCTTTAATGAGCGTTACGAACGCCATTTCGTCGGTAATAATCGTTGGAGCCTTGATTGCTGCCGGCCCGGCTAGCTTTCAATTTTCCCAAGCTATGGGATTTGTTGCGGTGATTCTTGCCTCAATTAACATTTTTGGCGGCTTCATCGTAACCCAACGCATGTTGGCCATGTACAAGAAAAAAAGTAAATAAGAACGGAGGACTTTTGTCATGGAAACTGCTTCCACTCTAGCGTATTTGGTTGCCTCCGTCTGTTTTATTTTGGCGTTGCGTGGCCTTTCATCTCCAGTATCATCGCGTTCTGGTAATTTGTTCGGTATTGTCGGCATGGTTATTGCCATTTTTACGACACTGTCGTTACCGATTGTGGTTTCTCTGTGGGTCATCATCCCTGGCATTCTCATCGGCGGCAGTATTGGCGCCTACATCGCTTACCGGATTGAAATGACTGCGCTTCCCCAATTGGTCGCAGCGTTTCACAGTTTAGTCGGCTTGGCGGCGGTCTGCGTAGCAACGGCGGCATTCTTTTCTCCCGAATCGTACAATATCGGGATTCGCCATGACATTCTGACTGGTAGTCTGATTGAAATGAGTCTTGGCACGGCTATCGGTGCCATCACTTTTACCGGATCCATTATCGCCTTCCTCAAGCTCCAGGCGTTGATTACCGGTAAGCCTTTGATGTTTCCATTACAACATCAAATCAATCTGGCTCTTGGCCTTGGTATTGCCGTCCTGATTGTGGTGCTGTGCCGGACCAATGCGGATTGGGCATTTTGGGCTTTGGCTGGGGTCTCGTTGCTCCTAGGCTTTCTGTTGATTCTACCCATCGGCGGTGCAGATATGCCGGTGGTGATCTCGATGCTGAACAGCTATTCGGGATGGGCGGCATGCGGTATTGGGTTCACGCTTCAAAATAACCTGCTGATCATTACCGGAGCCTTGGTCGGTTCATCGGGTGCGATTCTCTCTTACATTATGTGCAAGGGGATGAATCGCTCGATCTTCAACGTGATTCTGGGTGGATTCGGTGGTGAATCCGCCGGTCCTGCTGGCGATGGACCCGGAGGAGACCGCACCGTTCGATCCGGTTCGGCTGAAGATGCGGCTTTCATCATGAAGAACGCTTCCAAAGTAGTGGTGGTGCCCGGTTACGGCATGGCCGTAGCTCAGGCCCAGCATGCTTTGCGCGAGATGGCTGATCTGCTCAAGGCCGAAGGTGTGGATGTCAAATATGCCATCCATCCAGTGGCAGGACGGATGCCTGGGCACATGAATGTGCTATTGGCCGAAGCAAACGTACCTTATGATGAAGTGTTTGAGCTGGAAGAAATCAATCGTGATTTTTCCCAGACTGACGTCGCTTTTGTCATTGGTGCCAACGATGTCACCAATCCAGCAGCCAAAACAGATCCAAAATCGCCCATCTACGGAATGCCGATCTTGGATGTAGATAAGGCAAAGACGGTTCTATTCATCAAGCGGTCGATGGCTTCGGGCTACGCGGGCGTGGATAATGAATTATTTTTCCGCCCTAACACTATGATGCTGTTCGGGGATGCGAAAAAAGTCTGTGAAGAGGTGGTGCGCGCTTTAGGCTAAGGAGCATCAAACTCTTTGGGTGCGGGGGGCGGAAAGCCGATGAGAAAAGTCAATAGCTTTTTCATCGGTGGAACGTCCCCAGCAGCCTGCGACAACATGGGTCTTGTCAACCGCTTGTATGCTATTGGCAAATGACCTCGGGGCGGCGTGGGTCGCCTTGGTGATTCTTGCAATCAGCCCAGATTTCACCGCAAGAGACCGGCGCAAGGGGTTGGACCGGATTGATGACCCGACTGAAGCCGATTGATGCGCGATTGGCGACCGCCTTAGTGGTGGCGGTGATGGCCGCGCTTTTCGGCTGGCAAATGATCGGGGTGCGCCAAACCGCGCTTGATCAGGCTGGTCAACAAAGTATGGCGTTGGCCCGAACCGCCGAGCGACAGGTTCTTGGCAGTCTGCGCGGTGCTGAGATGCTGGCTACCGATGTTTCGGCCTTATTGGTTGAACGCGGGGTGAGTGACGGCGATGTCCCACCTATTCTCAAGACACGGTTGGCAGCCTATCCCGAGTTGCGGTCTTTGAAGCTGATCGATGATGCCGGTCGCGAGCTTTTGATGGTGGAGCGCCCCCGAGAGGGTGGCCCCCATGCCGGGATAGCCCCCGTTGCCGCCGATCACGACACGCTGCTTATTGAACGTCCGCTGATCACCCCCGATGGCCTCCGGTTAGGGCGCATCATGATTGAGGTTGCGGCCCGGCCCGTAACAGACGTTCTGTCGGCTTTGCCACTCGGCGCCAATGGGAAAGCTTGGTTAGCCGACTCTGACGGTCGTGCGGTTATTGCCGTAGAGTCTGACCCGGTCAACCGAATCACCGAAGATACAGCCAATAAAATGAGCACATCGATCGGAGCCTTCGTGATCGGTCGCCCGCTATCGGGTGAACGATCAATGATTGTGCGCCTATCCGATCCAACGAGTAGGTTTCAGCGGTTGATCGCTGTCCGGCCTGTCGATGGCTACCCGTTGCAAATCGCCGTTGGTTTGTCAGTGGATACGGTCCTGGCTTCGTGGCGTGAAAATCTGCTGTGGTATGGTGGGGTCACGCTGATATTGGGGGCGTTGGCCCTGATTTATGCCTGGGCTCTCGACCGCCAAAGCCGAAATACCGTGACTGCCCGTCGGGAAAAGGAACATTTATTAGCGGCAGCCGCTGCTCATCAACGCGGTATTCTTGATGCAACCATCGATGGCTTGATCACAATAGATGAAAATAGTTTGGTTTTAGGAATAAACCGTTCAGTAGAACGGATTTTTGGCTATCGCGAAATGGAACTGTTAGGTCAACCTGTTAGCCGGCTGGTTCCAGCCTTAACGCTTGACGCGATCTTTTCCGGTCTGGCTCGAGAGTTGGAAGGGTTTCGCAAAGATAACAGTGTTATCCCATTGGATTTAGCAATAGCCGAATTGCCGACGGAAGCAACGCTTTCGTTATCTGCCGGCGCACGCGTTTTTATTGGAACTGTCCGTGATTTAAGCGAAAAAAGAGCAGCCGAAACGGCATTAAGGGCATCACAGGCACGTAACACCGCTATCCTTGCCGCCGCCGCCGAAGGAATTATCGCAGTCGAACCAGAAGGTCGAATGGAGACGGTCAACGCCGCCGCTGGTCGCATCTTCGGCTATGATCCAGTTGAACTCATTGGACAAGATATTTCAATTCTAATCCCAGAAGTCTTTTCTACCCCATTAGAAAGACAATCTATTGGAGATATCTATGTATCCGATGATCACTGCCCAGATCGCAAGCGTGAAGTCATCGGGCGACGTCGGGATGGTCGAACATTTCCATTAGAAATGGCCATCAGCATCTTAGAACAGGCGGGTCATCGCCTGTTTATCGCTGTGGTTGGTGATATCACCCAACGAAAAGAAGCCGAATCCGCCTTAAGAAATGCGAAACTTGATGCCGAAGCTGCAAATCAAGCAAAAACTCAATTTTTAGCTCATATGAGTCATGAATTACGGACCCCATTAAATGCCATTATCGGATTTTCTGATATGATGAAGCAAGAAATGGTTGGGTCATTAAGTCCAATCTATCTTGATTATGCCCGAAATATTAATGATAGTGGGAAGCAATTAATAGCTATTATTGATGATTTATTAGATGTTTCTCGCTTACAACTTGGTAAATTTCCACTTAATGACGGTATTGTTGATTTACATGGAGCCGTTACAGGGGCTTTGGCTATTATGCGGTCCCGTGCCGAAGATGGGGGAATCCTATTAACCGAAGCCGTTGCCGAGTCTTTGCCGAAATTGCGGGGAGACGCCCGTGCCATTCGTCAACTTTTGATCAATTTAGTGAGTAATGCCATTAAATTTACACCGCGCAATGGTACCGTACAGATTTGTGGAAAATATAGTGGTGATGGTCGATTAATAATATCTGTAGTTGATACCGGGCGCGGCATACCACCAGATATGATTGATCATGTTCTCGATCCATTCCACCATACTGATCCTTTTACGGCCAGCAAAACCCGTGGCATAGGTCTTGGCTTACCAATTTGTCGTTGGTTAATGGAACTTCACGGAGGATTATTGACTATAAAAAGCACAATTCCGGTTGGAACTACAGTTATTGTTGATTTTCCCAAAGAACGCGTTCTTTTATCGATTATGTAAGTTTCTGCAAAAGTCGTAATAATAAATGTCATAACAGCATTGACAATTTTGAGAGAAAAAACGAGAATTGGTTGTTGACAGGAATTCAGCCAGGGACTAGGACCACTTCAGGACAACTGGCCATGTTGGTATATTGGTAACGAATGATTGGTCCTGGCAATAAATTAGAGTAACGATCATCAGAAAGTCTGGAGTACTGCATAATGAAACATATCGCCATTGGCACCCGTCTTTTTTTCATTGTCGGTGTTGCGATCGCTGGTATGATCGCCGTTGGCTTAGTTGGCTTGGTGAATCTGAAGCAAGAGTTGCTATTAGACCGCAAAGATACGGTTAGAAATCTGGTTGAAAGCGCCTATGCTACGATTGATTATTATGCTGATTTGGTTCGCAAAGGCGAGCTGACCCGTGATCAGGGACAAAAAGGCGCATTATCAGCATTGCGACATATTCGCTTTGATAAGACCAATTATTTTTTTGTAACAGATATGGATGGCGTCATGCTGATGCATCCAATTGATCATACGCTTGAGGGTAAAAGTCAAATTGGTATAACTGATGCTTCTGGTAAAAAATTAGTCGCAGAAATGATCAGTATTGCGCGCAATGATGGTGCTGGATTTGTCTCTTATGCTTTCGCAAAGCCAGGGGTTAAGGATCCCCAGCCAAAATTATCCTATGTGATGAAGTATAATGATTGGTCATGGATGGTTGTTGCTGGAATTTATATTGATGATGTCGATCGAGCTTTTTGGTATCGAGGGATTCAGGTCGGATTGGTTGGATCATTAGTCTTGTTAATAACCGTCGGAATTGCTATTTTCATTGGTAGGGGAATTTCCAGACCCTTAACGACAATTACCAAGAGAATGGATGGGCTTGCTCATGGTGATTTGAGGGTGGATGTACCGGATACAGATCGAGGAGACGAAGTCGGTGCGCTAGCTCGCTCACTTCAGGTCTTTAAAGACAATGCATTACGAATAGAGGAACTCCGGCAAGAGCAGCACGAAGCCGAGACCCGTGCCGCTACTGAGCGTCGGCAAGTCCTCTTGGACATGGCAGATCAACTTGAGGCAGAAACTGGGCACATTGTCGATGCGTTGACCAAAGCGTGTCATAACATGGAACTAACCGCACAGGGCTTGTCGTCCCTTGCCGAGGAAACTAGCCGACAGGCAGTGGCGGTCGCTGCGGGCTCGGAAGAGGCTAGCGCCAACGTCCAGACTGTAGCAACGGCCACCAACCAGCTGACTGCGTCAGTGGCGGAAATAGCTCGGCGAGTCGCCAGTTCAGCCGTGATTTGTCAGGAAGCTGTGGTTCGAGCCAACACTGCAAACCAGGAGGTTCGAGGATTATCTGAGGCTGCCGCTAAAATTGGCGAAGTCATTCAACTAATCACGGCCATTGCCGAGCAAACCAATCTCTTGGCGCTAAACGCGACCATTGAGGCTGCGCGGGCAGGGGAGGCTGGTAAAGGATTTGCCGTGGTGGCAGGAGAAGTAAAAGCTTTAGCCACACAAACAGCCAAAGCTACGGAAGATATTACCGCCCAAGTTTCAACAATGCAAACTGTTACCAATGGCACAGTTGCTGCTATTAATGAAATTACCACGGTAATTAATCGCGTTAGTGAAATCAGCACTTTTATTGCTTCAGCTATCGAAGAACAAGGTGCCGCAACGCGTGAAATAGCTCGCAATATCGAGCAAGCATCTTTTGGAACCAGTGAAGTGGCTGCAAATATTAATGGTGTAAAAGAAGCTGCTCATGATACTGGAAATTCGGCAACTACAGTCTTAGATGTCTCAAAAGACTTAGCTGGTTTAGCATCTGACCTACGAGAGCAGGTTAGTACTTTCCTTAAGAAAGTTCGTGTGGGCTAATTTTAGAAGCTCAGTTTTGATCATCGGTTCATGAAAAAGTAACGGCGCTGGCGGTCCTGGTAAAGCACGGATGGCGCTTCGCCAGGAGCCAAGAGGTGTAGGCACCACCGCCCCGGTGAAAATGGGGGAGATGCCCGGTCGTCTTTTGACCATGACTTTGTTTCCTCGAATAGATGAATTCACTCGCCACGCAAACCGAGCAAAACATCGCCCTCAGGTTGATACAGTATCTAAAATCAATGACTGCCTTAATAGATTAACCTCGAAAATCAATGGTATTACATATAAATTTCAATTGGTTTTTGACGTAAAATGATTGATCATAATATCCTCAAAATTTAATCTCCTATAATCAACCAGCGATGATGACTACGACTATACGTGGTACGCTCACTGGTTGAAAATTTATTACCAGTCCATGCACGTTCTTCAAAAATAACGTGTGGAGAGGCTATAGTAATAAAATTGTAACTATTAGGTTCATTTCGAAGCCGAGTTGAAGTCGCGGTAGCCGCATGAGCAACGAGGATCGATCGTTCAACCTGCTGATGATGTTCGGCAATATCACCGCTAAACCCTCGATGCAAATGCCCTGCAAGCAACAAATCAACGCCACATGATTCAAGAGCTGGTAATGCTAGCCGTGCCCGTCCTAATAAAGATTTGCCATTGATTCCAGGTGGAGGAAGAAATGGATGATGAGTAACTACTACTTTAAATATAGAAGGTGGAATTGCATGAAATGCTGCCTCAATTCTCGATATTTGATTATGATTAATTCGTCCATGAGCAAAATTTAGAATAAATGAGCGCGCTGTATTAATTCCAAGAATTGCAATTTCATCATCCATAATAAAAGGATTGAGATCTTTTGTTATATAATGCTTATAATTATGAAAAGGTGCGATAAATCTTGCAATAAGATTGTAGGCTGGAATATCATGATTGCCTGGAACCACCAACCAAGGCGCGGGCAAGCGCTCTAAAAAAGCGCTGGCGGCACGAAAGTGGCATCGACGGGCGCGCTGAACTAAGTCGCCGCTAATGACAACCAAAGACGGGCGCAATAAATCAAGGTCAAAAAGCAAAGCTTCGACAACTTCAAGATTAATTTTACCAAAATGCAAATCAGAAAGATGGGCTATGGTTCTCATAGACGATATTCCGGAGCAGGTGCCAATACCGTAAGGGCTTTTGGTCGAATACGGTAAATTAGCGGTAGCATTAATCGAATGACTTCGCCATCAATGGCGACTCGTAAACGGTGACGACGCTGACTGGTGACAGTAAGTTCAGTAAGAGTCAACGATTCAAGCTCGGCATCGCGTTGCCATCCACCAAGCGCCAAACCAACCATAAGCCTGATTAGGCCGAGGCGGGTTCGATGATTTGCCAAATAAATAGCCAATCGACCATCATCAAGTGTTGGACGGTCTAAAAATAAAGCATCCGGTCGATCATGATAAACATTATTTACAACAGCTAGAGCAGGCGTCTTAACTAATCGTGGACCTTTACCAAGATCAACTGAAACTTCAGCGACATTATAATATTTTAAAGATTTAAAAATTGCGGATGCAATTGAAATCCATTTTTTCCAACCGGCAACACCTCTTTGTCGTTCCCTAGCTCTAACCATTGTTGGATATAGACCTATGACAGAATTATTTAAAAAAATATGGCCATTAACCTCAGCGACATCAATTTTTCTGGTATATCCATTCGATAATATATCGATAGCAGCCTGTATGTTATTCGGCATACCAAGGTCTCGGGCCAACAAATTCATAGTTCCAAGTGGTAGCAATCCCATAGCTTTATTACTATGAAGCAACAAACCTGCGGCGGCGGCTAAAGTCCCATCGCCACCACCAATCACGATAGCATCAACATCTGTTCCCAAGAAAGCGCGAATTTCCTCTTCAATCGCCACACCTCTAGCGGCTCGAACTGTCGCTTCAACCCCGGCTGCCGCAAACCCGGCACCGATATCGGCTACTGTGCGGGCGATTGGCGCTCCGAGCAGGGTTCCGGCTGCTTCATTCAAAATGACTGCAAATTTCATTCGACGGATGACACACCTCCAGGCTCGCACCATCTATAGCTATGGCGAATGTTGGCTTGCTGCAAGATTGCTTTTTAGCGATGGAAGGTCTCGATGTTGCTGTCGCCGAGGGCTAGAATTATAGCCGTAGCAGGGGACAAGCCCGCAGTTAAAAAGATCAAGGGGGCGGAGTATGGGTATTGTCGGGCCTTTTATGATGGCGCTCCTGCTGATCGGCTGGAGCCTGGAGGGGGCTTGGGCGGCCGGTGCTGAAGCTGAGGCTAAGGCGACGGCCTCAGCCTCTAATTGCAAGCCAGGCAAAATTGAGGTCATAAGGCAAATTCCAGGAAGCAATGGGGAGATTGTTTATAAAGTAATGTGTACTGATTATCAACAGATGTTTGTTCTTGTTGAATGTCGACAGCGTTTGTGCGTTCTTTTGAGATAATGGCTTCGAGCTAAAAGCAAACCACTGTAATGAAACAGAGGAAAAAATGAAAATAATTGCCATTATACTCTTGTGCCTGACAGCTTTAGAAGGTTGTGAGGCAATGATGGTTGCAGCATCTATTCCATTAGCTACTAGCGCAACCACTTTGTCGCAAACTAAAAAATTACCGACAGATCACGCTTTATCAAGCGCAACTGGGAAAGACTGCTCTGCTCTTTCATATGAAAAAACTGGAGTTTATTGTCCTCCTTATCCTCAAGAAGTTGATCGTTCTAAACTATCTTGCATTAAAACCTTGGGTGACGTTGAGTGTCATCAACAGCCGGATCGTTACGCCAATGGTGAACGAACCCTGGCCAGTCCACCACCACCACCGCCGCAACCTTGAAATGCCTCCTTCATCTAAAAAAGGGCTGGCATTTTGCATCGGAACAGATTATTCACGCTCGGTGGAGGTTCGGACGGGGCTCATCACGATGATTCGCCAGCACAAAAATGATCGACGACGATCAAACGCCCCGTATTGCGCGGGTGTGATCGTTAAGGATCGCGTATCGGCGCCGTTAAGCTGATTTCCGTTTAGCGGTTGATCAGCTTTCCCGGCCTCGGCGCGCTTCGCGCCAGTCATACATTGCCGGGAAAGTCTTACGGAGATGCAGATTATTGCCGAGCAGCCGGGTCATACCGGCGGCATCGAGGGTCTTCTTGATCTTGCCTTTGGAACTGATCGTTCCAATAAAACAGTTTATCGGCTACGGGCCGGCGTGGAGCCTCTCAGAGAGTTATGTTTTGTCGCGCTTCAAAATAATCATATCGAAGGAACCATTCGTTATTGGCCCATCACTATCGGAATGGAACATCCGGCTCTCTTACTTGGGCCGATTGCCGTAGCTGAACATCGGCGTAGCGAAGGGCTAGGAGGCGTCCTGATTCGGTACAGCCTAAACCGGGCCGCAGCCCTTGGCCACAGAATCGTGCTTCTGGTCGGTGATGCCCCATATTACCAGCGATTTGGCTTTTCCAGAGCGCAAACCCTTGGCCTTACCCTTCCAGGGCCTGTTAATCTTGATCGCTTTCTTGGCTTAGATCTAGTCCCAGGAGCGTTAGATGGACTATCAGGAGATGTTCGGTCCATACTTTAACTTTAATACCAAGTTCTAATCGGCAAATAACATCAAGTCTTGATATTAATACATCAAGGCTTGATGTTATGCCAGAAAATTTATTTGAAACTAATCAATTCCTTTATCATAAAAATCGCCATCAATACTTCCCTTGCTTGACAAAAGATTCTAGCCTTAGCAATAAATTTCGAGACAAATCAACTGGAAGAGCGCTTGCTGCCAAGGTTATTGCCAATTGCTGAACAAGTTGCTCCTTTTCTGATTTTTCAAGTGTATCTCCAAATAAATCACTTAAATTCCTTGTCTGCAAAAATATTTCCGCAAGTTTTTTTAGTAAAAAAGAGCTTTGTCCTTCTGTAATTGTCGGCGCTCCCTTCAAAGAAATAATCAAACTTATAACAGAAGATTTGTTTGGCAACAGACTACAGACCTCATTAACGGCTTCATCGAAAGATAAATCTTCAATACCATTGCCCAGTACACTTCGTGCCCGTTTGATCAGCGCCAAGGCCATAGAACCACCGCCTCGACAACCAACAGAATCGCATAAACCAATAATTAATCGTCGAAGAACTGTTTCTTCAGCATCTCTTCCAAAATTTGTTAAGCGCATAGAGCCATCTAAAGTTTTAAGAATTCTCCGTAGAACAATTTCTTCTGTTGCCGGTAGTTGCTGTGTCCGTGAAATAGCTCGAATGCGCGGAACAACGGCAGCTGTTCGAGGAGCCGCAAGCCTAAGGTCAATCCCCAGTAATCCAACTAAAACATCTAGAACTTCAGATAAATCAGTAGCAGCTCCCATAATTTCCTTGATTGCGGTCGCACCATCGAGAAGCTCTGCCAGAGCTTCATCGAGTAAATGAAGTCCATTTTCAGATATAGACTCTCCAAATAAAGATATTATAGTCTCTATTTTTTGAGTCCACGACGTGACGGTACTTAAACGTTTTGCTAAGGCAAAAGTTAGTAAAATAGAACGTTTTGATTCTGGGGCTGTTTCAATAAATTGCAATAACCCAGTAATACCTCCATGATCCAGGGCGGTTGCCGCTGGAAGAAAACTTTCAAAGTCATTAGTTTGCTTAAGTACATCGGTCAGCAATCTTTCTGCTAGGCCATCCCCTTGCTTTTTTAGCGTGTCAGATGGCTCTAAAACTTTTTTTAATTGTGAAACAACCTGAGTATAAACTTTATGATCTTTAGTCAATCGAGTAAGCCGCTCTCGATTGTGAATCAGTTCAATTACAGGAATATTTTCCCGATCAAGGTAATTTCTTAAAATTCTTCCGAGCATAAGCCTAAAGCGAAATGAATACAAATCAGATGATGATGACAATGTTATAACATCATCAGCAGGCATAATTCGGATTGGGGCTTCAGCAATAGAAGTTATTTTCTCAAAAATCATTTTTTCTCGAAGACTTGGGTCAACTGCAAATATTCGAACGGCTTCATATTTAATTTGTCCAATCAAGGCATCGGCCCGCGCCAGAGCCTCCCTTTGATCTTTATAAATACCATCAATATGACTAGATCCTCTTAATTCCGTCCGAATCTCAAATATTACATTAGAACGTAAAAGCATATTCATCTCCCGCGAGCTATATCGCCCTATTATTTATCTACATATGTCAGTACAGAGGTGGCAAAGCTTCTCTCCTGTTCAATTTCAGCAAGTTGCTCAACCAAACGATCAATAAAAGCATTCTGCCGCAGCGTAGCACTTGCTTTCTGGGCCAAAAGCTTACCGCGTAATCCATTGAGTTCTGCTTGTGCATCTTCAACAATATCCCGAGAGCCAAATCCACCCAGATGTCTAATAAAAGCCCCCCAGCCATTAATAGTAGAAGCAGCATCTCTTAAATCAGCCTGAAGAATATTAGAAACCTCTTCTCCAATAGAATCCAGTGATCGATCAACAAAATATCCTTGATAGAGTCGAATTCCATTTTGAACACCAATTTCAACAGAACGTTCGTTACTAACATGAGTTAAAGCAACCAAACAACCTTGACGTTGTATGCGCTTAACTTCAACGCCGGCACCAGAAGAAAATGTCACATCAGCTCGCCCGCCATCAACCTTAATTAATGATGCATTAAAGCGTTCTGGATCCACGGTGCTGAACACTCTTGGGTCAACCCAATCAATACAGCAAGCAACTCCTAATCCTTTTAATCGGCGAACAGCCAATAAATACCGATCAAGATTAGCAATAACATCTGAAAAGCGAAATTCAATCATTAATTGCGGTAACCGTTGTTGATAATGAATTTCAAATTTTTCAAAGTCTAAAGAAAATAAACTTTCAACATTTAAGTTTATTGATGATGGCTTTGTCAAAAATTCAGCATTTTGACAAAGCGATTTAAGAATATACTTATCAAGAATAACTGTCATTTCAGCAAAAATAGTCGCATCATCCCACACCTTAACTTGTGGCAATAAGAATTTTTTAAGATTTTTAATATTTGTATAATACTCTGTTGAAAATGCATTCATTTTTGAATCGCTACTGCGAAACATTGCCATAGTCTGACTCGTTGATAATAAGTCAGTGAAGCCAGCAGGTCCAATTCGTTCAAGCTTATTTGATAAAAGCTCCAAATGAGCACGAGTCAAAATTTCTGTTCCATTTTTTTTTAGAGCTTTTTCTTTTCCTTCCTCTGACTTTGTTCCAGAAGCAGCAAGAACTGTATGTTGATTAATTCTGTCTAGGCGCCGAAACGCTTTTTGACGATCTCGTTTCGCATCTATAATATTAAATAAACGAGCTTGATCTAAATGAGCTAAAACCCCTGGATAAAATTTATCGATGGTTTTGAGAATTAAAAGTTTTATATCAGTCACAATGCCAATAGCACTATAGGCATTAAGATCAAGCAATATAACAAGAACAAACTCTCCGGCATCGTAAAACTCTATAGAATTTCCTTTCGTTGCAGTATATCCATCATCAAATTCATCCGAGCAACCGCCTAAACGAAGAAATGCATTTTTCTCCAAGCTTTTCAATACTGTCTTACGAATTTCAGCGGCAACCGATGATTTTGGGGTTTGCTCATCATCTGGAAGAGCCAACAGATTAACAGTCATCAAAAAATATTGATGTTTCGCAGGAGTTTCTAAGCGCCTCTGTATCTGTATGGTGATTGACATTAGTATACTTCCTCACGTTCTTAGCATACATCATTTAAATTTAAGCTGATAAACTTCAATTATATTAAAACCATAAACGATCCTATTTGTTTTATTGTATTTTTTTTATTATTCGCACTTTCTCCTCCTTATTACTTTTTTTTCGCACTAATTCATCGATCAGTCGTGCCTGCTGAGACAGCCGTCCACTGAATCTATGTGCAAGAAATCCAAAAAGTCAAGAAAATTAACCATTCACCCACAGCAACAGCTCCGCACGCCACGGATAGGGGCGACAGGTTGAGAAAAAATACATTATATAATATAAAATATCACAAATATAGAATTAATTATTAATTATCTTATTTTCCTGAAGATATTCCACACATAAACGATCCAAGTAAAATACAACTTGTGCAGAGCTTAACTTTAATTCTTCAAGGCGAGTTTTAGCCAATGAAATTTGTCCGGCTTCTAAAGCAATTAAAACTTGTCGAGCTTTTGTATGAACTTCACGATGAGGTTCAGCCAAAGTGAAAAATGCTGGTAATACTAACATAATTTCGTCACAGACACTATCATACCAACGACCCAAACGGCATGTGTGGTGAGTGGCTAAATTTGTTGTAGATAAACTATCTCCATTAACGGCTTGAGAGACTCGCTCCACAAAAGAAAGGTGATCCGATTTTGCTAATTCGCAAATATGCCGGATGCTTTTCGCAGCCATGGCGTCGACCTGTGGAGCTGGTAATGTTTCACAAAAATGAACGTGAAGTTGTCCGTTCCCACCAGCAACAACAGATGCCATGCAACTTACCCCTTCACTAGGCATGTTTAATGTAATGATAGCGTCTTGTTGAACAGATATATCTGTAGCAATTAAAGCACCACATTCCGATAAATCATAAAGAACAACAGGATATTTTTGATTTTCAATAACAATTTCGATATCAAGCAAAACAGCACGACGGCGTCTTTGTCTACGATTAGCAATGGCTGAAGAGGTACGAACAGCTTTCGTCAAAAGTTTACGCATAGATGCCAAAGTTTCTTCCATACGTGAAGCGCTCTCGCCAACAGCGAGGGAAGCTCGATTGGCTTTGCTGACATTCTCGGATACATCAGCCATTAATGATGTTACTGTATTATTTTGAGTTGCCGTTTCGCTTACAGCTCTGGCAATTTCACTTGTTGCTGCACTTTGCTCATCAATAGCCGCAGCAATTGCTGTTGCGATCTGTTCCATATGCTGAATAGTTTTAGAAACCTCATCAATAAGAAAACAAGTCGAACGACTAGCATCTTGGATAGTGCCAATTCGTTGAGTTATTTCTTTAGCTGAAATTGCTGATTGATTTGCTAAATTTTTGACTTCGCCAGCCACTACGGCAAATCCTTTACCAGCTTCGCCGGCTCGGGCTGCTTCAATGGTGGCATTGAGGGCTAGCAGATTGGTTTGAGCCGCAATACTCCCAATAATCTGCACAACCTTACCAATATCTCGAGCGGCATCACCCAGCGCCCCAACAACGCCACGGGCGTCCTGCATGCGATCAACAGCGGCGCGCGCTGTAACAGCCGAGCGTTGAACTTGAGTAGCAATTTCATCAATAGATGCATGAAGTTCTTCGGCAGCAGCCGCTACCGTTTGGGCAGAACCAAGCGCAGACTGTGCCGCTTCTGTCGCATTTTGAGAATTAACATCAACTGTCATTGATACGCATGTCATCATTTCGGCACTATGGACGAGGTCTCCGGTCACATGTGTCACGCTATTGACAGTATCTGTGACCTGCTGCTCGATACGATCAATCATCTTATCAACAGCCGAGCGGCGTTCATTTGCCAGCAATTCCCAGTAACGGCTTATGGCTAACTCCATATCGAGCATAACTGCTCGACTAACAGCGCGCAAACTGTCAACTAAAAATTGATCACCCGCTGGAGTTTTAACTATAGGGCTAATTTTTCGAACCACAACAGATTGGAGAATGTCTAGTACAAACGAATACCCAGCCATGTACCAGCGTGGAGTTAAGCCAATGCGATAATGAGCGGAGCCAATCCTATCAACTGATAATTTATAATGATCATCAAAACGCCCATCAAACAGGAGCCCCCAATGCCGTGCCTGGGCTTCTTTAGCAAACGAAATTTTCTCTTGGCTTGTAAATTTTTCGCGCAACTCCGGTTGACATAGGATTTTTTGATAAAATTTATCTAAAATTTCAGGAAGGGCCTGAAGCAAAACAGGACGCAAGTCGCGCAAACGACCTCGACACGCCTCGTCGATTTGCAGGTAACGAAGGCGCTCGGCCCAATCGTCTCCAGTATCAAGTGGAACAATAGTATTCATTGGTCACCAATTGATGTTACGCACCGATCTTGGAGAGGCTAAAGCAGCCTGCCACCGAATATCTACGTCAAACCGTGCGGACATTATGCTAGCTCTCGGTTCCCTTCAATATGCTTGTTGGTTTTAAAAAGGGTATTTAGCTCTTTTAGAGGAAAATTAATTTTTTGAGTGGGAAACCGGCACAAACGTTTCGCTCGGTAATGAATACAGGATTTTCGGCTGTTTTGTAAACTTAGGAGCAAGCTTGGCATGCTTCGGGCTGAAAGCACCTCAAGCCGCTAGACACGCCTTTCCGATTTGCCCTTCCGAGTTTGCCACAGAGAGATGGTGGCGTTGGCAATTTATGCCGTTGTCGCCATTGTTTACCGCCAAGGAATGTGTTGAACTGGCCTGGGCAATTGATCAACGCTCGGATTGTCGTAATTTTCCTAGTGTTTTCGGCAAGATCGTTGGTTGGCCTCGTTCGCGCCACCGACTCTGATATGACGGGCATCGTGTCCGTCATCCGATAAGGTGGTCCTTTTTGAGGCTGGATACACTTTGAGTAGAATTGATATCCTGTCAGCTTTAGGGAGCACGTGATCATAAGTAGTTTTTGTCTTACTTACATGATAATCAGAATGTTTTTGGCTGGAACTCTCTTGAAAGATGAATAAATTGCGCTGATCCTGAAAGTTTAACGGCAATTGGGTGTGCCAAGAACATGAAGTAACACCAAGAGCGATGTAGAATCCTATTCGTGAAAAATTGGAGTCAAAACCATGCATCTCACCATTAAGGCTCGGTTGGCGGCGGCATTCGCGGCAATTTTATTGCTTTCCGCACTTTCAGCATATCTGGGGATCACCAGCCTTGGCTCTGTCAATGACGAGGTCAGGGCCGTAGTTGACGGCCCAGCAGCTCGAAGCAAGTTGACGTTACAGATGGCTGGTGAATTGTCAAAGATGGCGCGCACCGAGAAAAATTTAATTTTAGAAAATAACGAACAAGCTATGAAGGGTTATGTCGAAACATTGAAGACAGAAAGAGAGAAATTTAAAGAGATTTTTGATCATCGCCATCAAATTGCAACAGAGGAAGGCCAAAAAAAGCTAAATGCATTACATGATGTTTACACAGAATATACAAATTCTCAAGATGAATTAATTCAGCTTGCTTTATTAAATACAAATATTAAAGCTAGAGATATGTCATCAACCAAAAGTCAAGAGCTCGTTGATTCTATATTAACGGTTATTGATGAATCTAATAAAGTTAACAATGCTGATGCCCGTTTATCTGGTATTTTTTCTCAAATTTCAACATCTATATTGCGAGCTCACCGCAATGAAAAATCGATGATTCTTGAGGATGATGATAGTAAAATCAGATATATAGAACAGCAAAATGAAAATCAATTTAAAACTATTCAATCTGCTATTGCTCTTTTAAGGGATAATGGAAATTCAGAAGTTCGTCAGCAAGCTCAACACATTGAAGCAGCATGGGAGTCATGGTTTTCAGTTCATATTCAAATTCGTGACTTAGCATTTCAGAATGCTAATAATCACGCAATAGCTATTTCATTTGGAAAAAATCGTCAATTATTAAAAAATATTGATAATATGACCGATGATCTAATTTCATTTGATCAAGAAAGAATGGCTGATCGCGTCCAAAATAGCGACAATGTTTATATTAATGCTAAAATTATGCTTATCATCATGGTTATTTTATCATTGGGTATTGGGATTGGTATGGCATTTTGGATTTCACTCCTGATCAGTAGAGGCTTGAAGCAGGCTGGCACCTTAGCTCAGGCTATTGCGCTGGGAGATGTTAGCCAAACCATCGAATACCGGGGGCGTGATGAAATCGGCGTGCTGATTCAGGCAATGAACAGCATGTGCGATAATCTTCGAGCCACCGCTGGAATTGCCGAAGCTATTTCCCAGGGTGATATTGCAGTACAGGTAACACGGAGGTCTGATAAAGATGTGTTAGGGGTTGCTCTTGAAACTATGGTTATCAATCTGCGAGCATCGGCCGAGATTGCCCAGGAAATTGCCAGGGGAAATTTAACGGTTAAAGCCAAACGGTTATCCGATAAGGATATACTGGGAATTGCCTTAGAAAGCATGATTCAAAATTTGCGCCAAGTGGTTGTCGATGTGGCTGCCGCTGCCGAGAATGTGGCGGCTGGAAGCGAAGAGTTAAGCGCTAGTGCCGAAACCTTGTCTCAAGGCGTTTCCGAACAGGCTGCTTCAAGCGAGGAAGCATCCAGCTCAATGGAAGAGATGGCGGCAAACATTCGGCAAAATGCCGATAACGCCAGTGAAACAGAAAAGATTGCACGTCAATCTTCAACTGATGCAGCCAAAAGCGGAGAGGCTGTGACTAAAGCGGTTAAGGCCATGAAGACTATCGCTGAAAAAATTACTATCGTGCAAGAGATTGCCCGACAGACTGATTTGTTGGCACTGAACGCCGCCATCGAAGCCGCTCGGGCCGGAGAGCATGGTAGAGGCTTTGCCGTCGTAGCAAGCGAAGTCCGAAAGTTGGCCGAACGGAGTCAAGCTGCCGCAGCCGAAATTAGCATGCTATCTTCTGAAACTGTTACTGTATCGCAAGAAGCAGGAGAGATGTTGATCCGCTTGGTTCCAGACATTCAACGAACCGCAATTTTAGTTTCAGAAATCAGTTCGGCATCTCGTGAGCAAAATACGGGAGCGGAGCAAATCAATGTAGCTATCCAACAGCTTGATCAAGTAACCCAGCAGAACGCTGCCGCTGCCGAAGAAATGTCATCGACATCTGAGGAATTATCAAGTCAGGCACAGCAGCTTCAAGCAACTATTTCGTTTTTTTCTCTCGGACGTGACGCCCACACCGGGCTGCGCTCTTCTGAACAGGCACGAAGTGGACGGGAGCCAGGATCTCATCTCACCCCAGTGTCGGCCTCGTACCGCCTCGCCGCACCCATTAAGCGGGCGTCAACCCCGAGCAAACGTCCTCCTGCGTCGATCGGAGCGGGCACTGCGGTTGGAACCAAGGGCTATGCCTTGAAATTGGATGATCACCACCAAGGTCATGGGGATGTCGAGGACGCTGGCTTTGAACGATACTAAGGTACGAAGGTAAAAAGTGTGCTTTTCCAATGGCGATGTAGCTTTATGAGAATCAATCGGATTCTAAGCATTTAAAATGCTGGCGCAAAACTCAAGACATCGGAATCACAACCAGCCTAGCGATTATTTTTGGTTTATCTGTGATCTTAACTGTTTTGAGTTTTGGACCGGCAGTATGGCAGGATATCTAGACGGCAGACGCTTTTTCGAAGCACAAACCATCGCCACAATGGCATGAGATAACTACGGCACAGTGGAAGCACGGACCCTCTCGCCCGCACCCCTGTCAGATAACCTGACGCGACCTACCAGCTTTAAACGCAACTGAGATTCGGGAGAGCACATCGATGCGTTTTACCATCAAGCTCCGCCTCGTAATGGCATTTGTAGCCATTCTTGGTCTGGCGACGGTTTCAGCCTTCCAAGGGATCAGCAGTCTGGGGTTGGTCAATAATGAGGTTCGTGCAATCGTAGATGGCCCAGCGACGCGTAGGGCTTTGACATTAGAGATGAGTAATGCGCTTTCGATGATGGCCAGAACAGAAAAAAACTTAATTTTGGAGACCGATGAGCCATCTAAAAAGGCATATGTTGATCGCTTGATCAGCGAGAGAGCAAAATATAACAATCTTTTCGATCGACGCAGAGAGCTTGCGGATGAAGAAGGGCGAAAAAAACTTGATGCATTGCGAGATTTATATAATGACTATTCTAAGTCACAAGATCGTGTTGTTGAATTGGCTTTAAAAAATTCTGATCTCAAAGCCAAGGAGTTATCTATTAAGCACAGCGATCCTATTATTGACACAGCCATTAAGATAATTGCAGACTTTAAAAATAACAATAGTGATCAGCAGATCACAATGACTCTTAATGAGCTTCCATCTTTAATGTTAAGAGCAAGAGGAAATGAAAAAGACTTAATTTTGGAGTCTGATGAAGTAAACTTAAAAAATATCGATGAAAAAAATGAGGAGATAATTAGGTATACTCAGGCTCGTTTGCTGTTTTTGCGTGATCGTATACCGCTACAATTTCGGGATGATGTGCAAAAAATAACGGTTGCTTGGGAGTCTTGGCTTACTGTTCATCAACAAATTCGGGAATTAGCCTTAGATAGCAGTCGTGCCCGAGCCATCGCTATTTCATTTGGTCAGAATCGTGAGTTTCTTAAGCGAATTGATGCCGTTGTGACCGATCTAATCGCTTTCGATCAGCAACGGATGAATGAGAGAATGGCAGACAGTGATCGGCTATACCTTGAATCGCGAAGCAATTTAATTGTGATGACGGCAGCAGCTTTGCTCATTGGCTTAGGCATGGCGCTGTGGATATCGATTTTGATCAGCCGGGGCTTGGATCGCGCGGGCCAAATGGCCCGTGCTGTTGCCGAAGGTGATTTGAGCCAGTCAATCTCCTATAATGGGCGGGAAGAAATTGGTGATTTAATTGCACTTCTCAATCAAATGGCCGCCAATTTGCGAACCACTGCCGGGATTGCCGAAGAAATTTCTCATGGTAATCTCAAAGTACAGGCTAAACGCCTTTCGGATAAAGATGTTTTGGGAATTGCCTTGGAGTCTATGATCGAACGCCTTCGTGATGTTGTTTCAAACGTCTCCGCTGCTGCTGAAAACGTTGCAGCAGGCAGTCAGCAATTGAGTGCGAGCGCGGAGACTCTGTCCCAAGGCGTTTCCGAACAAGCTGCCGCAACCGAAGAGGCGTCAAGTTCGATGGAAGAAATGGCGGCAAATATCCGTCAAAATGCCGATAACGCCACCGAAACCGAAAAGATCGCGTCTCAATCGTCTCTAGATGCCGCTAAGAGCGGTGATGCCGTGAGTAAAGCGGTCAATGCCATGAAGACGATCGCCGAAAAAATTACTATTGTGCAGGAAATTGCCCGGCAGACCGATCTATTGGCGCTGAACGCCGCCATCGAAGCCGCCCGAGCAGGCGAACACGGTCGGGGTTTTGCTGTAGTGGCAAGCGAGGTCCGTAAACTGGCCGAACGGAGTCAGGCTGCTGCGGCTGAAATCAGCGCCCTTTCGTCTCAGACTGTTATCGTTTCAGAAGAAGCCGGTACCATGCTGATTCGCTTGGTTCCAGATATTCAACGGACAGCCAGTTTGGTTGCCGAGATTTCTACAGCGTCCCGTGAACAAAATGCTGGAGCAGAACAGATTAATGTCGCAATCGAGCAACTTGATCAAGTAACGCAGCAAAATGCTGCCGCTGCTGAAGAAATGTCATCAACATCAGAAGAGTTATCTAGTCAAGCGCAACAGCTACAAGCTACAATCTCATTTTTCTCTGTTTCTGGGGACGGGAGGGGGCGAGAGAGGTCGCATCAAAGCTACGCCAAATCTATAATCAATGGCGGCAATAACGGATCTCGCTCTGTTCAGCCTTTACCCACTCGACGTCAGACGGTGCGTATTGGTAAAACTTCATTCAAAGGGGCATCCGGCGAAATCCAGGGAGCAACAGGGGGAAAGGGGTTTGCTCTGAAACTTGACGATCACCAGCACGGCCATAGGGATGCAGACGATGACGGTTTTGAGCGTTACTAAAACAAAAAGAGCGACTGAGACCGATTCGCGTGGCACTGCGTTGCCAGTTTTGACCTTAGGTTTGGCCGATGAAATTTTTGCCATTGAAACCGCGCGGGTTCACGAGGTGCTTGATTTCGTGCCGATCACTCGAATTCCCAACAGTCAGCCTTTTATTAGGGGCCTGATCAATGTTCGGGGTAAGGTCATCACTGTGACGGACTTACGGGTAAAATTCGGGATGACCTTTGTCGAACCAACGCGAGACACGCGGATTGTCATTGCCGAGGTGATGATGGCCGGTGAGACAGTCACAGTGGGAGCTATAGCCGACCGAGTCTACGAAGCAACCGAACTCCCGATGGCATTGATGGAAGAGGCTCCAAAAATAGGGATGCGTTGGCGTAGCGAGTTGATTCAGGCCATCGGAAAGCGCAATAATCAATTTATTATTGTGGCCAACTTGGATCAGGTGTTTTCCGCTAGTAGTCTCATAAATTACTAGTCTTATTATATATCATCTTTTATCGTAATTGAACCTCAAACCACCGGCCAGTCAATGCCTGATACATTTTCAGAAAGCCCACGTCTTTCAGATCGAGAGTTTGAGCATTTGGCCCGATTGGTTGAAAGCCAAGCTGGTATTCGAATGCCACCAGGTAAGCGAACTATGCTAGAAGGCCGCTTACGTCGCCGGTTGCGGGAACGCGGGATGCGTAATTTCCGTGAATATTGTCATTTTTTATTTGATCAAGGTGGATTAGAAGAGGAGCTTGGAGATTTAATTGATGTTGTTACTACTAACAAAACAGACTTTTTTCGGGAGCCAAAACACTTTGATATTTTAACGAACATTGTTGTTCCTAATTTATTCAGAAAAGGTCTTGGTATAAGACGTCCTTTACAAGTTTGGAGTGCTGGGAGTTCCATCGGTGCTGAAGCCTATACATTAGCGATGGTCTTAGCTGATTATCGATTATCTCATCCTGGTTTTGATTTTCATATTCTTGGCACAGATATTTGCACTACTGTTCTTAGAACAGCAGCTAGGGCAATTTATCCTGAAGAAATGGCTCAACCAATTGCTCATGATCTTCGTCATCGCTATTTGCTTCGAAGCCTTGACCGTAAGGCCCGACAAATTCGAATCATTCCAGAATTGCGATCTATGGTCGAATTTCGCCAGTTAAATTTCATGGCTACAGAATACAAGCTACCTGCGGTGCAGGATATTGTTTTTTGTCGAAATGTTATTATTTATTTTGATAATGTTGTGCGAATGGCCGTCCTATCGCGTATTTGTGCGTGTATTGCGCCGGGTGGATATCTATTCATGGGGCATTCTGAAACGCTTTCTGGTTTTAATCTGCCGCTACGTCAAGTGGCTCCGACTGTGTATGCGCGAATATAGTATTGTGACTGAGCTTAAGATAGAGGTGGGATGAACTCAATGGGATATGAGCACCATGATGCTTTTCGGGATCGTTTACAAGCACTGCCACTGAGCGCCGGCAGGCGGGGAATTGCGGCCATGGTGCTGGTAGAGATTGTCCGTTGGATGCCCAATGCTGGGTTCTCTTGTCTTAAAACGGCTGAACAGTTAGGGGCGTTATTGAATCTCCGCCCTGGCGACCTGTTGATTGCCCTTGAGACTTTGCAGTCCCTTGGTGTGATCGAGTTGGTTCGGCAAGGTCCAGCAGCCACCATTATCACCCTCAAACCGATGCCTTTGCGCAAATCGCCCCAGCAAATCCAGGCGGATATCGCCCAGGCAATCCGCGCTCATGCGGCCTGGAAACGGCAACTACGATGCGCCATCGATACGGGATGCACGGATCTTGTTGTGGAAGACATTGGTCGGGAAGACGTGTGTGAGTTTGGCCGTTGGCTGAATGAAACGCCTTTCCTTGATGGCAACCAAGATGAGCACTTGAAAGTGATTCGCCATCTGCATGCTCAATTTCATCGTGTTGCCGCCGCAACCCTACAACTGGCACTCAGGGGGCGAAAAGCCGAAGCCGAACGCGCGATGGGCGCCGGTGGCGCTTACTCTAGGGTGTCGTTGCGCCTAACCACCGCGTTGAACGGCTGGCGAGGATCCATTGCCCCATGACCGTTCTACCCAAAGCCAAATCACGAGTCCTAGTGGTTGATGATTCTGCATCTGTCCGTGAAGCTTTAAGAGATATTATTGATTCTGACCCTGATTTGAGTGTGATGGGTACGGCTTGCGATCCCTATGCTGCTGCAAAACTGATCGCTATAGAAGTTCCTGATGTTATTGTGCTTGATATTCACATGCCAAGAATGGATGGAATTACGTTTCTTCGAAAAATTATGATGCAACGACCTATTCCTGTTGTAATGTGTTCGTCCTTGACATTGGAAGGGAGCGAATCACTGTTTGAGGCTTTGGAGGCCGGGGCCGTGGACGTCATCCCCAAACCCAAACTCGGCTCGCGCGACTTTTTAATGGATGCGCGGGTTTGGGTCTGTGACGCAATCAAAGCGGCGGCTCGATCCAAACCAAAACGCCAACCTGCGCCGAATCGGACGACAGCCAGTTCTGGGGATAAATCGCGATTGGGAACGGCCAAGCTGACCGCTGACGTCATCCTTCCACCGCCCCGGCAACGCAACGGCGCGGCAGCGTCTCATGTCACCGAAACAGTGGTATGTATTGGCGCCTCCACTGGTGGAACGGAATCATTAAGAGTTTTGCTGGAAAGCGTTCCTGCCGATATGCCCGGAACCGTTATTGTGCAGCACATGCCCGAGAAATTCACGGAAGCGTTTGCCCGACGGCTAGATGGACTGTGCGCCGTAACGGTTCGAGAAGCCCGCAATGGGGATACCGTCATGCGGGGGCACATTCTGATCGCGCCCGGTAATCGGCATACCTTGATCCGCAGGACAGGCTCTCGCTATTTCGTTGAAATCAAGGATGGGCCTTTGGTTTGCCGCCATCGGCCCTCCGTGGATGTGTTGTTCCGGTCGGCGGCCCAATATGCCGGAGCCAATGGTATTGGTATCTTAATGACAGGGATGGGGGATGATGGTGCACGAGGGCTATTGGAAATGATGCAGGCAGGAGCGCATACTGTAGCCGAAGATGAATCCACATGCGTGGTCTTCGGTATGCCTCAGGAGGCCATAAAACGCGGAGCGGCATGCGCTATTTTGCCCCTCGATCGGCTACGGGATGAAATTTTACGTGTACGAGCCGCGCGGGAAGGTGCCTGATGTATCTACACCGTCCATCTCGGCCCCGCTTATCACCCACTCGAACCTTACTTCCGGGAGATATTTATTGTGACCGTTCCCCTCAATGCTTTGGGACAGTCTTGGGCTCTTGCGTATCAGTGTGCTTATGGGATTCGCAACTGAGATTTGGGGGGATGAACCACTTTATCCTGCCCAATCGACCTGCGGAGGGGGAAGCCTCGCCTCGGTTTGGCGATGTCGCCATTCCACAATTGGTTAATGCTATGGTTGGCCTTGGCAGCAACATTCGTCATCTCCGAGCCAAAATTTTTGGTGGCGGTTATGTCCTTCGTGCGGGCGATCCAGCCTTATCTACAGGGCGGCGCAATGTCGCGGTTGCGGTTTCCGAATTGCGACGTCTGAGAATTCCCATCGTCGCCAGTCGCTTGTCAGGAACTCAGGGTCTCGTCATTCGTCAATGTACCGATTGCGGCGACGTCTGGGTCCGACCCACCGGGGTAATTGACCGGAAGCTGGAGCCAGCAACCAATGTCGAGGATCTGTCTTGTTTTGCGGAAGACGTCACCATCCCCATGACAGCCGATGGGGAAGACAGCGTCCCCTTGGCCATCCACACCCGATCTCCAGCAGGAGCGGCTAGATGGTGCGAAACCTGCACATCATCGCCGCTCGGATGGCGACGGGCGTAGCGAAGCTGCGGACGCAGAGGCGCCCGCTCTCCAGGGCGAATTTCTTACGCCACCAAGCCGTTCAAGCGTGCCTCAGCCCGAGTCCGCCCGATTAACGGCAGAAGGCTCTTCAATTCCGGCCCATGATCGGCTCCGGTCAGCGCCAAGCGCAACGGCATGAAAAGCGCCTTGCCCTTTACGCCGGTCTCGGCCTTGATTCGCTCGACCCACACCCCCCAGGTGGTTTCATCCCAAGGTTCAAGTGGCAGCACACGCGCTGCCCATTGAGTGAAGGGCAGGTTGGTGATGGTTGGAGTCAAGAGGGCGTGACTGACCTGCCACCACGAAACGGCATCAGCGAGTCGGGTCAGATTGGGCCGTACCGCTAGCCAGAATCGCTCGTCGACTCCCTCAAGCCCTAACGCGACCAGCCGGTCGGCCACTGCGGCAAAAGACGCAAGATGCAGCAGGCGAGCGTTTAGGCGAACCAGCTCCTCGGGATCAAATCGCGGCGTAGCACGGGAAACTTGCTCCAAACCAAAGCTCTCAACCAACGCCTCCAAGGTCGCACAGGGTTCGATGGCGTTGGAGGTTCCGAGGCGGGACAGCAAACTGAGCAACGCCATGGGCTCAATCCCATCCTCGTCGCGCAAGGATGCGATGCTTAAACTGCCAAGACGCTTGGAAAGTCCCTGACCCGAAGCGTCGGTCAAGAGTGGCAAATGGGCGAAAGTAGGCACAGGTCCACCCAATGCCTGCCAAAGCTGAATTTGGACGGCGGTATTGGCCACATGATCTTCGCCACGGATCACATGAGTAATCCCGAAATCAATATCGTCCACCACAGACGAAAGCGTGTACAGTGGCCTGTTATCTTCGCGGATCAGGACAGGATCGGACAGGTCGGCACCCTCGAAATGAACGTGGCCACGCACCAGATCGAACCAGTTAACGCCCTGGTGATCCAGTTTAAAGCGCCAGTGCGGTCGCCGCCCTTCGGCTTCCCACCGGACCCGTTCGGCCTCCGACAGCTTCAGCCCGGCCCGATCGTAGAGAGGAGGTAGGCCTCGGGCCAGCAGGCTCTTGCGTTTCAGCCCAAGTTCCTCGGCGGTCTCATAGCAGGGATATAGGCGCCCGCTTGCCTTCAGCCGATCGGCGGCTTCGGTATACAACGCAAGCCGGTCAGACTGCCGAACCTGACGATCCCATGTCAGCCCAAGCCAGGTCAAATCCCGCTCGATGCCGGCGGCAAAAGCCGCCGTCGAGCGTTCCTCGTCAGTGTCATCGAGTCGCAACAAAACGGTTCCACCAACTCGGCGGGCGACGAGCCAGTTGACCAGTGCCAACCGGATATTGCCGACATGAAGCAAGCCGGTCGGGCTGGGCGCGAAACGGACGGTAAGGGACATGATGCAGCGTCTCGAAACAAAAAAAGCGACGGGGAGAACCAAGAGGCTTCAGACACCCCCCAGGATCAGGGTGGGCAAACCGTCCGACCATATTGGTCGCGGTAGCATTGGATCGGCTGTTGATAGACTGGCGGCGGCGGCGCAGGGACATAAACCGGCGGGGGCGCATAAACTGGGGGCTGTACATAAACTGGGGGCGGGGGCGGATATCCACCGGCCAATCCATGTTCCCGAAGGCATGCTAATTCATCTTGGCCACGACTCCTGCACAGTTCGCGAATACTCCGTTCAGCATGCCGAGGATCTTCGCGCTCGATGCACCGATCCATACATTCCTTGTAATTTTTGCCAGGACTGGAACAATATTCATTACAGCGGGTGTCCGCTGCGGCTTCCTTGGGCAACCCTGCCCAACCGGCGATAGCCAAGACCAGCGCCAAGGCCGCCAGCACAACGCGCGAAGGCAAGACTGGCTTTAACGTGCGTCGGTTGATCATGATGAGTCTCCGGATTTGGCCCCCTGACGATAGGGGCAAGGATGTTATCTAAGGGTTCGAGAGGGCCAGCAACAGGCTATTCCATGGGGATCGTCGACCCAAGACGAAAAATCGATGATCACTGGGCGGATTGGCGTCTATGCGGTATCATAGCGCGATCCTCATGGCCAAGGGACCGTTCGTCGATCGACGGGACAAATGCCAAATGACAATAAAAACAGACGATGTACATAACAAAATGAAAAGGAAGGAAGCGCACCATGACTAATATCATTGACAATCCCTATGAAGTTAATCTTGATCGCACGGCTGCAAATCACGTTCCGCTTTCTCCACTTTCTTTTATTCGTCGGACTGCCGCCGTCTACCCCCATCGAATCGCCGTTATCCATGGTTCAATCCAGCGTGATTGGGCCGAAACCTACCGTCGGTGTGTTCGCTTGGCCTCGGCTTTGGCGGGCCGAGGAATCGGTGTGGGCGATACGGTGGCGGTGATGGCGCCTAACCTGCCCGAATTGTTCGAGGCTCATTTCGGGATCCCCATGGTAGGGGCGGTGTTGAATGCTCTGAATGTTCGTCTCGATTCGGAAGCCTTGGCCTTCATCCTGGAACACAGCGATACCAAGGTGCTGATCACCGACCGCGAATTTTCGGCGGTGATCAGGCCGGCCCTAGCCAAACTCAATCGGCCCATTTTGGTCATTGACATCGACGACCCAACCGCCAAAGGAGGGGAGTGTCTTGGTGAACTGACTTATGAAGCCTTCCTAGAAGAAGGAGACCCTAATTTTGCCTGGACCTTGCCAGACGATGAATGGCGGGCCATCTCTCTGAATTACACTTCAGGAACAACCGGCAATCCTAAGGGAGTTGTTTATCATCACCGGGGCGCTTACCTGAATGCCATGGGGAATATCGTGGCCTGGGCGATGCCTCATCATCCTGTGTATTTGTGGACTCTGCCAATGTTCCACTGCAATGGATGGTGTTTTCCTTGGACAGTGACGGCCATGGCCGGAACCCATGTTTGCCTGCGCGGTATTTCAGCCAAAGCAATCTTTGATGCCATAGCCGACCACGGTGTCACCCATTTGTGCGGGGCGCCGATCATCATGGGGCTGCTAGTCAACGCCCCGCCGGGGGCCCGTCGCCCGATTCCCTCAGGCATTCGGATGATGACCGCTGGGGCCGCCCCACCGGCTAGCGTGCTCGAGAAAATGGAACGCCTGGGCTTCGACATCCTTCACACTTATGGTCTAACCGAAGTCTACGGGCCGGTGACGGTGTGCGCTTGGCATGACAGTTGGGACGAGCTGCCGACGGAACAACGGGCGATGTTCAAGGCTCGGCAGGGCGTCAATAGCCAAGTGCTCGAAGGCTTAATGGTCGCCGACTCTCAAACGATGGAGCCGGTGCCCGCCGACGGCGTCACCATCGGAGAGGTGTTTATGCGGGGCAACGTGGTGATGCGGGGCTACCTCAAAAACCCCCGAGCCACCGCAGAAGCGTTCGAAGGCGGCTGGTTCCACAGCGGCGATCTGGCGGTGATGCACGAGAACGGCTATATTGAAATCAAGGATCGTTCCAAAGACATCATCATCTCAGGCGGCGAGAATATTTCCACCATCGAGGTGGAGTCGGTGCTCTATCGCCATCCTGCGGTGCTGGAAGCCGCCGTGGTGGCGCGGCCAGACGAGACGTGGGGCGAGACGCCTTGTGCCTTCGTAACAGTCAAGCCGGGGGAAACGGTCAGTCAAGCCGACCTCGTTGCTTTTTGTCGACAGAACCTTGCCCATTTCAAATGCCCGCGCCATATCGTGTTCACAGAACTGCCGAAAACCTCCACCGGCAAGATTCAGAAATTCGTTTTGCGTCAAAAGGTTAGGGATATGGCTTAAGGACTTTGGTCCGTTGCGCCCACTCTTCCGGGCAAAGGGGGGGGGCGTGATGGGGGCCGTCGATGATGTTTTCGGCGGCACCCCGGAGGTCCGTCTTTATGAACCCATTGACGGCGCAACCGAAAAAGAGGCAACACTACCGTGTGGAGCCGCACCGTCGCCAGGCAGAACAATCGATCAGAGGTTAAACGAGACACCACCATGCAAGTGCAAATTTCGACGGTGGGAATTGCCGCTCTGATCGAGCGGGCGTCACGGTTAATACATTCCATCGGCTATGCCGAGGGGCTGTATCCGGCGCAATGGACCGCGCTCCGTTTCTTTTCGGAAGCGCCGCCCTCTTCCCGAACCACGGCTGGCCTCGCCCGGTTCCAAGGCATGAGCCTCGGGCCGGTGGCACGCACAGTGCGGACTCTGGTCGAGAAGGGATTGCTGGCCCGAGCCGCCAATCCATCAAGTCGACGAGCTGATTTGATCGCGGTAACGGCGGCAGGCCAGCTTCTGCTGAAACGGGATCCTCGGGCCGCAGTGGCGGGAGCTATCGAGACCATGCCTCCCGAACATCGGGAGGCTTTGGCTATGGCCATGGAGACCTTATTGCATGGCCTGCTGGCCATTCAGCGATTTCCGGACCCAGATCATGGCCTGGAGGCCGGCAGGCCGGCAGAGGCCGAAGTTGAGTCTCACTAGGAGAAGGGCCTTGCCTCCCTGAGTACTCAGCGCAAGCCTTTCTGAGGGCGTAGGCTTCTTGCCTACGCTCTCTTTATTAAGGGGACAAGGGGCCCCGTGTGGTTCACGACCTCTCATACCCTCGAGCCTTGATGTTGACTCATCAAGGCTGCCCTCAGACGCCGGGCGGGCGCATCCGCGCCCCCTAGAGTCCACACACTGGGGCTTCGCGTCCACGAGGACGCGGGGCCGCCGTCGCGGCCCGATACCAGCGATGTGTCAGTGTCAGGGCTCGCCGGTATCATAAAGCCGCAGGATTCGCTCGATAGGAACCCCTAGCCCGTAGAGCGCCAGGCACGTCAGATTACGCAGACTTCGGCGGAGGTAACCCGTTCGACGGAATCGCTCGGCAGACGTCATGGCTTTGCCGTCCAGCGCGACCAACCGAGCACGCCCCAGCCGGCGAATCAGGTCGACATCCTCCATCAGGGGCAAAGGTCGGAACCCGCCGATCGCATGATAAAGAGTTCGGGACAGCAGCAAACCCTGGTCGCCGTAGGGCAGGGCCAACCACCGACACCGCCAGCGAACCCAACGCTCCAGGCGCCGGGCGGCAGGGGCTTCGTCATCAAGGGCGAAGAGAAAATAGCCCGCGCGGATTTCACTGTTGGGGTTACGGGGCGCGTTAGCCAGAAAAGCCCGAATCGTCCGAATCGCCTGATCATCCAGGCGGGTATCCGCGTGAACGAATAGGAAGAAACGGCCCGTAGCGGCTTCAGCCCCGGCGGCGAGCTGGGGCCCGCGCCCACGCGGCGCAGCGATGACTCGCGCACCACCAGCTTGAGCTATCGCTGCGGTGCCATCGCCGGAACCGCCATCCGTCACCACCAACTCGACATTTTCTCCCAACCCAGCCAGGGCCGCTAATGTCACCGGCAAAACCGCAGCCGCGTTGAGCGTTGGAATAATCACCGACAGCGTGGGGCTTGAGAGTGATACCGGCGAGCCCTGACCATGACACCTCGTCGGTATCAGGTCGCACTCGCTCGGTGTCTGAAGAGAGCCTTGATGGAAGGTGCCCCTGCTCTGCATCAAAGTCCGCCCAGTCGTGCCATCAGAAGGCGTTGGGCTTCATCGGGACCGGCGATCAGTTCGATCAACCGGATGGAGCGCATCAGAGATTGCGATTGGGCACGGTCATAAGGAGTATCCGACACGCTCCGGCGTTCCAGTTCGGCGCAGATAGTCGATAACTTTTGTTCAACATCTTTGCGAATCCCAACAGCATCAGCGACTCGCGCACACCGTCGCAAGGATAGAGCGGATCTCTCGGCATTTTCCATTTGTTCCAGGGTGGGCTCAGACGCTGCGTCCGGTGATAAGTTCTCGAATAGATCCTGATCTGCCTTCACAATCACGGTATCAAGAACAAAATTTGCGATCTCTCGTCGGGCACTACACACTTGGTCTGCGACTTTATGATCATGTGAACCGTATAATGATCGCTCAAGAGAAATTAAACGAGCGACAAGTTGTTCAACGAGTTGTGCCCCTGCACTGGGATCGGCGGCATCATTTTGTTGTTGACGTAAAATTTGGGTTTCGCTGGCTAGGGCTGAAAGCGCATTGCTGCCAATCGTACCCAATAACTCGGCCCGTTCGGCATTGGAACAGGGCAGTGACATCTCACCAAGAGCTTGAAGAAGGTCTCCAGGACGAGCCATTCGTGCCAAAAGAAGTAAAATAAACGTCTGAACTTTACGCATTGAAGACGCCGCCAGGCGCATCACCGTTGTCGATACCAGTTCGATTTCGACTGGAGAAAGCGATTTAATCGGTCGATCTGGTAAATTAAGTTTAGCCGTTTCAATTTCTGGCGCGATTGATAAAATATCTGAAATATTTAATAACTGCTGTCGAACATCTTCGGTCACGGTAACGTGATCATTGCCAACACGATGTCGGCCAATACTGTTATTTTTTTCTAAGAAATCCGATATTTGTTGTGCCGCAGCAGACCACAAAGCCAAACCGATAGCAAAAATATCCTTCTGATTCAATGGATCCGTGACGCGAACGCGCTCTTCGGTGCGCTGCATCAGGGACGGATCAACCGTCGCCCGAACAATGCTCCAACAAGGCTGAACAATCGCACGAGACAACCGCCCAATTCTAGCGCGGTAGCGTTCGGTTGGATCGAATAAATCTTCCATAGGCCGAAACAAAAGCCGTTGAGCCGTCAGCGGGCGGGGCGGACGCAATCGGACCAAACGAGGCCGGATCTGGTCGAGCACCACCCGCACTTGCCCACGATCCGGAGCTTGTTCAACCAGTTTAAGGACGTCCAAAAGCCGTTTGTCGGGAAGGCCAAGGCTAGCTAAGGCGATGCGGCGCCATTCTTCAAGCGAACTCATCTCAGCTCCGCTTTGCGGACTTCATTCCTTTGGACTTGCTCATAGTCAAGAAGTCCGGTACGCCAGTCTTCGTTGGCGCGAACCCAACGTCGATGGACAGTCGTAAGCTTATGAGCCTGTTGATCGCTAATAATTTCTAATTGATTTCTTGGAATAATCGGCAATAATGCAAAACTGTTAGCCACCATGGCTTCCCGTTCTCGGCTCCCTTTGGCGGCTGCGTCTCGAAATTCGCCGATTAAGTAATCCCAACCGTCAAGCAACCAAGCTAATTGTTGAACTTGCTCTCTCAGAGCGCTGAAGTTCTTTTCCCAGGTCTTTAACAGTTCTGACAGCGATTCAGTTTCATTGTGAACAACTTTGACAACCTTTTCACTCATTTTATTGGTTAAATCGGCGATGCTTGCTTCAAATACACCCAAATGAGCAATCTCATCGGGCATTTCAAGTGACCATTGGCGCAAATGGTGGCTAAATTGAGACAGTTCATCGGATAAAGCCCGTAGTCGGCCTGGTTCTGATGCTTGTGGCAATCCAATCGGGGCAACCAGACTGCTTAATGTCTCAATCCTCATATAAAGTTCATCTTGCGAAACATTCAATCGTTGAGCAACACCTTTTAAGGCTGCTTTGAGTTCTCTTTGGGCTGAAATCGATCCCAATCCTTGCTCAATCAAATTATTAGGAGAAATATTAATCAGTTTAAGTAACTGTAAAATTAATAAAAAAGTAGTCATAATTTGGTATTGCTTTTCACCGTCCAGAATCTCTCGAGCTTTTTGCGCCGCACGCGGCCCAGCCAATCCTTGGGCTGCGACATCTAAGGTAACGTAACGCATTTTGATTGGGTCATCGACATTGCGTTTTTGTATCTGTTCAAACAGAACTCGATCATGTAAGGTTGTGGTTATTGTCGACATAATCGACTTCCACGGCATAATATAATACCCTTTGCCTCCTGATAAGCTTGGCAGAACAAATTCGCAGCGACCGGGGCCATCGTTACAGCGCATCCGAGCCTGAGTCAGAGCCGGAGTGGTAAAAAAAACCGCAATACCGCGTTCAGTCCAGCTATTGGCCACCAGACCGGCTGTTTTCTCGGAACTCATTGACGGAATCGTTTATATGGGATCAAAGGGAATCCAAGAGCGATGGCCCGCTCTGATAGTCTATCTTGAGGATAGCAGCCTATCCCAGCATTTGCCGATCAAAAAAGAAAGCGGCTGTACCCGATCGATGGATCCGCTGATCTGTCTCAATCCGGCCACCGTTTATGTAACCACAACCATTGATCTGGCCGCTCCCGAATCCAGCTTTCCAAGAGAGCATTGATGGTTGTCATCAATGTACGGATGTCGGCTTCGCGGTTGCCCGTATCGGGCACGGTTAAAGGCGGCAAAATGGTCAGACGAAAACGAGTCCCAGCGAGCCGTTCAGTGCGGGTTGGCAAGAGCGGGCAACGGAATTTAAGAGCCAGTTGAGCAACAGCCGGAGCAGTCATTGCCATCCGACCAAAGAATGGAATTGAAATGCCATCATTCATCTTTTGATCCACCAGCATCGCGACGGTACCGCCCTCGGCCAAAGCCGCAACGATGGCGCGGGCACCATCCCGGCCCTTTGGGACCAGTCGCCCCCGTCCGGCCCGACGCCCAGCGGTCATCAACTCTTGAATCAACGGATTATTCGGCTTCCGATAAATTGAGGTGAGGGTTAGGCCATGGCGGGACGCCCCGATGGGCAAAAGTTCCCAGTTGGCTAAATGACCACTGAACATTAAGTGGGGCCGAGGCTGTCCTTCGACCGGGTGGGGCAGGTGCTCAACACCCACCACTTCAATTCGGCGCTGAACCGGATCATCCCAGAGCCGGTCCAAATGGGGATGTTCAGCCATCACCCGCCCAAGATTATCCCACATGCCCCGGAGAATTTCCCGATGACGCGAATCGGACAACTCCGGCAACGCTCGCCGCAAATTCACCTGCGCCCGCCGGGAGAAGGGCAGGTGCGGCCCAAGCGAACGTCCCAGCCAACCGCCAAACGCCGAAGCCCAATCCACTGGCAACAGCGCGACCAGATGATACAGCGCATGAATAACGACCGCTTCAACGGGATAGAGCAGATAATGGCGAAGTTTTCGGGCAATGGCGCTACGGTTAGACATGAGCTTCAAGGGCCTCAGAAGACGGGAACACGGCCTCAAGTAGAGCCGCGAATCGATCCGGTTCCTGCCAAGCGACCGTCACCGGCACCACCTGGATTTGAGCGCGCAGCGCCGCCGGCAGGCGTGCAGCATCTTTAGCGGTGGTCACGGGCTCGGCGCCGTGGGCACGAGCGCGATCCAGCAGTGCCGCGATTTCGTCTGATCGATAGGGATGGTGATCGGGAAAAGCCAGGGTTTCAACCAACACCCCCCCGAGCGCGCGACAGGTTTCGAAGAATTTGTCTGGTCGGCCAATGCCGGCGAAAGCCAACAACCGCCGCCCCCGAAGCCGTTCCACCACCGCCGGGTCAGGAACCAACGCGGCCTGAAGCATCGGCAGAGACAGGCCGGTTGATGCCGTCCATCCCGCAACTTCGGCAGCAATCCCAGCGCGGTCCTGGCCGAGAATCACCAGAGCCGACGCTCTGCGCAAACCACGCCAAACGGGCTCCCGCAACGGCCCTGCTGGAATCACCCGGCCATTGCCGAACCCAGCGGTCCCGTCCACCACCAGCAGCGCCAAACGATAACGAAGAGCCGGATTTTGAAACCCATCATCCAACACAAGGGCCTTCGCTCCGGCGGCGCGCGCCGCCATGGCCCCGGCGGCCCGATCGCGCGCCACCCAGGTTGGCCCCGCAGCGGCCAAAAGCAGCGGTTCATCGCCAACCTGAACGGCCTCGTGGTCGCCGAGAGCCACCCGTACTGGGCCGGTCAGGCATCCACCATATCCCCGCGATAGCAGATGGACCGCCACCGCCCGCTCCCGGAGCCAACCCGCCACCGCCAACGCTACCGGAGTCTTTCCGGCTCCACCGGCCACCAAATTACCAACGCAAATCACGGGAGGACCAGGATCCAACGGCATCGTTCGCCATCGGCGAAGCCGTCCGGCCCCATCATACAGCCACCCTAACGGCGCCAAGGCCCATGCGGCCAATCCTGGCGGTTGGGACCAAAAATCCGGGGCCTTCAGCGTCATGGCTCGCCGGTATCAGGAGGCGCAATTCCGACCTCCATCAACAAAGGTCTCAACGTCGCTAAAGCGGTTAAGACCACTTGGCGATGGGCGGCGGTGACCCGTCCGGCGGCCTCGGCCAATTGGCGGCGGTGCTCGGAATCGGCTAACAGTCGCCCGACTTCGCCAGCAAGCGCGGCCCCATCCTCCACCGACACAGCGGCGCCGGCTTCGATCAATTGCGCCGCGATTTCCGCGAAATTGCCCATATGAGGGCCGAACACAAGAGCACAGCCCAATTGCGCCGGTTCAATAGGATTCTGGCCGCCATGAGGCACCAAAGAGCCGCCCACCCAGACTACGGGCGCCAAACGGTACAGAACGCCCATTTCACCGAGAGTATCGGCGATATAAATGTCATCCTGGCAGGTAGGCAGTGCTCCCTTGGATCGCTGGCTGGCGGTCAGGCCGTATTGAGTGGACAACAAGGCCTGAATCTCTCCCCCGCGATGGGGATGGCGGGGCGCAATCATGGTCAACAGACCGGGAAACCGAGGCGCCAACGCCTTATGGACCGTTGCGGCAATGGCATCCTCTCCGGGATGGCCGCTGGCCAAAAGCCAAACAGGCCGGCAGGATAAGGCATGCGACAAGGCCGTAACAGCAGCATCAGCGGCAGGAGGCGGTTCGGAGGAGAATTTTAGATTGCCGGCCACCGTCACCGTCGTTGCTCCCAGGCCACGCAACCGCTCGGCATCAGCGGCGGTTTGAGCTAGGCACACGCGGAAAGCCCCGAGCAGCGGCCCGATAAAACCGGGAACATGACGCCAGCGCCGAAAAGATCGCTCAGACATGCGGGCATTGACCAACGCGGCGGGCAGGTGGCGGCGGCGAATCTCCCACAGCATGTTCGGCCAGATTTCCGACTCGATCCACAGCGTCAAGTCAGGCCGCCAATGATCCAAGAACCGCGCGACATAGCCGGGCCGATCCACCGGCACAAACTGGTGAAAAGCACCAACGGGAAGGCGCTGGGCCATCAATTGGGCCGATGTCACGGTGCCGGTGGTGACCAGAACGCGCAGTCGAGGCTCTGCCGCAATCAATCGGTTCACCAGAATCAGAATCGACAAGGATTCGCCAACGCTGGCAGCGTGAACCCACACCAAGGGGCCCGGCGGGCGGGGGCGCGAGGCCAAGCCTAACCGTTCGTCTTGGCGAATTGGGTCTTCTTTGCCCGCAAGACGGCGGCGGTGAAGGTAATATCTGATCACTGGCCCGCCCATCTGGGTCAGGCTGCGATAGACTGTTTGAAGCATACCAGTGGTCATATACCTGTCGTTCGCCGGCTCTGTAAGACGCCCTCATGATCGCCGCACCCCTTTTTAGGGGTTTGCCGCCCTGTTCAGGAGGCAACGGCATCCGTATCGGTCGGCTCGGGCGGGCATGGGGCCGACCGTGTCGAACGAAAGGTGGTGAAAGGCTGAAGATTGCTGAGAAACTGCTCGGCTGAAGCTCGCCACGAGTATTTCAGGGCAAATTCCCGGCATCGTTCAGGAGATAGGGTCAGTGCGGTGCGCACCGCCCGCCCGAGATCTGTATCGAGGCAACCAACATCGCTGGCGCCATCAATGACATCCAACGGACCCGCCACCGGATAGGCGGCAACCGGAACACCTGAGGCTAAAGCCTCCAATAAGACCAAGCCAAAGGTATCGGTTCGCGATGGAAATACGAAAACATCGGCAGCCGCATAGTATTTGGCTAAGTCTTCTCCATGTTGGGCCCCAACGAAACGCGCATGGGGATAGCGATTCTTTAATTCAGCCAGTTGCGGACCGGCGCCAACCACATATTTTGTACCCTCAATATCTAAGGATAGGAAAGCCTCGATGTTCTTTTCAACGGCTACTCGGCCAACATACATGGAAATCGGACGGGGATCGGTCAAGAAGGACTTGTCGCGCGGATGAAACAGATCAGTGTCGACGCCGCGCGTCCAATGACGGATGTTGGTGAAACCACGCGCCCGTAAGGCCTGTTCGATGGAGGCCGTGGCCACCATCACCGCCGCCGCCGGACGATGGAAGCGGCGCACCACGGCGTAGCTCAAAAAGAGCGGAATCGGGGCCCGGTCGCGGATATATTCCGGGAATCGGGTGTGATAGGCGGTGGTAAAGGGAATCCCGCGCTTCATGCAGTAGCGCCGGGCGGCGTGGCCCAAGGGCCCTTCGGTGGCAATGTGAATGGCGTCAGGATCCATGGCGTCGATCAGCCGGCACAACTTGCGCCCCGCCGCGATCGCCAACCGGATTTCCGGATAGGTCGGCAAAGGCACCGTCCGAAACCGCTCCGGCCCGATCACTTCGACGGTGTGTCCCATCTTCTGCAATTCGTCGCGCACGGTGGCGATCGTTCGGACGACCCCGTTGACCTGTGGATACCAGGCATCGGTGACCACCAGAATGTTCACGCCGCCGCCTTGATCGACCGCTGCCGAAGCACCTCCGCCCAATTGATGATCTCCAACTCCCCGGTCGCGTGCTCGACCAAGGCGGTGCAGGATTCTACCCAATCGCCGTCGTTGCAATACAGGATACCTTCCATGTTGCGTATCTCAGCCGTATGGATATGGCCGCAGATAACACCATCAACCTCGCGTCGCCGTGCCTCTTCGGCCAGCGCCGTTTCATAGTTTCCGATATACTCGACAGCCGATTTAGCCCGGTGCTTCAGATAGGCGGCAATCGACCAATATGTGAAGCCCAACTTACGACGAACAAAGTTAAGCCATGTATTAAGATAAAGCAGCATGACATAAGCGTGGTCGCCAATCAGCGCCAACCACTTCGCGTACTTAACCACCGCATCAAACTGATCTCCGTGGATCACTAAAAAACGCCGCCCATCCGCAGTTTGATGGACGATCTCATTGACCACCGTCACACCACCGAACTGGATGCCGACATATTCCCGAGCTGTTTCATCATGATTGCCCGGAATATAATAAACATTGACCCCTTTGCGCGCTCGTCGCAGGATCTTCTGAATAACATCATTGTGCGACTGCGGCCAATACCAATTCCGCTTTAAACGCCAACCATCGACGATATCACCCACCAGATATAAGTATTCCGAATCGCTATACTTCAGGAAGTCGAGCAAATATTCAGCTTTACTGCCCCGCGTGCCCAAGTGGACGTCAGATATCCAAATCGAGCGATAGCTACGCTTCTCGGACAGAGGCTCCATCAACCGACTCCATTAGCGATCCGCAAAACATGGTGGCCTATACCGCTAAAACGCCCCCTTGCCAATCGAGCCCACATCATCCCAAAGCAGGATTGATAAAAATTCTTAAAAGCATCACATCTCCATCCCGTAGCCGTAACAGGTTTGTCATTCCATTGCAAGGATGCGGCGTAACAGCTCGTAAGACTCACAAACCGGCTATGGTCATGCCATCGATCCGAAGGGTCGGGGCATCGACACCATAGCGAAACTCCAGATCGTTCGCGGGTTCCAGGTTTAGGAACATCTCTTTAAGATTGCCCGCCACCGTGATTTCACTGACGGGGTAGGCGAGTTCTCCATTTTCGATCCAAAAGCCCGTGGCGCCGCGACTGTAATCGCCGGTCAATCCGCTGACACCCATACCCATCATCTCGGTGACATAGAAACCGGACGGGATTTCGGCGATCAGCTCTTGGGGCGACTTGGAACCGGCCCCCATATAGAGATTGGCGGGTGAAGGCGTGGGAGGGGCCGAGGTTCCACGCGAAGCGTGGCCAGTGGTTTCCATCCCTAATTGGCGTGCGGAACGCAGATCCAAAAGCCAAGTGGTCAGTCGACCATCCTCGATCAGGCTCCGGCGCTGGACAGAGACGCCTTCGCCGTCAAAGGGTCGTGACCGCAGCCCACGACGAACAAACGGATCATCGATCACTGTGATTCCAGGGGCGAACACCACCTGGCCAAGCCGATCCTTCAGAAAGCTGGTACCGCGCGCGATGGATGGACCGCTGATCGCGCTGGAAAGATGGGACAACAGGCCGCGCGACACCCTGGGATCGTAAACCACCGGCACTTTCTGGCTTGAGACTTTGCGTGGATTGAGTCGGCGTACCGCCCGCTCACCGGCATTCCGACCAATCACGGCAGGAACGGGCAGGTCGGCAGCGTAGACCTTGGAGCCGAAATCATAATCCCGTTCCATGGCGGTGCCGGTGCCGGCCAGAACGGCCGTCGACAGGCTGAAGCGACTGATACTGTAGCCGCCGGAGAACCCGTTGGACGCCGCCAGGGCCACACGGGAGGCGCTCCAGCCGGCATCGGCGCCTTCGGAATTGGTCACGCCCGGAACGGCCAAAGCCGCATCCTCGGTCTCGCGCGCCCGCTCGATCAGGGTTTCGGCGGTGGGTTCGGTGGGGTCGTAGATGTCCAGATCGGGCCAGCTCCGGGCCAACGCTCCCGGCTCGGCCAAGCCGCAAAATGGGTCTTCAGGGACCACGCGGGCCATGGCCACCGCCCGTTCCACCAACTCGGCCAGCATTTCGGGGCGGCGGTCGCTGGCCGACACGATGGCTTGACGCCGGCCAATGAACACGCGCAACCCCAGATCACCCGACTCGGCCCGCTCCACGGTCTCGGGTTTCCCCAAACGCAAAGACGCCGACAAACTGGCGGCGTTGTAGAGGACCGCGTCGGCGGCGTCGGCCCCGGCCACCAAGGCCTTTTCGATCAGGGCATGCAGCAGGTCGAGAGCATCGGCGTCGGCGGTCATCACGGGTCTCCGGTGGCTCGGGCGAAAGTGTAGCGGGACCGAACCAGTCCCGCCGTTGCTAGCGGATTAACAGTCGGACTGTGGGCTATAATAACCCCAGCGTCTTGAAACTGGTGGTTTTCCCACGCCCGATGATCAGATGGTCATGCACGGCGATGCCCAGCGCGGTGGCGGCACGGACCACTTCTTTGGTCAGAAAAATATCGTCACGGGACGGTGTGGGGTCTCCGGTCGGGTGGTTATGGACCAAAATCACCGCCTGAGCCCCCACCTCCAAAGCCCGTCGCACGATTTCACGGGGATAGGCCGGAGTGTGGTCAATGGTCCCGCGTTGCTGGACCTCATCTGAAATCAGCGCGTTCTTGCGATCCAGGAATAACAGCCGCAACTGCTCGGTGCTCTCGTGAGCCATGGCCGCCTGACAGTAATTAACCAGGGTATCCCAGCTCGCCAACACAGGCCGGTTCATCACCTGCCCACGGGTCGCCCGTAATGCGGCGGCCCCCACCACGGTCAGAGCAGCAATGGTGGCGTCGCTAAAATGGAAGGCCTGGCGCAAGCGATCTGGAGGGGCCGTAACCAGGGCCCACAGGCTGCCGAACTCCTGGATCAACGCCTTGGCCAACGGTTTGACGTCGCGTCGGGGCAGGGCCGAGAATAACAACAGCTCCACCAACTCGTAATCCTGAAGCCCATCGGCCCCCGTCCCCAAAAACCGCTGACGCAGCCGATCCCGGTGGCCGATATAGTGCGGCTGCGGCGAGGCAGTCGACTCGGTCGGCCCTTCCGGATCGGCTGCATCAGCGGAGCGGTGAGAGGACGAAGAGGGCGGCGCGGTCACAAGAAACGCCTCGGTCAGTAGGGCGGTTTGGTGAGTCCAGCGGGCGACACGGTGAAAATCTCACAGCCGTCCGACGTCACTCCGATGGAGTGTTCGAATTGGGCCGAAAGCGACTTATCCTTGGTCACCGCCGTCCAACCGTCGCTCAACACCTTGACCTCGAACCGACCGGCATTGATCATCGGTTCGATGGTAAAGAACATGCCTTCGCGCAGCGTCAGGCCGGTTCCGGGCTCGCCGTAATGCAAAACCGATGGCGCTTCGTGAAACGTCCGCCCCAATCCATGGCCGCAAAAATCCCGGACCACCGAAAAGCGATTGGTTTCGGCAAAGCGTTGAATGGCATGACCGACATCACCCAGGGTTGCGCCCGGTTTGACCTCTGCAATGCCTAACATCATCGCTTCATAGGTGACATCGATCAGACGGCGGGCCTTGAGAGTCACATTGGTTCCGGCCAGATACATCCGGCTACTGTCGCCGTACCAACCCTCCAGAATCGGCGTTACGTCGATATTCAGGATATCGCCATCATGAAGACGCTTCTCGCTGGGGATGCCGTGGCAAACGACATGATTGATCGAAACGCAAGTGGCTTTGGGAAAGCCCCGGTATCCTAAAGGCGCCGGAATGGCCCCATGGTCACGGATGAATTGCTCGCACAGGCGATCAAGTTCGCCGGTCGAGACCCCCGGTTGCACATAGGGCGTAATGAAGTCGAGGGTGGCCGCAGCCAAACGACCAGCGGCCCGCATGCCCGCAAAATCTTCGGAGCTGTAAATGCGGATCGGTCGACCTTCGTCTTCCTGGTTTGTTGTCTGCGCCTGGTTCATGAGATCACTGGTGTCGTGGCAAAAGGGCAGGGGTTGGTTGCGGTCATTGTCTACAGGATATTAATATGCCAAAAGCTGCGGCCCGCAGTGCCGCAGCCCAGACACTCACCACCCCGCAAAGGGCAGAGGCCGATCGAGTTCGATGCCGGTAACGGTAACCGTGCAGGCGTAACAATAAGCCTCCACCCCGGCGGCACGGGCATGATCGAGACCCACGGCATAAACCCTATCCAGGTCGTCGGCAATACGGAAGGTGTCACAGTCCGCGCGTTGAACAAGATAGAGCATCACGGCTCGTCCGCCAGAGGCGGCAACGGCACTTAACTCTTCCAGATGACGCGCCCCCCGAGCCGTCGGACAGTCGGGGAACTCGGCAACTCGCCCACATCCGCGCATCGGACGGCGCAAATGGACGTTCTTGACCTCGACATAGCAGGGGGGACGGTCGTTGGCTTCCAACAGCAAATCAACCCGAGAGCCCTGACCATAACGGACCTCGCGGCGGCGGCGCGGATAGCCGATCAGTTCGGGAATACGATCGGCAGCGATGGCTTCCGTGACAATCCGGTTGGGATGCAGGGTGTTGACCCCGACCAAGGTGCCATCGGCCTCGATCAGTTCCAGGGTCAAAGGATATTTGCGGTTGCGATTCGACGAGCGTGATAGCCACACCGCCGAACCCGGCTGGTCAAGCCCGATCATGGCGCCGGAATTCGGCACATGAACGGTTGTTGCTTCCCCATCCGCCAAGACCACATCGGCCAAAAACCGCTTATAGCGCCGAACCAAATGTCCCGAGAGGAGGGGGGCATCAAAATTCATGGGTCAAAAGATCTCCCGGTTTCTTGCTTTTTGCGTGGGCATCGTCATTGTAGCCGGGAATCGCCTGCCAGGAGCAAGGAAGCCGTTCGCGGGGCAGAAGGGCAAGCGTCCGATCATAGTCCCGCCAATCGGCGAAGGTCCGTCATGATTCCGGTTACACGCAATATCACCCTCGACGACAATGAAATCGAGGAAACCTTCATTCGGGCTTCGGGTCCGGGCGGCCAGAATGTCAACAAGGTCTCAAGTGCGGTTCAGCTTCGGTTTGATGTCCGGCGCTCGCCCTCCCTATCCGGGCCGGTGCGTGAGCGGCTGGAACGCTTGGCTGGCCATCGCCTGACTCGCGAAGGCGTGTTGATTATCACGGCCCAACGCTTCCGAACCCAGGAGCGCAACCGCGAAGATGCTCTGGCCCGGCTGATCGACCTGATCCAGCAGGCTGCCGTGGCGCCAATCCTGCGGCGGCCCACCCGGCCCACCTTGGGCAGTCACAAACGCCGCCTCGAAGCCAAAGGCCAACGCTCCAGCGTCAAGAAGCTACGCAGTCCACCTCCAACGGAATAGCCCCTTCTCACCGCCCGCCAACATCGTCCGTCATCGTCCGTCATACCAGCGATCCGTGATTGATAAATTCTGTTTGAATAGCCGATGATCACTGGCCTATATCTTGCTTGAATCGGATCAGGATCGTTGACAGAGCGGCCATCACGAGGAATGGCTTCAGGAGAAGATGCAAATGGCGTTGGTGCAGTGGCATGAAGATTTGAGTGTTGGGATCGAGCTATTGGATCAGGATCATCGTTGCTTATTTTCGATGTTGAACGAACTCTATGATGCCGTTCAATACGGAACCGAGGCCACCGTGATAACGTCTCTGCTGGATCGTTTGGTGCTCTATACACAAGATCATTTCAGACATGAAGAGGCCTTGATGGCCGAATGCGGTTATCCTGATCTTATCAATCACCGCAGCGAACATAACCACTTAACCGCCAAAGTATCAGAGTTGCGGCAGCGGCTGACTGATCGAAGTCTGGAGTCTCTCAGTCTTGAACTTCTAGTGCTGTTCAAGACGTGGCTGACCTCGCATATCCGCATTTCTGATTTTCAGTATAGGCCCTATCTGACGGCTTGGCTCCAGAGCCGCAACGATGAAGCAACATCGGCGTCACTAGGTTTGATGCCAGAGCGATTGCCAAATGAACCCACAAGCCGACTGGCAACCAGAGCTGACTCTTCGCTAGAATGCCCCATCGGTGGATGGGTGGCAAAGGGTGGCGCCTGATCCGGCGCCGAAAGGGGGAAAACGTGACGATACCAGCCCGTTTATTCGCGGTAACAATGGCAGCGATTCTGTCCGGGGTCTTGGCGGCCCCAGCGTGGGCGCAAATCTCTTTGCTGGCCCCTTCAGGGCTGATAACGGCGGTTGGCGCCGGCGATGTCGACAAGGTCAAGAGCCTGCTGATTCACGGTGGCAAGCCCGATAGCACCGATATCGAGGGAACATCCGTTCTGATTTTTGCCATCAAGGCCGACAACCCCGATATGGTGGCGGCTTTATTGGCGGGCGGCGCCCATGTTGGCATGCCCGATAAGCAGAGCAACACGCCCCTGATCTGGGCCGCCGATGTCGGCGATCCGATTGTCGTCAAGCAGTTATTAGCAGCCAAGGCCAAGGTCAACCAAGAGAATCAGCAAGGTTTGACCCCCCTGATGGCAGCCGCCCGCAATGGCAGAATCGACGCGATGGAAGCTCTCTTGAAAGCCGGGGCCGCCGTCGACAAAAGCGATTACACAGGTCGCGATGCCATGGCCTGGGCGGCGGACAGTCGCACCCCGGCGGCAGCGGCTTTGTTGCGCCAGTTCGGCGCTCACTAACCCCGGTTATCCGCTCATGCCCCCCGCCTTCGGCGATCCTGGACCGTTGCTTCTCCTCCTGGCGGCCCTGGTGGCCAATGGCGCCATCGGCAGCATCGGGCCTCTGATGGCGCGATTGCCAGCGGGGCCGGGAACCCTGATGGCCCGGTTGGCCGCCGACCTGGATCGACGGCTGAATCGGCTAGAGCGAGGCGACACAACCCGACTGGCGCGAGGGGCGCTGGTGGTGATGGTGGTGGTGCTTGGGGCCGCCTTTCTCGGTGAACTGATCCACTGGACAGGGCAGCGTGTGCCCTATGGTTGGGCTCTTGAGGCCTTGTCGCTGCTGGCCTGCCTGCGGGTAGGAGAACCATGGCGGCGCATCCAGGCGGTTCGCCGGGCATTGGCCCATCGAGGATTAGAAGCGGCCCGGACGGAGGTTCAGCCTTTAACCCGACGCGCAGCCGACAACCTGGATGATCATGGAGTCGTTCGTGCGGCCGTGGAGGCCGCAGCCAAACACTTAAACCAAGGCGTGATCGCCCCGGCATTCTGGTACATCCTGTTGGGATTACCCGGTGTTTTGCTGTGGACGGCGGTGGATGCGTTGGATGAAACCATCGGGTTACGCACCCCGCGTTACGAACATTTTGGCATGACGGCCGCTCGATTGCATGATGCCCTGAACTTTTTGCCCGCCCGCCTAGCCGGCGGCCTGATTGCCTTGTCGGCGGCGTTTTTGGGCAGTGCTGCGCCCTTGGCAGCCCTACGCACCATGATTCGCGACGCTCGCTATCATCGTTCGCTCAATGCTGGATGGCCTGAAGCCGCGATGGCGGGCGCCCTGGGGCTTGCCCTGGGAGGGCCCTATCAGGATGGCGCGATGACGGTTCGCGAGGTCTGGATCGGTCAGGGCCGAGCACGAGCCACCGTCGCCGACATTGGCCGGGCACTGGCCCTTCACGCCGTCACATGCCTAGTCTTGGCTGGCTTGATCGGCGCCCTAATGCTGGCGCTGGCGTCCCTGTAATCCCGAAGCCCTGGTGGGCGGCCTGGAACCGTGTATCCACGATCCCGGTGAAAACTCACAACGACGTGGGAAGCGCCAACTCTTCAGGCCACTGCGGGCACTGGCGCACCGGCTGATCCCAAGACTCGGTTTCCGCCTGAGGGGAAACCGCCTGGGAGGAAACGGACACACCACGACACCCAACCGACTCCGGTGGCTGACCGGAGTCTGAGGAAGGCGTGCGCGGTGCCTGCCGCTGGTTAATCGATGCCGGCAAAGACGGGCAACCGATCCCTAGATCAGCCCTGACGCGCCTTGAAGCGCGGATTGGACTTGTTGATCACATAGACACGGCCCTTGCGGCGAATGATGCGGCATTCTTTGTGCCGGTTCTTCATCGACTTGAGAGAGTTCACGATCTTCATGGTGGTGCCCCGAACGAAAAGTGGCTGCCGGAAAGTTGGCGACCTTAGGGGGCAGGGATCGTGCTGTCAACACTATCTCTTGTGGCTCACAGATGGACCACAAAACCGCTTGGGGCTCGTCAATCGCCATATTGTGAATCACAAATTTATCTGAGCCTCAAAACGCTGATCGCCCTTCCGCTATCGGGCCACCCGGCGTCTGAGGGCAGCCTTGATGAGTCACCATCAAGGCCCGATGGTATAACCGGCGAGCCCTGATACTGACACATCGCCGGTATCGGGCCGCGACGGCGGCCCCGCGTCCTCGTGGACGCGAAGCCAAGGGCGCGGATGCGCCCGCCCGGAGTCTGAGGGCAGCCTTGATGTCTCGAGGATTGTCACGGCCCGCCGACGGTATGCCCATGCTGGCGCCAATGTGCCACATTGTGGTTGTGGTCCGCGAGCGTCCGGGCAAAGGCATGTCCACCATTGCCATCGGCGACGAAATATAAAAAGTCGTGGCGCTCGGGAGCCAACACCGCCTGAAGCGCGGCGCGGCCAGGATTCCCAATCGCTCCAGGTGGCAACCCACTCACCTGATAGGTATTAAACGGGGATTCCACATGCAAATCCGCCTGACTCAACGGTCGACCGAGCGCCGCCTTGCCCTGCGTTAGCGCATAGATCACCGTGGGATCTGATTGCAGGCGCATGCCCGCAGCCAAGCGATTATAGAACACCCCAGCGATCCGGGGCCGTTCGAGGGCTTGGCCAGTTTCCTTTTCGACGATGGACGCCAGCACCACCGCCTGGGCTGGCGTTTCCAGTGGCAGCCCTGACGCGCGTCCCGGCCACAGCTCGGCGAGTGCACCACTCATGGCACCGCGCATACGCTGAACCAGGGCCGACCGGCTATCACCCAACGAAAAATGATAGGTATCGGGCAACAGGCTGCCTTCCTCGGGGATGTCCGCGACCTCGCCTGAAAGCGCCGGCTCGGCTCGCACCATCGCGACCACCTGAGCCACACTCAACCCCTCGGCCACAGTCAAACGATGAACCACCGTGCGGCCCCGCCGCAACTGGTCGAACACCTCCAACGGACTGGCTCCCGGTACAAAGGCATACTCACCGGCCCGAACGTCACCGGCCCCCAGCACCCGCATCAGCCACCCGCTGGAGACCAACACTGGCCACCAGCGAATGACTCCAGCCTCTTCCAATTGGTGGCTGATCCGAACCAAACCGACGCCATGGGCGATGACCACCGTCCGGGCGTCGGTCAATGGCCCTGGCTGACGCGCTTCCTGCCTCAGCCAAGCCCCCCCCACGACCGCCATCACCACCAAACCGACGACGGCCCCCGCCATCAGCCACAAACACGCGGACACGACCAACCGCATCGCCCTGTCCCCGCACCATCACCGATGGCGATCACAAGCCGTTTCAACCGTCACGAGAACGCCTTGAAGACCAGCGAAGCATTGGTCCCGCCAAAGCCGAACGAGTTCGACAAGGCCGCACGCACCTTACGTTCCCGAGCCGCTTTCGGCACCAAGTCCACCCCAAGGCAAGCCTCGGACGGGTTGTCGAGATTCAGGGTTGGCGGCACCACGCCTTCATTGATCGCCTTGATGGAGTACACCGCTTCCACCGCCCCGGCAGCCCCCAGCAAATGGCCAATGGCCGATTTGGTCGAAGACATCGACACGGTCTCGATGGCGGAACCGAACAGCCGCTTGACCGCTCCCAGTTCGATCTCGTCGCCCAGCGGCGTCGAAGTGCCATGAGCGTTGATGTAGTCGATATCCTCGGGGGCCAGCCCGGCCCGCTTAAGGGCGTTCCGCATGGACCGGAAACCGCCGTTACCGTCTGCCGGCGGCGAAGTGATGTGATAGGCATCGCCCGACATGCCATAGCCGATCACCTCGGCATAGATATGGGCGCCGCGCTTTTTGGCGTGCTCCAACTCTTCCAGCACCACCACACCGGCCCCCTCGCCCATGACAAAACCATCTCGGTCTTTGTCATAGGGCCGCGAAGCCCGTTCGGGGGTGTCGTTGAAGCCAGTGGACAAGGCCCGCGCCGCCGCAAAGCCAGCGATACCAAGCCGACTCACCGCCGCCTCGGCACCACCCGCAATCATGACGTCGGCATCTTCCCACTGAATCAGCCGGGCAGCGTCACCGATGGCATGGGCGCCTGTCGAACAGGCCGTCACTACGGCGTGATTCGGCCCCTTAAAGCCATACTGGATCGACACATGGCCCGAGGCCAGATTGATCAAAGCCGCCGGAATAAAGAAGGGCGACATCCGCCGTGGCCCCTTCTCCTTCAGGAGAACCGCGCCATCGGCGATTCCGGGCAGGCCACCGATGCCAGACCCAATCATCACGCCGGTTCGCTCCAGAGACTCCTCGTCCTTGGGCTCCCAGCCTGAATCCTTGATGGCCTCATGGGCGGCGCCCAGCGCAAAGATGATGAAATCATCCATCTTGCGCTGGTCTTTATGCGGCACATAGTCGTCAGGATTAAAAAGCCCCGAGGCGCTATCGCCCCTTGGCACCTGACCGGCGATCTTGGACGACAGATCGGAAACATCGAACGACTGAATCGCGCCAATGCCTGACTCGGCATTGATCAACCGCGACCAGTTGTGCTTGTGCCCGACTCCGAGAGGCGTGACCAGACCGAGACCGGTTACCACGACGCGTCTCATGGCGTATCCCGACATTCTTTCCGTGAATCCCCACTGCGACCGGGCCCGGCGCAAGCCGTGCCCGCCAGCCGCATCTCCCCGAAAGCGCCAATCAGGCTGGCGCGTGCGCCTTGATGAAATCGATGGCGTCTTTGACCGTCAAAATCTTCTCGGCGGCGTCGTCTGGAATTTCACAGCCGAACTCTTCTTCAAACGCCATCACCAATTCGACCGTGTCCAGGCTGTCGGCGCCCAGATCGTCGATGAAGCTGGCATTTTCGACCACCTTGGCCTCCTCGACACCGAGGTGCTCGACGACGATCTTCTTCACGCGCTCGGCAATGTCACTCATTTTCTGTTACCTTTTCCTGTTCCATCGATAAAGTGGCGGTTTTCGGTTCCGCAGCGACGCGGCTTTCGCCACGACGGCCTAGTTTTCGACGCCCCCGGATCGTCCGAAAAGTCACGTCAAATACCATACGCCGCCGAGAATGACCAGTACCCCCGCAAATTTGGATACCGGCCCCAACCCCCAACCCCCTAGATCATGGCCATGCCGCCGTTGATATGCAGGGTTTGGCCGGTGATGTAGGCGGCTTCTGGACTCGCCAGGAACACCACCCCGGCGGCGATGTCGGCGGGATCGCCGATTCGACCCGTCGGAATGGCCCCCACGAGTCGCTCTTTCTGATCCGCAGGGAGAGCATCGGTCATGGCTGTGACGATAAAGCCAGGCGCAACGCAGTTGACCGTGATCCCCCGCGAACCGACTTCGGCGGCCAGCGCCTTGGACATGCCGATCATGCCGGCCTTGGACGCGGCATAATTGGCCTGACCAGGATTGCCGGTCACGCCAACCACCGACGTAATACCGATGATCCGGCCCCAACGGCGTTTCATCATTCCCCTCAGGGCTGCCCGCGCCAGCCGGAAACCAGCGGTCAGGTTGACGTCAAGCACCAGAAGCCAATCCTCGTCCTTCATCCGCATGGCCAACCCATCGCGGGTCAGGCCGGCGTTGTTGACCAGGATGTCAACCCGCCCATCCAACGCCGCTTCGGCGGCCTTGAACAGGGCCTCGGTCGCGGCGGCGTCGGCCAGATTACCCGGCACCACCTGAACCCGTTCGCCGCCAAGCTCGCTCGCCAATTGGTTCAGAGCCTCAACTCGCGTACCGGACAACGCCACCGTCGCCCCTTGGGCGTGCAGCGCGCGCGCAATCGCGGCCCCAAGACCACCCGAAGCGCCGGTCACCAGCGCCGTCTTGCCGCCAAGGTCAAACATGGCCACTCTCTTCCATCCTCAACAAATCAACAGGGACGACGAGAAACCCTATCAGGTCTTCAGGAACGCTTCGATTTCCGCCGGAGTCTGCACCGAAATCCCGATCAGCTCCTTGTCGATGCGCTTGACTAGCCCCGAAAGCACCTTGCCGCTGCCCAATTCGACCACGGTATCGATCCCTTGGGCCTTCAGGTACAGCATGCTCTCGCGCCACCGCACCAAACCTGTAACCTGTTCGACCAGCAACCGGCTGATCTCCGCCGGATCGGTCACCGCTGTGGCGGTGACGTTTGCTACCAACGGAACCTGCGGCGCGCGGACAGACACCGCCGCCAAAGCCTCGGCCATGGCCTCTGCTGCTGGCGCCATTAACGGACAATGGAAGGGGGCGCTCACCGGCAACTTGATGCTGCGTTTCAAGCCGCGCTTGGCTGCAATCGCAATCGCCAGATCGACCGCTCCGACATCGCCGCTGATCACCACCTGTCCGGGCGCGTTGTCATTGGCAACGGCACACACCCGCCCGGACTCTGCGGTTGCGGCCTGGGCAATCGCCTGAGCCGCCTCAAGGTCGGCCCCCAGCAAGGCTGCCATGGCGCCCTGCCCCACCGGCACCGCCCGCTGCATCGAACGGCCCCGCAGCTTCAGAAGCCGTGCCGTATCCGCCAAGGAAAAAGTCCCGGCGACATGAAGCGCCGAATATTCACCCAACGAGTGGCCCGCGACATATTGGACCGTTCCGGCCAAATCCAAACCGCCTTGACGCCGCAACACGGCCACAACGGCGGCGCTGACGGCCATCAACGCCGGTTGGGCGTTCTCGGTCAACGTCAACTCGTCCTCGGGGCCCTCGAACATCAGCCCCGACAATTTTTGACTGAGAGCATCGTCGACTTCGGCGAAAACATCACGAGCTTCGGCGAAGACCGCCGCCAGCTCGCGCCCCATTCCCACCGCTTGACTGCCCTGTCCCGGAAAGACGAACGCCCTTGCCATCGCCGTCACATGCTCCCCTGTCGGTCGATGTCGGCAGTGATAACGGGTTACGGCCCCAAGTCAAGGGCGGCAGGTGAAACAAATAGCAACAACTCCAGCGCCCGCCGAACCGTGGCGCTCCGAACGGCGGCGCGGTCTCCGGCAAACAGATGGCGTTCCACCTGCGGCGCTCCGCCATCGCGACAGGCCAGGGCCAGATAAACCAAGCCCGCCGGCTTTTCTAAGGAGCCACCGCCAGGGCCAGCAATCCCGGTCACGGCCACCGCCAGTTCGGCAGGTGACCGATTCAGCGCCCCCAAGGCCATGGCGGCGGCGGTCTCGGCACTCACCGCCCCGTATGCCGCCAAAGTTTCGGGCGGCACTCCGAGATCCTGCTCCTTGGCCTGGTTGGAATAGGTGACATAACCGCGTTCGACCACCACCGAGGCCCCGGCAACGGCGGTCAGACAGGCGGCGATCAGGCCGCCGGTACAGGACTCGGCGGTGACGATCCGGCGCCCTGCCCGAGTCTGAGCCACCACCACCTGCTCTGCCAACAGGATCAGCTCATCCACAGCGCCCCTCCCCATTCGACGGCCTTACCAAACCGACCCTGGCAGCGCCACCGTCGCCACCGCCTGGGCGGCGATCCCTTCTTCGCGCCCGGTAAATCCCAACCGCTCGGTGGTGGTGGCCTTGACCGAAACACGATCCTCGGCAATCCCCAGCACGTCGGCCAATCGCGCCACCATCGCCGCCCGATGAGGCCCGATCTTGGGGCGCTCGCAGATCAACGTCACATCAACATGACCAATGACACCGCCCCGAGCCCGCACCAATTCGACCGCATGGCGCAAAAACACGGTGCTGTCGGCCCCCCGCCAACGGGGTTCGCTGGGGGGAAAATGGCTACCAATGTCACCGGCGCCAATGGCCCCCAGAATAGCATCGGTCAACGCATGAAGCGCCACGTCGGCATCCGAGTGGCCCTCGAGTCGGTGACGATGGGGGATGGAAACGCCGCACAGCGTGACCTGATCGCCTTCGGCAAAGCGATGGACATCAAATCCTAGGCCGGTGCGACTATCGGTCGGAGTCGGCCCCAGCAAACGATGGGCCCGCGCAAGATCATCGGGTGTGGTCACTTTGATATTATCCGGGCTGCCGGGCACCAGTGCCACCGACAGGCCAGCGCGCTCGGCCACCGATGCGTCGTCGGTGAGACCAGCCCCGGCCAGGCGGCGATGCGCCTCGAGAATGGTGGAAAAATGGAACGCCTGGGGGGTTTGAGCTTGCCACAAACCGGCACGATCGACGGTTCCGATGGCCAGCCCCCCCTCGCCCCGCTTGAGGGTATCGAAAACCGGCACGGCGGCGATCGCCGCAGGTGTGTGATCCAAAGCGGCCAACACCCGTGAAATAGTCCCAGCATCCACCAAAGGCCGGGCAGCGTCATGGATCAACACGGTCTTGGGCGGCCCGCCGGGCCATTCCGCCAACCGCTCCAACCCCAATCGGCCCGAATCCTGACGCGTAGCGCCTCCCGGAACCGGCTCGGGGAGACCCAAACCGGCAACGGCTTGGTCGTAATAGTCCCGGTGTAATGGCTGATACACCACCTGAACCGCCGTCACGGCGGGATGCGCCAAAAAGGCCTCAATGGTGTGGCGCAACAGCGGTTTGCCTGCTAACGACAAGTATTGTTTGGGTTTTTCGCCCCCGAACCGTTCGCCGGAACCCGCCGCGACAATCAAAGCAACACAAGACGACATGGAAAGCGACCCACGTTTAGTAAGATCATGGGAGGAGCGAACACCGGGAACCCTGGACAACCGCCACCCCGAAACGCGCCCAACGGCACCAAAGTACCCTACTCTGGGACACCCTCCCAGGCCAAGCCCTGACCTCCCCGCCGTCCGCGTCGCTACTACATTCCTTTCATGCTGAATTAACCTTTTACTAACCAGAAAATGTTGCCGAATCAACACAATCCCCATCTGAAATTTGGCGAAACTATGGACGGCATCGGAAACCTTGGGATAACTTTGTCCCTTAGCGTGGTGATACGACAAACTTCACCCTCGAAATTCGCCCCTCGAAACGCTTCGCTTAAGCTTTAGGAGATTCTCCCCATGAAACGTTTTAGCCTCGCTCTGGCAGCTATTGGCTTGATGGCCTCTGCATTCGCTGGCCCCGCTCTGGCCGATGACGGTGATGGTTTCAAGACCAAAGCCGCCGGTCAGTTCCTGGTGCGCCTGCGCGCGGTCGGGGTATTGCCCGAAGACGGCAGCTCCATCAAGACGGCGGGTGGCGCCAACACCGGCCTCAGCACCCAGGTCGATAACAATTACATCCCCGAGCTGGACCTGTCCTATTTCATCACGGACAACATCGCGGTTGAAGCCATCGCTGGCGTCACCCAGCACCATGTCACTGCCAACCCCGGCAGCGTCAATCTTGGCGATGTCTGGTTGTTGCCGCCGACCATCACCGCTCAGTACCACTTCTTCACCAAAGAGCGGATCAGCCCCTATATCGGCGCTGGCGTGAACTACACCTTCCTGTTCGGCCAGAGCGGCGGCGCGGCTCAACCCATGACCTACTCCAACTCCTTCGGCCCAGCGGTTCAGGCCGGTATCGATATCGCTCTGACCGGCAACTGGTCGTTGAACCTCGACGTGAAGAAGCTCTTCATCTCCACCGACGTGAAAGCGGCCGGCGGCGCTCTGAAGACCACCGTCGATCTCGATCCGTGGCTGGTTGGCGTCGGCATCGGCTATCGCTTCTAAGACTGCCGAGTCCAATCGTTCCAGCTCCAGGCAAACGACCTTTGACGGGAACCCGTCAAAGGCCGTTTTTTGTGCGCCATACCCATCGGGCCTTGATGGTGACTCATCAAGGCTGCCCTCAGACGCCGGGCGGGCGCATCCGCGCCCTTGGCTTCGCGCGCATGGGCGCGCGGGGCCGCCGTCGCGGCCCGATACCGGCG